>CAYWDQ010000046.1:0-22235 GCA_964457065.1 uncultured Acidimicrobiaceae bacterium | reverse complement strand
ACATCCCGAGACTCTGGGCGACGATCATCCTGGTCGTGGGCGGGCTCAACATCCTGAGAGCCGTTCCGCATCCCGACCGCCGATCCTCCGCCCCGGCGGCGGCCGTCAGCACGTCGGCGGCCGGCTGAGGGCAGGGTCAGGGGACGAGCAGCACCCGGCCGAAGGCCTGGCGGCTCTCGATGTAGGCGTGGGCGCCCGCGGCGTCCGAGAGCGGGAAGGTGCGGTCGATGACCACCTTGAGCTCGCCCCTCGCGATGGCGTCGAGGTGCCCGGCGATCATGGCGTGGGGGCGAGGTGAGAGCACCAGCTCGGCCCCCAGGAAGTAGCCCGACAGCGTCTGGTTGTTGGGTCGCATGGTCGAGATGTCGACGTGCTCGGCGGGCGCCCTCCCGGCGTCGCCCACCGTCACGCAGCGGCCCCGGTAGGCCAGCACGTTGATGCTCCCCTGCAGGGTCACGCCCCCCACCGAGTCCACCACGACGTCGACACCGCGCCCGTCGGTGAGCCGGCGCGCCTCGGCGACGAAGTCGTGGGTGCGGTAGTTGATGCCCTCGTCGAGGCCCAGCTCCCGCAGACGCTCCAACCGGTCGTCGCTCGAAGCCGTGGCGAGGACGCGGGCGCCGGCCCGCTTCGCCATCTGGATCGCCGCGATCCCCACCCCTCCGGCGCCGGCATGGACGAGCGCCGTCTCTCCCGCCTGCAGCCGGCCGAACTCGAAGAGGCAGTCGTCCGCCGTGCCGAAGGGCACCGGCACGCACGCCGCCTCGTCCGTCGAGACCCCCTCGGGGATCTTCCAGGCGAACGCCTCGGGCACCGCCCTGCGTTCGGCGTGCGACCCGTCGACGCCGACGGTCACCGCCCGGTCCCCTACCGCGAACCCACGCGCGTCGGCACCGACCTCGGCCACCGTGCCGGCGCACTGGTAGCCCACGATGTGCGGCACCGGGCCCAGCGCCCCGCCCAGCCGGTTCAGCGTGTCACCCCCCTCGATGCTGACCGCCTCCACGTCGATCAGGATGTCGCCCGGGCCGGGCAGGGGGTCGGGCACGTCCTCGTAGCGGAAGACGTCGGGTGCCCCGGTCTCGTAGTACACGGCTGCCTTCATGAACGGACATACTCCCGCATCCGGAAGCGGCGCGTCTTCTCGGTGTACCACCGGGACGTCTGGGGCAGCTGGGTGGCGATCCTCCCGTTGGCGTTCTTGAAGTAGCTCTGGCAGCCGTCACTCCACACGGTGCCGGCCAGGGCCTCGGCCAGCTCCTCGTTGTAGGCGTCCATGACCTCGCGGCGGACGTCGACGGCACGAACGCGGCGGCGGCGCATGGCGCGCAGCGCGCCCAGGACGTAGGTGGCCTGCGCCTCGAGGATCACGATGATGGAGTTGCCGCCCTGGTTCGTGTTCGGACCGTAGAGCATGAAGAAGTTGGGGTACCCCGACACCGTGAGGCCCATGTAGGCGTGGGCCACCTCGTCCCAGTCGTCGTGCAGGTGCCGGCCACCGGTGCCCACCACGTCGATCCCCTCGAGGTACTCCGTGGCCTTGAAGCCCGTGGCCAGCACGATTGCGTCCACCGGCCGCTCCCGCCCGTCGTCGGTGACGATGGCACCCGGGTTGACGCGCTCGATCCCCTCGGTGACCAGCTCGACGTCGTCGCGCACGAGGGCCTTGTAGAAGTCGCTGCACACCAGTGTGCGCTTGCACCCGAAGGGGTAGTCCGGCGTGAGCTTGGCCCGCAGCTCGGGGTCGGCGATCCGGTGGTCGATGTGGCTGAGGGCCAGCGCCTCGAGCTGCTCGGCCACCTCGTCCCCGTGGCGGAAGGCGATCGTGTTCTCGAAGGCCCAGTAGATGTCGCGACGATGGCGGCGCGCCGCGATCGGGTTGCGCGCGAACCGGCGCTTCTGCTCCTCGGTGAAGGGCTTGTCCGACCGGGGCAGGATCCACTGGGGTGTGCGCTGGAAGACGCAGACCGCCCGCGCCTCTCGGGCCAGCTCGGGCACGATCTGCGCCGCGCTGGCGCCCGTGCCGATGACCGCCACCCGGGCCCCCGCCAGGTCGTGCCCGTGCTCCCAGCGCGCCGAGTGGAAGCAGGGGCCGGCGAAGGACCCGAGACCGTCGATCTGAGGGACGAACGGCATGGTGAAGGTCCCGATTGCGCTCACGAACACGTCGGCGGTGTAGGTGCGGCCCGCGGCGTCGGAGAGACGCCAGTGCCGCGCCCCCTCGTCCCAGCGCGCCGCGGTGATGCGCGTGTGCGGGCGGAGGTGGGGGCGGATGCCGAAGCGGTCGGCGCAGTCCTCGAAGTACTGGAGGATCTCGGGCTGGTTGGCGTAGGTCTTGCTCCAGTCCGGCTTGAGGGCGAAGGAGTACGAGTACAGGTGCGACGGCACGTCGCACGCCGCGCCGGGGTAGGTGTTGGCCCGCCAGGTGCCGCCCACGCCGTCGGAGGCCTCGAAGAGGACGAAGTCGCGTTGCCCCGACTTGGCCAGCCGGATGGCCAGCCCCAGACCGCCCGCGCCCGCCCCCATGATGGCGACCCGCCGGTGCGGTTCCGCCCCGCCGGACTCCGAAGCGCCGGACCCCGGCTCGCTCACCCGTCACCCTCCGCCAGCGCGGCGAGGTTGCGCCGGGCGACGTCGAGCGCCGCCAGGTGCGGCAGGACCGTGTCGAGGTCGACGATCTCGCTCTCCGGGGAGGCCGTCTCCCCGAGGAACACCGAGCGCAGCGTGGTGGTCTCCCCGCCGAAGAGCGTGGGCAACACGGAGCTGACCTCGACGTCACGCGTCGCGATCGCAGAGTGGTGCAGCTTGGCCACGGGGCCTCCGGGAAGACGATGGGCCACGAGTCTGCCACCGCCTGCCGGGTACGGTCTGGCCCTGGGCGGATCCGAAGGGAGGCACATGGAGGACGGGGCACAGGCGCTGGCGGTCGTCGTCGGGGGCGGCTCGGGCATCGGCGCCGCGCTGACCGACGCGCTGCGCGCCCGGGGCACCACGACCGTGACCTGGGACATCGCGGGCCCCCGCGACGTCACCTGCGACGTCAACGAGCCCGACGAGATCGACGAGGCCGTCGGCCTGACCCGCATGCGCTGGGGCGTCCCGACCTCCGTCACGGTGACCGCAGGCGTCGGCCATGCCGGGATGCTGGTCGACGCCGCCCCGGCCGACTTCGACCGGATCATGCGGGTGAACGCCCGCGGGCCCTGGCTCTGCATGCGGGCCTGGGTCGGTGCCATGCGCGACGAGGGCGTGGCCGGCTCGTTCGTCGCCGTCTCGAGCGTGAGCGCGCGGTTGGTGGACCGCAACATGGGCCTCTACTGCGCATCGAAGGCGGCGCTGTCCATGCTGGTCGAGGTCGCCGCGGCCGAATGGGGGCCGATGGGCCTGCGCGTCAACGCCGTCGCACCGGGCGTGACGCGCACACCGATGCTCGGGAAAAGTCGTGCGGCATCCGTCGAGGGCTCCCCGTGGCTCGCCGGCGTGGCCGACCGCACCGCGCTGGGGCGTCTCGGCGAGGCCGACGACATCGCCCAGGCCATCATCGCCCTGCACTCAATGGAGTGGGTCACCGGGCAGGTGCTCGAGTGTGACGGCGGGCTCTCGCTGCGCAGCCCCATCGATTCCTACGGCGAGATGCTGCGGATGCGGCCCCGCTCGCGCGACACCGAGCGCTGAGCGCAGCGCTCAGGCGCCACCCTGCGGCCGCAGCCCGTCGCACACGATGCCGAGCAGATCGCAGGCGGGCGTCAGGTCGGTGTGCGCGGCCGCCTGGCAGGTGGCGCCGACCAAGGACACCACGGTGGCCGCCGTCACGTCGGGGCGCACGGCGCCCACGGACTGCGCCCGCTGCAGCAGCACGCCGACGGCGTCGCGGAGCCCGTCCTTCACCTCGGCGGCCGCCAGGTCGAATTCCACGCCGGCGCCCATCACCGCCGCCATGAGGTCCCGCTTGGCCGCGCCCTCCTCCACGATGTGCGCCAGGAAGCCGAAGAAGGCGGCAGCCGGGTCCTCGGCGTCGGCCAGCGACTGCGCGTCGACGGTGAGCGCCGACAGCCGGTCGAGCAGGATGGCCTCGCAGAGCTTCTCCTTGGTCGGGAAGTGCCGGTAGAGCGTCCCCACGCCGACGCCGGCCTTCTCCGCGATCACGTCGACGGGCACCTCGATGCCCTCCGCCGCGAAGACCACCTCGGCCGCCTCGAGGATGCGCGCCCGGTTGCGCAGCGCGTCGGCCCGCTGCGGGCGCGCGGCGACGGCGCTCGGCGCGTCACACCCTCCCGGTAGCTTCGAATTCAGGCCCACGGAAATCTCTCCTCCCCCGTTGACAAACGGAGTCTGCGTTCCGTATAGTGTAAGTGGAACCAATACTCCGATTCCGATTGTAGGCCATCCGGGCTGCCGAAACCAGACCTTTCCCAGGCGAGGGCGGCGACAGGAGGCCAGGGCGATCGGGTTCGGTCCCCCTTCGACGAGACGGAGACGCCATGACCTCGACCCTCGACACCCCGGGCCAGACCACCGGAACAGGGCCCGACCTCGACCCCAAGCGCTTCCGGGCGCTGGCCATCATCGCGGTGGCCCAGCTCATGGTGGTGCTCGACGCCTCGGTGGTGATCATCGCCCTGCCGTCGGCCCAGAGGGCCCTGCACATCTCGGCCGCCAACCGGCAGTGGATGCTGACCGCCTACACGCTCTCGTTCGCCGGGCTCCTCCTGTTGGGCGGGCGCATCGCGGACTACTTCGGCCGCAAGCGCATGTTCGTCATCAGCCTGATCGGCTTCGCCGGCGCCTCCGCGTTGGGGGGCCTGGCCCAGAACTCCGCCATGCTCTTCGGCGCGCGCGCTCTCCAAGGTGCCTTCGCCGCCGTCATGGCCCCCGCCGCCCTCTCGCTGCTCACGGTCGCCTTCACCGAGCCCAAGGAGCGGGCCCGGGCCTTCGCCGTCTACGGCGGCATCGCCGGCGCCGGCGCCGCCATCGGCCTCATCCTCGGCGGCGTGCTGACCGAGTTCGCATCCTGGCGCTGGACCCTGCTGATCAACGTGCCCATCGCCATCGTCGCCGCGGTCGCCGCCTTCCGCTACGTCTCGGAGAGCCGGGCCTCGGCCAACCACGGCTACGACCTGCCCGGCGCGGTGACCGTCACCGGCGGCCTGCTGGCGCTCGTCTACGGGTTCACCAAGGCGGGCACCGACGGCTGGACCTCGTCGACCACGCTCATGCTGTTCGGCGCCGCGGCCGTGCTGCTGGTTTCCTTCGTCCTCATCGAGCAGCGCGCTCACCACCCGCTGCTGCCCCTGCGCATCGTGCTCGACCGCAACCGGGGCGGCTCGTTCCTCGCCTCGCTCCTGGTCGGGACGGCGATCCTCGGCACCTTCCTCTCGCTGACCTACTACTTCCAGGGCGTGCTGCACTACTCGGCGCTGAAGTCCGGCTTCGCCTTCGTGCCGTTCTCGCTCGGCATCATCACGGGAGCCACCGCCGCCAGCCGGCTGCTGCCCCGCTTCGGGCCGCGGGCACTCCTGACATTCGGTCTCCTGATGGCCACGGGCGGGCTCTTCCTCTTCAGCACCCTGGACGTGCACTCGACCTACGTGAGCACCGTGCTCCCGGCCGAGGTCATCGTGAGCCTGGGCATGGGCCTGTCGTTCGTGGCCATGAGCAGCACGGCCCTGTTGGGCGTGAGCCAAGAGGACGCGGGGGTGGCCAGCGCGCTGGTGAACTCGACACAGCAGACCGGGGGCTCCCTGGGTGCCGCGCTCATCAACACCATCGCCACCAGTGCCACCGTCTCCTACGTGGTGGCGCACGGTCACTCGCCCGAGGCGCTGACCGCCGGGGCCATCCACGGCTACACGACGGCCTTCACCTTCAGCGCCATCGTGCTGGCGGTGGCCGCGGCCGCGGCCTTCGGCCTCATCCGGCGGGCGCGGCCGTCCACCGACGAGGCCCTGGCCGAGGGCGAAGCCCAAGGCGAAGGCGTCCTGGCGCTGGCCGGCATCTGAGCGTGCCGGCCGCGCCGGGCCCGCCCGGGGGGCCTGGCTACTCGCTGACGATCTCTATCGCGTACTCGGGGCAGTTGGCCACGGCCAGACGTGCCTTCTCCTCGAGCTCGGGTGGCACCTCGTCGACGATGACCGAGGCCAGCCCGTAGTCGTCGACGTCGAAGATCTCGGGAGCCAGCCCGTAACAGCGGGCGTGGCCCTGGCACTTGTCGGGATCGACGCGGAGCCTCATCGGAACACCACCGGGCAGATGCGGGGGCCGCGGACCTGGCCGCCGGCCCACGTGACCTCGGCGCCCTCGGCGAGGGAGAATTCCGGGATGCGGGCCAGCCACTCCTCGAGCGCCACCTGCAATTCCATCCGGGCGAGGTTCGACCCGGCGCAGCGGTGGATGCCCGAGCCGAACGCCACGTGGCGGTTGTGGGCCCGGTCGAGCTGGACGATCTCGGGATGCTCGAACGCCTCGGGATCGCGGTTGGCGGCCGGGAAGTTCATGAGCACCTTGTCGCCGGCCTTCATGGGGCAGCCCGCGTACACGACGTCCTCGGTGACCTCCCGGGCCATGGTCACGGGCGAGTAGGCCCGCAGCAGCTCCTCGATCGCCGTCGGCATCAGCTCCGGCTCGGCCACCAGCCGCTTGCGGTCCTCGGGGTGTGCGGCCAGGTGCCACAGCGAGGAGCCGATGGCGCTCCACGTGGTGTCGACTCCGGCGATCAGGGCGAGCGCCGCCATGCCGAGCACGATGCCGTCGTCGACGGGTTTCCCGTCCACCTGGGTGGTCAGCAGCTCGCTCAGGAGGTCGTCGCCGGGGTTGGCGCGGCGCTCCTCGAGCTGCCCCACGAAGTAATAGAGCAGTCCCTCGGCACCGCGCTGGCGCCGCTCGGCGTCGTCGGCGAACTCCAGCACGTCGCGCACCCACCCCGTGAAGGTGTCCGAGAGGTCCGGCGAGACGCCCAGGATGTGGGCGATGACCCGGACCGGGATCTGTTGCGCGTAGTCGGCCGCGGCGTCCGCCTGCCCGGAGTCGGCGAACCCGTCCAGCAGCTTCGTGCACAGCCCTCTCGTCATCGGCACGTAGCCGTCGACCCGCTTGTGCGAGAACCAGGGCAGGAGGAGCCGGCGGGTCCAGGTGTGCAACGGGGGGTCCGAGGAGATGGGCGGCAGCCCGTACTCGAGGTTGGGGCCGTCGAAGTCGGCGTTGGGATCCTCGTCCTCGTCGCCCGGGATCACCGCCACCTTGTTGGAGCTGAAGTGCTCGATGTCATGCGCAATGGCCGTGACGTCCTCGTAGCGAGTCGGCAGCCAGCTGCTCTTGCGCCGGTTCGTGTGGGCGATCGGGCAGGTCCCCCGTAGCTCGTCCCAGATGCTGAAGGGGTCCGTCACGTATCGCGGATCGAGCACGTCGAAGTCGGTGGCCCAGTCCTTGACGGGTGCGACCTGTGTCATGGGAACCTCCCTTGGTCCTGTAGTCAGCGACTGGACAATGAGCCTAGTGCGCTTCGCCACTGCGACTCCTGCGCCACCGCCAGGTTGTGACCAAGGTCCCAGCCGGCCCGCAGGGCGGCCACACGGGCGCGCCGCACAGTGCGAAGGACGGCAGATCGCCGGGTCTCACAGAGCAGGAGCGCAGACGACATGAAGACCGATCCACTGCCAGAGCCACGACCAGAGCCACTGCCCGAGCCGAGGGCGGGCACAGCGCCGGGGCTCCCGACGCCACGTCGCGGCGCCCGCTGGCGTTGGTCCGGCCGCCGCAAGGCGCCGGTCGCCGGCGGGCACCTCAAGGGCGCCCCGCCTCCGGCTGCCCCGGCGGCGTGAGGCGAGCGCCCGCGCGCAGCACCTCGTACTGGCGGGACTGGTCGTCGGCGGTGACGCGCGTCGCGGTGCCGCCCGGCTCGCCGCGGACCACCGCAGCGCCGCTCGGTGCGTACTGCACGATGTAGGCCTTGCGCACGGCATCGGTGCGGTTGGGGCCTGTCGAGTGCGGCGTCAGCGACGAGAACACCACGATGCTGCCCGCCGACGCCGGGACGGCCACGGCGCGCTCGGGGTCGTCCAGGCAGACGAAGCCGATGTCGGAGTACTCGTGGGCGAGGGTGCCGAGCCGGTGCAGGCCCGGCACCACCCAGGGGCACCCGTTGTCCTCCGTGGCGTCGGTCAGCGCCACCCAGCAGGTCAGGTACTGCTGCGGTTCGACGAACGCGTACCCATTGTCCTGGTGCCACGGGAACGGTGACTCGGTGCCCGGCTTCTTGTAGACGGCCTGGTCCCAGTACAGCCGGACGTCGGGACCGATCAGGTCGGCGCACACGTCGGCGAGCAGCACGCTCGAGGTGAAGCGGCGCAGCAGGTCCGAGCGCGCCACCAGGTGGGTCGTGAAGGTGATCTCGTCGGCGCGGGCGATGAAGAAGCGGCCGCCCTCCATGGCGCGCAACGCCTCCTCCTGACGCGCCTCGAACGGGTCGATGGCCTCCACCAGCGACGCCAGCTCGGCCGGCGTCAGCACATCCTCGAGCACGAAGAACCCCTGCTCGTCGTACTGGCGGGCCTGCGCGGGGGTGACGGCGCGGAACGGGCCCGCGTGCTCGGCCCAGGAGAAGTCCGTGTTCAGGTCGTGGACCCGGGGCCCCGGCCCGCTCATGACCCGCTGAAGCGCGGCGGCCGACGCTCGGCGGCGGCCCGCACCCCCTCGGCGAAGTCGGCGCTGTCGCGCAGGCGCAGCTGTTCGGCGCACTCGTGCTCCATGGCCGACCGGGCCTCGGCGACCAGGCCGCGACGCAGCGTCGCCCTGATGGAGCGGACCGCCAGCGGCCCCGACGCGGCCAGCTCGCCCGCGTAACCGAGCGCCTGCGCCATCAGGTCGCCGTCACCGGCCAGGCGGTCGCACAGGCCGAGCGCCAGTGCCTCGTCGCCCCCGACGCGCCGCCCGGTGAGCAGCAGGTCCGCCGCTGCCTGCCGCCCAACGGTGGCGGGCAGCGTCACGGACAGGGCGAAGCCGTGGTGGAAGCCCAGCCGCGCGAAGTTGGCGCTGAAGCGGCTCTGTGCCGTCGCCACCCGGAAGTCCGCCGAGAGCGCCAGCCCGCAGCCACCACCGATGGCCGCACCCTGCACCGCGGCCACCACCGGGAGCGGCGCGGCGAAGAGACGGAGCGCGGCCCGGTAGAGCTCCGCAATGTCCTGCCCGGCGTTGGCGGCGAAGTCGAGCCCGGCGCAGAAGTGCCGCCCCTCCGACGCGAGCACGACGGCGCGACACCAGCCCGAGTGGTCCAACTCCTCGTACGCGGCGGCCACGTCCTCGAGGAGGATGGTGTCGAAGTAGTTGTTGGGTGGCCGGTGCATGCGCACGACACCGACGTGGTCGCCGTGCTGCTCCACCGTGACGTCGGCTCCGCTCATGGCTCGACGTCCTGCAGGCTGCGCCAGTAGATCAGGGCGTCCTCGCCGTCGACGGCGTCCGGAATCCGGCCCACCTCCGCGAACCCGAGCTTGCGGTACATGGCGCGGGCCGGGTTGGACTCGAAGACGAGGTTGAACTGCACGGCATCGAAGCCGAGGCGCCGCGCCTGGCGCAGCGAATGCTCCACCATCGTCCGCCCGACCCCCGTGCTCCTATACGGGGCGAGCACGAAGTAGCCGGCGTTCGCGATGTGCGCCGCGCGGCCCACGAAATTGGGCTTGAGGTAGTAGGCACCGACGAGGCACCCGCCGAAGTGGGCGACGGACACCGCGGAGGAGTGCGCCACCCAGTAGTCGTCGAACTCGGGGCGCGTGAGGGGGGGCTGCTGCGGGAACCCCTCGCCGGCAGCCACGATCCTGCTGAACGCGTCGAACACCTCGTCGTAGTCGTCCACCGTGGCCCTGCGGATGTCGACCGGCACGGTGTCCACGGTAGTGGTGCGCGCGCGTGCAGGGACTGATCGCACGGGGGCTGCAGTCGCCGCGCCGCGCTACCCGCCGACCGCGAACCCGGTCGAGCCCGTGCCCGGGCGCACCGCCTCAATGGGATCGCGCAGGTCGCCGATGTAGCCCAGCGCGTACGCGCCGCGGTCGTACCCCATCAGCCGGAGCAGGTCCGTCGGCAGCGTCCGGGCCACCTCGCGCGGCACCGAGAGGTACTGGTTCTCCTCCTGGCGCAGCCAGGCCACGTTGTAGGTGATGTTCAAGCCGATGCGGGTGCCGGCGGAGCGGTTGGCGCCCCCGCCGTGGTACACGCTGCCCGAATAGAACAGGACCGAGCCCCGCGACATCTCCGCCGGCTCGCTGTCGTCAGGACCGAACGTCAGCTTGTCCTCGCGGGCATTGCTGCCCGGTACCACCCGGGTGGCGCCGTTCTCCTCGGTGAAATCGGTCAGCGCCCAGATCGTGTTGCACTGGACCTCGTAGCCCTGCGGGAAGGGGAAGAAGTCGAACGCCCACTGGTCCCGGTGGATGGGCTGCGCGGTCTCCCCCGGGCCGATGGCGATGGCCTGCGTCAGGTGCAGCTGGATGTTCGTGGCGTGCCCGAGGAAGGCACGCGCCGTGGCCACAGCCAACGGGTGCATCACGAGCTCGCGGCACGAGGCGGACCGGGCGATCAGCGCGCCCGTCCGCCGGGTGCGGCTGCCGCTGAAGTCGTCGGGGCCCGTCGGCGTCGCACGCAGATACGGGCGCAGCTCCGACTCGATGCGATCGAGCAGCGCCGCCGGCGCCACGCTGTCGACGACCACGGCCCCGACGCGCCCGACGACGGCCGCCACCTCGGCGGGGCTCGCGTCGCTGGCCAGGTGGGCGATGGGCACACCCCATCCTGCCTCAGCGCGGCACGGCCGACCCCGGCGCGCCCGCCGGATCAGGGGCCGGGGAAGACGGCGCGCAGGGTCTGGAGCGCCGAGGCGTCGCCGCGGAACGCGGGCGTATGCTCCACGTCCAGCCTGCCGTAGACGAGTCGGCAGAAGGCCTCGGCGGGCAGCTCCAGTCCGGCTTCGCGCCCGCCTTCGCCCGTGGCGAGCTCCACGCCGTCCGGCGTCAGGCGGACGGCGAAGTCCCGTGCCGGATCCCACGTCGTGATGCCGACCGTGCGCGTCTCACCGGTCGGCCGGGCCGAGAAGCGCGCGATGAGGCCAAGGTTGTCGACCACGACCGCGGCGACGTCGCCGGGGAGGTGGGCGCCGTCGTCGAAGACGACCTCGATGTCCCAGGTGTGGAACGCGTGCTCGTTGAGCCGCATGGCCGCGAACTGGTCGAACTCCAGGGCCAGTGGCCCCATCGGGAACGTCACGCGGGTGCGGTCCTCGGCGCGCACCGCCTCGAGAGCCTCGAGCACGGCTTCGTCGGCGACGAGCGCGTCGTCGGCCTTGGACCTGGCCGACTTCGCGTTCCAGACATCCCACACCGACGGGGCGAAGTCGTCCGGCGTCGTGCGGCCGGCCAGGACGTCGTCGAGGCGGCGCCGCATGATGACGGCGCCCGAGCCGAGATGCGAGAGCACGTCGGCAATCTGCCAGTCACGGCAGTAGGACCGACGTTGGAGCTGGGCGTCGTCGAGACCCCGGCAGAGCTGGTGCAGGCGCCCGACCGAGCCACGGAGCGGGGGCAGAGGGCTGTCCATGGGTCCCGGTCTACCCGTCGGCAGCCCGTGCCGCCGCGAGCGCCCGCATCCACCACACGAGATCGTCGGCCATCATGGCCAGACGCGGCTCGAGCGACGCGAAGTGGGCCGGGTCCTCGGGGTGGTCCGAGCCGAGGATGGCGCGCATCACGTCGGGCAGCACGTGGACGGCGTGACGCAGCGGCGCCATCTCGAACTCCACCGCCACGGCGCGCAGCTGCTCAATGGCCCGCGCCCCGCCGGTGTTGCCCCAACCCACGAACGACACCGGCTTGCGCCGCCACTCCACGAACGTCGAGTCGAGCGCGTTCTTCAGCACCGCCGGGTAGCCATGGTTGTATTCGGCGGTCAGCATCACGTACCCGTCCGCCCGGTCGACCACTCGCCCGAAGCGGGCCACCGCCTCCTCGGCGTAGTCGCGACCCGACCGGGCCGGCGGGGTGCCGTCGAAGAACGGCAGCGGGTGCGAACGCAAGTCGACCAGCTCGACCTCGAACTCGTCGGGCTGCTCGAGACGGTCCATCACCCAGGCCGCCACCCGCTCGCTGAACCGACCCTCCCGGGTGGTACCCGTGATCACCTGCAGCAGCACGACCAGCGCCTTTCGTCTTGGTGGCAGTCTCCCCGACCAACGAACGGTAGCAGGACCTCGACAGTATTTAACTTGACAGCTAACTAACTCTTTGGTTAAATACAGCCATGACGATGACCGAGGACCGGCTCGATGCGGCGTTCGCCGCGCTGGCGGACCCCACCCGGCGCGCCATCGTGAGCCGGCTGGCCCGGGGCGACGCGACGGTCGGCGAGCTGGCCGCCCCCTTCGACATGTCGCTGCCCGGGATCTCCAAGCACCTCAAGGTGCTCGAGCGCGGCGGCCTGATCTCGCGGCGACGCGACGCCCAGTTCCGCCCGTGCCACCTCGAGGTGGAGGTGCTCGACGGCGCGCTGGACTGGATCGGCGCGAACCGGAGGGTGTGGGAGGAGCGCTTCGACAAGCTCGACGTGCTGCTGGCCGACCTGCGGCGCCGGCCGGCGCCAGCCGGTCCGTCAAAGGGAAGGGAGCAGGGACATGGGTGAGCGCGGATCGCCGGACGCGCCCGACGAGCTCCGGTTCAGCCGGGTCTTCGACGCGCCGCGTGAGCTCGTCTTCCGCTGCATGATCGATCCCGACCACCTCACGCACTTCTGGGGGCCGACGGGCGTCAGCACACCGCGCGACCGCATCACGGTCGACGCCCGGCCCGGCGGGGTGTTCGAGACCGTGATGGTCAACGACGCCGACGGGAGCGAGTACCCGACCCGGGCGGTCTACGACGAGGTGCGCGAGCCCGAGCTGCTGGCCTGGACCGAGACGAGCTCGGGCATGAAGGTGGCCACGCAGTTCGTGGCGCTCGGCCCCGATCGCACCGAGGTACGGATCCACCAGAGGTTCGTGCCCGAGGCGCTCCTGGCTCCGGAGGCCCAGGCCGGCTTCTTGACGTCGCTGGACCGCTTCGCCGCGCATCTCGGCGCGCTCCGATGACCGCGCCTGCCCCGCTCGACGACGACGCCGGCCTGGCCGGAGCGGTCGCCGCCGAGTACGCCGCGCTGGCCGATCTGCTGCAGGCCTCGGATCCCGCGGTGTGGGACGAGCGGTCGCTGTGCGAGGGCTGGCGCACCCGGGAGGTCGTCGCGCACGTGACGATGCCGGCGCGCTATTCCGGCCCTGCCTTCCTGGCCGAGCTGGAAGCGGCCGGGGGCGACTTCACTCGCCTCTCCGACACGGTGGCGACCCGCGACGCCGCGCGCCCCGTCGACTCCCTCCTGGCCGACCTCCGCTCAGAGGTGTTGCACGGGTGGGAGCCGCCGGGAGGAGGCTTGGCGGGCGCCTTCACGCACTGCGTGATCCACGGCCTCGACATCGTGGAGGCGGTGCCGCTCGACCGGCGGGTGCCCGACGAGCGCGTCGTCCGGCTCCTCGGGATCATCGCCGACCCGGGCGCGCCGAACGTCTTCGGTGTCGACCTCGAGGGCGTGGAGCTGCGGGCCGACGACCTGGAGTGGTCCTACGGCGCCGGCGTGCCCGTGTCGGGGGCGGCCCAGGCGCTGGCCCTGGTGGTGTGCGGCCGCCTGCTGCCACCGGGCCGGCTCGACGGCGAGGGGGCCGCCCGGTTCACGAGGGCGCAGCAGCCGGGCGCGGCATGACCGTGGCGGGCGCCACGTCGTCGCCCTGCCAGGCCCGCCAGGCCCGGTACCCGCCCGCCAGGTCCGCGGCGCGGCTGAAGCCGAGCTGGCGCAGCGACGCCGCAGCGAGGCTCGAGGCGTACCCCTCGGAGCAGACCACGACCACCGGCTGGTCGTAGCCCACCACCTCGGGCAGCGCGTGGCCACCCTGGAGGTCGAAGCGCCACTCGAGCACGTTGCGCTCGACCACGATCCCGAACCCGAGCTCGCCCTCGACGGCTCGTTGGCGCTCGGGGCGGATGTCGACAACGAGCGCGCCGCCGGCGCGGACCCGATGGAGCTCGTGCGGCTCGACCCGGTCGATCTGGCTCCGGGCCGCCGCCAGCAGGTCGTCCGCGGAGCGGCTCACCTGGCGAGCGCCCCTGCGCCGGCCCACGACGGGGGGTCGAGGGCGGAACCCCGCTCCTCGCTGCCGTCGTAGGCCCAGCGCAGACCCTGTGCCTCCAGGCGGTCGCCCACCAGGTCGAAGGAGGTCATGGAGGTGAGCGCAGGGCTGTAGACGTGCAGGCTCAGGGCTACCTCACCGGCCTCGTTGGTGACGTCGTGCACGTGCCCGGCGCCGAACCCGAGGGTCGTGCCGGCGCGGAGCTCGTTGTGCACCAACGCCAGCCGCCCCGTGTCGTCGCGCCAGGGCACCGCTTCCACCAGGGTCCCGGAGATGACGCTCACCGCGCCGCTGGAAGCGCCGTGGTCGTGGAGCTCCACCTTGCCTCCGGTCGGCCAGGCGATGAGCCAGGCGTCGAACTCGGCCGTCCGGGCCACCAGCCGCCAGGAGCGATCCTCGACGTCGAGCGCGCCCGGCCACTGCATGGCCGGGGCCAGACGGGACGCGACCTCGGTCGGCACGACGCCGCCCCGGGGGCCCGCCGCCGCCCGACACCCCCCGCCGGCCCGGAAGGAGGCGGGGCGGGACAGGTTGGGACGTCGCATCGCCGGAGAGTACCCCCTAAACCTGACTAAGTCAATCGTATTTAGAGTAAACACCCCGGGAACGGCCGTTTGGGCCACCGACACCGGCTCGGTCACCGAGGATTCACCGGCCCGTCACCGTCCGATCGACGGCTTGTCATGCGGCGCCCCTACCGTCGGAGGCACGCACGACCCGACCCGGAGGCCCGTATGCGCAGCCACTCCGTCCGCTCCCTCACCGTCCTCACCAGCGCCGCACTCGCCCCGATCCTGATCGCGGTCGTGCCCGCCGGAGCGCCCGCGTCGGCGGACCCCGCCGGGGGCGACTGGCACGGCGGTGGCGGCCTCAGCGCGCAGACCATCCTCTCGGGCGACTCGCTGACGCACAGCTTCACCGTCGCCGGCACATCGACGGTCGGCTCGGAGCCGCTGAGCAGTCCCGACGACATCACCAGGCTCGGGCGCGACATCTTCGTCGGCTTCCAGAACGGGGTCGGCCCGCAGGGTCAGGCGAACGGGAACGGCAACCTGGACAGCACGGTGGTCGAGATGACCCCGAGCGGCCACCCCGTCGCCCAGTGGGACATTCAGGGGAAGGCCGACGGGGTGACGGCGGACCCGGATACGGGCACGGTCATTGCCACGGTCAACGAAGACGCCAACTCGTCGCTGTACGCGATCACGCCGGGTCCGGGCGGAAGGGTGCAGCACTTCTCTTACAGCGAGGCGTTGCCACACGACGGCGGCACCGACGCCATCTCCGTCCTCGATGGCCGGCTGCTGGTCAGCGCGTCGGCACCGGGAACCACGGGGTCGCTGCCCGCGCCGCAGGCCAGCTTCCCCGCCGTCTACTCGGTGACGCTCGACCGGCGGGACTCGGTGGCGGCGGTGACACCGTTCTTCGGCGACGAGGACCCGGCCGTCGTCGCCAACGTGGGGACGCCCCAGAGCGGGCAGACGGTGCGGCTGGCACTCACCGATCCCGATTCCAACGAGATCGTGCCGCAAGACGGCCCGCGCTTCGCCGGTGACTTCATGCTGACCAGCCAGGGCGACCAGGAGCAGATCTTCGTCGGCAACCCATGGGGGCCTGATCACAAGCTCTCCGTGCTCTCCCTCTCGCAGTCCGTCGACGACACGGCATGGCCGGACGGGGCGCGGGGGACCCTTTACGCGACCGATTCCACCAATGACGCGGTCGACGCGATCACGGGGGCGTTCCCCGGCGGCCCGGTCGTCGCGGCCACGCCGTGCGGCGCCAACAGCGCCCCCGCAACGTGCCCGGCGCCTCCCGACTACCCGGCCAACTACCTGGCGTCGCTCAACCCGTGGACGGGCGAGGTCAGTCCGCTGGCGGTCGGCGGCGCGGCGTTCGTGCCGCAGGGCGGCCTGCTCTTCGTCGGTGACGACGACCAGGGTCAGCAGTAACGCCGATCGTCGTCGGATCAGGCGGAGGCGCCCACCGGCACGCGCTCGACGCCGGGCAACACAGGCAGCCGCAGCGAGGCGAGCGTTTGGCGATACGAACCGATCAGGCTGTCCTCGCGGTAGGCGAGGTTGTTGTCGACGCAGAAGGCCCTCACGATGCCCTGGGCCCGGGCCAGGTTCGGTCGGGGCATGTTCGGGAACAGGTGGTGCTCTATCTGATAATTGAGCCCGCCGAGCAGCAGGTTGGTGAACCGGCCGCCGGCAACGTTGCGCGAGGTGACGACCTGGCGTCGGACGAAGCTCAGACCGGAGTCGGCATCGATGATCGGCATGCCCTTGTGGTTCGGGGCGAAGCTGCAGCCGAGGTAGACCGAGAACACGGCCTGCTGGACCGCGATGAACGCCACCGCCTTCAGCGGTGAGAGGACCCAGAAGACGCAGGTCAGGTAGAGGGCGACGTGCAAGGCCAGGAGGGCACCCTCCACGCCGGCCACGCCGTTCCGCTGACGGATCAGCCGCTGGATGCCCAGCACGTAGATGCCCGTACTGCGCAGGACCATGAGGGGGAAGAAAAGGGGTGCCCGCCAGCGCTCCATGGCGCGGGTCAGCGCATTGCCGCCGGCGTCCGGCCCGTCCGCGTGGACGTTGACCCCGGCGTCGCCGATGTCCGGGTCGCGCCCTATTTCGTTGGGGTGCGCGTGATGTGCGCTGTGCTTGGGGACCCACCAACCGAAGCTCATGCCGATCAGGACGTTTCCGACTGCGAACCCGAGCAACCGGTTGGCCCGCCGGGAGCGAAACACCTCTTGGTGCCCCGCGTCGTGACCGACGAACCCGAGCTGGGTGAACATGAGCCCGAGGAAGGCGGCGATGAGCAACGCGAACCACGAGTTCCCCACCAGCACCAACCCGACGAACCCGGCGCCGAAGGCCGCCACGGTCAGGGGGATCTTCGCTCCGTAGTAGCCGAACCGGCGGTCGAGGAGGCCCGCCTCCCGGACCTGACGGGCGAGGACGCCGAAGTCTTCCGACGAGGCGTCGATTGTTTCGGTCTGCACAGTCCCACTTCCGCGAAATCCTTCATGGAGCGCTACCGCGGACGGGGCAACACCAAGAGTCGACGCTCTCATTCCGTATCTCTCATTTTAGACCCTTCAGGTGGGGCGATGTAGTCGCCTTCGAGGTAATTCCACGCACCAGATGACACAAACGCGTGAGTCGGGTCGCTCGATCACGGTTCCGGGCGACTCTCCGCCGTGCGTTGTCATCAATTCCAACGGCTCGTGGGAGTCCAATTGATCATGCGTTGCTCACCCGGGCATGACGCTACGGCTTCTCGTTCCCAGCGTCGTCCTTGGCCAGGAAGCGGTCGATGTTCGCCCGGAGCTCCGGCGACACGAACGACCGCTCTTCCGCACTCAGCGCAAAGTCGAGGGTCGCGAGAACGGCTCGTTCGAGGTGCATGTTGAGCACCCGCTTGGTGTCCTCGACGGCCCGGCGCGGCAACCGCGAGATGCGCTGCGCACAGGCCAGGGCCTGGTCGAACACCTCGTCATCCGGGCATACATGGTTCACCAGGCCGATGTCGGCGGCACGCTGCGCCGGGATTCGGTCGCCGGTCAGCGCGTACTCCTTGGCCAATTGCAGGCTGATGAGAAGCGGCCAGGTCACGGGGCCACCGTCGGCCGCCACCAGGCCGATGGCCACATGGGGGTCCGCCAGGTGCGCGCTCTCGGCCATGAAGACGATGTCGGACAGAGCGACGAGGCTGCAGCCCAGACCGACTGCGGGACCATTGACCGCGGCCACGATCGGGACGCGGCACGCCACCATTCCGGTCACGATCCGGCGGCCGTCTGCGAGGGTGTCCTTGCGGCGCTCCGCGTCGATGGCCAACTCGTCGAGGTAGCTGAAGTCACCCCCGGCCGAGAACGCGCGGCCATTGCCGGTCAGCACGACCGCCCGCGCATCGTCGTCGGCGTCGATCTGCGGGAACAGGGCAGCGAGCCCCTTGTGGAGTTCGTGGTTCGTCGCGTTGAGATGATCCGGCCTGTTCAGGCGGACGATCCGCACCGGGCCGTCGGCCACGACCTGGAGCACATCGGGGACGTCGTACGAACTCATCTGACCTCCAGATCGTGGCCGGCGCCGGCCGTCGAGCTCACGAGGTCGGCAGCCCGAGGATCCGCCGAGCCACCAGGTTCCGTTGGATCTGCGATGTTCCTCCCATGACGCTCTGGGCCCGACTGTAGAGGTAGGCGTTCAGCCAGGTGTCGCCGCCGTCGCCGTAGGCGATCCCACCGATGGCGAGGGCGGCATGGCCCACCGCCTGCTCCACCCATGTCATCAGGAGCTTGTCGACCGACCCCTCCGGGCCGTGCGAGATCCCGTTGAGCCGATCGGACAGGCGCCGCTGCACGTGCCGTCGCAGCATCTCGACTTCCACGATCGCCCAACCCAACTCACGGACCTGATCCGGTCCGAAGGCGCCGGGATCCTTCTGCACGCGGCGGCTGAGGTCGTTCACGAGCTTGCTGTAGCGGGCGACGTAGCCCAGCTCCCCCGGCTCCCGCTCGTGGCTCACCACGGTCATGGCCAGCGACCAGCCCTCACCGGGCGCGCCGATCATGTTCCGTGCGGGTACCCGCGCGCCGTCGAAGAGCACCTCGCCGAATTCCTTCGTGACACCGTTGATCATCCTCAGGGGTCGCTGCTCAATGCCGGGCTGTCGCATCGGGACCGCGAACGCGGAGATGCCGCGGTGCGTGGCGACGTCGTGGTCGGTGCGGGCCAGGACCAGACACCATTCCGCCTCGTCCGAGTAGCTCGTCCAGATCTTCTGCCCTGAGACGACGTAGTCCTCTCCGTCCCGGTCGGCCCGCGTGCGCAGCGACGCCAGGTCGGATCCGGCGTCGGGCTCACTGAATCCCTGGCACCAACGATCGCGCCCAGTGACGATGCCGGGCAGGAACCGGCGCTTGATGTCGTCGCTCCCGTGCTCGAGGATGCCCTGGACCAGGTAGCCGAGGCTCGGCCGCGGCGGCGCCCCGGCGGCGGCCAGCTCCTCGTCGACGATCACCTCGTAGACGGACGACAGTCCCTGCCCCCCGATGTCGGCGGGCCAGGACATGCCGAAGAAGCCGCCGTCGTAGAGCAGCCGGTGCCAGGCGGCCATGCCCGCCCAGTACTCGTCGTCCGTGGAGGACGTCGGGAGGCTCGGGTTGTTGTCGACCAGCCAGGCACGGAGCCGCAGGCGGAATTCCGACTCCTCCGGCGAGTCACCGAAGTCCATCGGCCGCCTCCAGCCCGTGGTGTACCAGCACGAGCGAGAGGCACGTGCCGGCGTTGCCGAGGATGTCGCACGACAGCAGGGACCGCCGCAGGTAGACGTGGGCGAGGCATTCCCACGTGTGGCCGATGCCTCCGTGCACCTGGATCGCCGTCTCGCACACGCTGACGGCCGCCCGGGCGCAGTACGCCTTCGCCGCGGCGGCCGCCACCAGGGCCTCGCCCGCAGGGAGCGCATCCACGGCCCATGCGGCGTGCAGCGTGACGCTCCGGGAACCCTCCATGGCGACGAATGCGTCCGCCAGCATGTGCTGGACGGCCTGGAACGAGCCGATGGCGGCGCCGTACTGCCGGCGCTGGGCCGCGTACGAGCAGGAGAGCTCCACCGCGCCGCGCATCGCCCCGACCAGGTCGGCACACGTCAACGCGAGAGCGAGGGCCGTCCAGCGAGTGAGGTCATCCGCGGTGAGCGGACGGTCCCCGGCATCGACGAGCGCAGCCGGAGACGACGGCTCGACGATGACCGACGGGCGCGTGAGGTCGACGCCGGTCGGCGCGCCGTGGAGCTCGACCTGGGCCAGGCGGTGGTCCTCGGCGTCGGGGACGAGGAGCAGCGCGCGCTCCGAGCCCCGCGCGTCAACTCCAACCGCGGCCGGTACGACGCCGTCGACGACCCGCGAGAGCGAGGAAAGGCCGGCGTCGAGGGCGACGGTCTCGATGGCGTCACCCGGCGCGGCGCCGGCGAGCCGCCGAAGCTCGACGGCCAGGGTCGGCCCGATGAACGGGACGTCGGCCAGCCCGCGACCCAGCTCCTCGGCAACCACTGCCGCTTCCACACCGGTCGCCAGGGTGCTCCCGCCCTCGACTTCGGTCCGCAGCTCGCGCCAGCCCGTCTCGGCGACCGCCGCGTTCAGCTTGGCCAGCCGTTCGGGATCGCCGATCTGGCCGACGGCCCGGGGGCCGAGGCGGTCGACGACCTGGGTGGCCGAGTCGCGGAGGGCCCGCTGCTCCTGGGACAGGCGGACGTCCATCAGTCGCGCGCCGGTGCCACGTGCGACAGCATCCATTGGTCACGCAGCGTGCGACGGAGCACCTTTCCGGACGGGAGGCGCGGGATCTCGTCGACGACGACGACGTGGCGAAGCTGCTTGTAGGTGGCCAGCGAACCGGCCACAAGCTGCTGGAGCTCGTCGTCGCCCACCTTCTGGTCCGGGTCGAGCTGCACGGCGGCGACGGGCACCTCGCCGGCCCGGGCATCCTCGATGCCGAACACCGCGCAGTCGAGGACGGCCGGATGCTGGTGGAGGACCGCCTCGAGCTCCGCGGGGGCCACCTGGAAGCCGCTGACCTTGATCATCTCCTTCGAGCGGTCGGTCAGGTGGACCCAGCCCTCGGGCTCGAGCCATCCGACATCGCCCGTGCGGTACCAGCCGTCGGCGAACGCCCCGGCTGTGGCCGCTTCGGGGAGGTACCCGGCCATGACGGAGGGGCTCAGCACCTGGATCTCGCCGATCCCGCCGGGCTCGAGGACCTCACCGCTCTCGAGGTCGCTGATCCGCAGCTCGACGCCCGGGGGTGGCAGCCCGGCGGAGTCCAGACGCCACTGCTCGGGCCGGCCGACCGGATTCGCCGCGATCACCGGCAACTCGCTGGCCCCGTAGGCCGGCAACCAGCGCACGCCGGTCCGCTCGGTGACGATCCGGGCGACGCTCTCGGTGACCGGCGTCGCGCCCCACATGATGTAGCGCAGCGAGGAGAGGTCGTACTCCTCGAGGCGGGGGTGGTTGGCCAGAGCCAACGCAATGGGCGCGACTGCCATTTCCAACGTCATCTTCTCGGAGGCGATGCGCCGGAGCACCTCGTCGAGGTCGAAGCGCCGGTGCAACCGCACCGTTGCTCCCGCCGAGACCGCGGTCAGCAGGTTGAGAAGTCCGAGGATGTGGGACGGGGGCGTCGCCACCTGGAAGCGGTCATCGGGCCCGAGACCGAGGACGTCGCGCCAGTGCACGGTCGCGTGACCCATGGACTGGTGCGTGTGACGCACGGCCTTGGGGAGCCCGGTCGTTCCCGAACTGAAGACCAAGATCGCCTCGCTGTCACCGCCAAGCTCATTCGATGCCGGCCGCGCCCCGCTGTGGGCGAACGGATCCTTCGACGTGTCGTCGAGGTCCGTCACCTGGTCACCGCCCAGGGACTCGGCGAGCAGCGATGCGGCCTCGCCATCGGCCACCGCATGCACCGGACCGGTCAGCTCCAGGGCGTGGTGGACTTCGGTCGACTTCCACGCCGGGCTCAGCAGGACTGCGGCCGCTCCAAGCTTGCTGACGGCGTACACCGCAGCGATGAACTCGACGCGGTTCGTCGTCATCAGCACAACGCGATCCCCCGGGCGCACACCTCGCGCGGCGAGGTGCCCGGCGAACGCGTTGCTGCGCTCGTCGAGCCGGCGGAACGTCCAACGATCATCGCCCGCGAGGACGGCGGCGCGCCCTCCGAACCGGTCAGCGGCGAGCTCCAGGTCACTGTGCAGTGTCGCCGCTACCATCGGAAACATTCTTCTCCTATTTGAGATCAAGCGTCAACATAGGACGGATGTAGACTTCTCCGATGCGCTCAGGGAAGGCCTTCGATGACCGTGGATGACCTCGACGACGTACGGCAGGAGATCATCGAGACCGTCCGGCGGTTCGTCGCCCGGGAGGTCGTTCCCGTCGCCGCCGAGCTCGAACGTGATGACCGCTATCCGGTCGACATCGTGGAGCAGATGCGCGAGCTCGGCCTGTTCGGCGTGACCATCCCCG
>CAYWDQ010000045.1:0-22288 GCA_964457065.1 uncultured Acidimicrobiaceae bacterium | reverse complement strand
TGCTGGGCCACGACCTGCCCGCCGCCCGGCGTCAGGTGCGTGCCGTCGGGGGTCCTCACGTTGACGATCTGCCCTGCCGCGTTCGTGACGAAGGCGGTGTAGCCCCCCTGAGCGGTCCCCAGCGACTTGTCCGTGCTGACGTAGGTGACCGCGGGGTGGGCGGCGACCGCCCGTTGCTGGACCACGGCGTTGAGATCGGACATCTGCGCGTTCAGACCCGGGTCCTGCATGGGTGGCATGCCCACCCACACCACCGTGGCGCCCCCGCTCTCGGCGATCTGCATGAACTGGGCCACCCTCTGGGCGTACAGGGTGTTCCACTGCGACGAGGTGTAGGGCACGTCCGGCGGACCGAGGAAGTCCTGGGCGTCGTTGGCCCCGATCATGACCACGACGACCTGCGGTTGCGTCGACTTGAGGTCCGCCGTCAGCTCCGCCGGCCAGTCGAAGTAGTCGGGGCGGGTCAGGCCTGTGCTCACCCGGCCGTCGAGGGCCGCGTTGACGACGCCGGTCCCGGCCAGGTCGGACTGCAGCGGTCCGCCCATGTCGAGGCCGATGGAGTCGCCCACGATCAGGACCCGAAGGGGGTCGGCCGCCGTGGGGAGCTTCGGGTTGGGCGGTGCCGTCGTCGGGGTCGGTGAGCTGCCGCCGTGCCCCGGTGTGGTCCCGTGACGCGGACCGCGCCGCGGCACGACGGGCCGCGGCCCCGACGACGAGAGCGCCACCGACCCGGTGGCGAGGCCGTTGCCCCGACCCGTCACCGACACGATGTGCGAGAGGCCCAGCGCCCGGCTGAGCGCCGCCACCGGCCCCACGACGTCCAGGCTCACGGTGCGGCGTGTGCCGACGGGCGAGACCTGCGCGTTGTGCTGCAGCGTCGGCGCGAACAAGAGGAACCACAACGCGAACGCACCGAGGGCGAGCGCCAGCGCGCGGGTCCACCGGACCCGCACCCGGCCGTCGTCGGGTGGCGCCAGTTCCGCGTGCTGGTGCGATCGCCATTCCGCCGTCGACTCCCACTGCACGTGGTGGGGTGGTGTGCGGGCGTCCGTCATCAGAAGCGGTAGTAGATGAAGGGCGCGACGCCCACAGGACCGAAGGTGGTGATGCCCAGCAGCGCGAAGCCGAGCAGGCCGACCTGTACGGCCGTCCGCTGCCGGGAGAACGCGGCCTGCAGGCGGCCCACGCTCAACTGGGGCACGAATTGGGAGGCGATCGTGCCCAGGACGGTGACGACCAGCAGGGGCGTGACCAGCGGGGACGCCTGGCCCCACCCCTTGAACACCCGGCCCAGCACGGCGAAGGCCTGCGAGGTGCCCGAGGCGTTGAAGAACACCCAGCCCAGGCAGACGAATTGGAAGGTGAGGAACCGCTGCACCCAGACCCGCACCGGGCCGTCCGCGACGGCCGGCAGCCCCCGGCGCACGCGGCTGGTGCGGCGCAGGTGGCCGAAGCTCTGCCCCAGCCCCATCAGCGCGCCCCAGATCACGAACGTCCAGGCCGCGCCGTGCCAGAGGCCGCCGAGCACCATGGTGATCATGATGTTGCGGATCGTCTGGGCCTGGCTGCCCGCACTCCCGCCGAGCGGGATGTACAGGTAGTCGCGCAGCCAGCGCGAGAGCGTCATGTGCCAGCGCCGCCAGAAATCCTGCAGGTTGCGCGCCGTGTACGGCGCGTCGAAGTTCTGCGGGAAGCGGATGCCGAGCAGGAGCGCGAGGCCGATGGCGATGTCGGTGTAGCCGCTGAAGTCGCAATAGATCTGCACGGCGTAGCCCCACGCTGCGAAGATCGCCTCGGGGGCGGAGTGCTGGCTGGGGGACGTGAAGACGGGCGTCACGATCGCGCTCGAGACGTAGGACGAGATCACGACCTTCTTGAACAGCCCGGCCAGGATCAGCCAGAAGGCGCGCGAGTAGTCGACGGCGTCCGGGTCGCGACGCCGGCGGATCTGGGGCAGCAGCTCGGTCCCCCGCACGATCGGCCCGGCCAGCAGATGCGGGAAGAACGAGAGGTAGAGCGCGAAGTCCAGCGGCTTGGCCGGCTCGAGCTCCCGCCGGTAGACGTCGACCACGTAGCTGATGGCCATGAAGGTGAAGAAGGAGATGGCGATGGGCAGTCCCACCTGCAGGAGGGGGATCGCCCGGCCGAGCCCGACGACATGGGTGACGTTGTCGACGTTCACCGAGACGAAGCCGTAGTACTTGAACCAGCCGAGGATCCCGAGCAGCATGCCGACCGAGACCGCCATGGCGATGCGCCGGCTGCGCTCGTCGCGTGTCGCCGACACCCAGGCTGCCCCGGTGAAGGACACGACGGTGGTGGCCAGCAACAGGAGGCAGTAGCTCCACCCGACCCAGCCGTAGAACACGTAGCTCAGCGCGATCATGGCGAGCTTCCACCAGCGCGCGTAGGGGTTGAGCAGCCAGTTCACCGTGTACGCGACGGCGAAGAAGATTGCGAAGTCGATGGTGGGAAAGAGCATCGGCGAGATCAGGAAGGTGCGCCGAATGTACCGCCGGTCGCCCCGTCAGAGCGCGCACGCGGGGCACGCGACAGCCGGGTGTGGCCCCGGCACGGCCGGCTCAACGTCACCCACCACTCTGCCAGCATCGCCGGCCCACCCCCAAATCGGGGTGGCCGGGCGGTGAGCGGACCGCCGCGCCGCCCGTCAGTCGCCGAGGCTCAGCTCTTGGCCTTGAGCGCCTCGATCAACGCCGGCAGGACCTTGTGCACGTCGCCCACGATCCCGAGGTCGGCCACCGAGAAGATGGGGGCCTCCTGGTCCTTGTTGATCGCGATGATGTTCTTCGAACCCTTCATGCCCACCAGGTGCTGCGTGGCGCCCGAGATCCCGCACGCCATGTAGACGGTCGGCTTCACGGTCTTGCCGGTCTGGCCGACCTGGTGCGAGTAGGGCACCCAGCCGGCGTCGACGATGGCGCGGCTCGCGCCGGCCGCACCGTGGAGGAGCTTGGCCAGCTCCTCGATCAACGCGTAGTTGGCCGCGTCGCCCAGTCCGCGACCCCCCGAGACGACCACTGCGGCCTCGTCCAGCTTGGGCCCGCTGCGCTCCTCGACGTGGCGCTCGACGATCCTGGCCGTGTTGGTGGCTGCGACGTCGGGGACCGCGGCCGGCACGACCGCGGCGGCGGCGCCGCCCGACGGCTCCGCAGCGAAGGACTTGGCACGGATGACGAAGATGCCGGGGCCCGCGCCGGTGAAGCGCGCCGTCACGATGTGGCTGCCGCCGAAGACCGGGTGCTGGCTGGCCAGCCCACCGTCAACCTCGACCAGGCCCGTCACATTGGTGAGCACGGGGCGGTCGAGCTTGGCGGAGAGGCGCCCCGCCACGTCACGGCCGTCGTAGGTGGCCGGCATCAGGATCGCGTCCGGCGCGTTGCCACCCTGCGCGAGCGCGGCGATCGCAGCGGCCACGGGCACGCCGGGCAACGCGCCACCGAGGTCGCCGATGTCGTGGACGGTGGACGCCCCGTACTCCCCGAGGGGACCGGCCAGCGACGCCACGTCCGCCCCCCACGCCACGGCCTCGACCGTCGATGCAACCGCGCGGGCCTCGGTCAACAGCTCGAGCGTGACCGGTGTCGGACCGTTGTCGCCCACCTCGGCCAGCACCCACACCTTGTCGATCGGCATCTCAGACCACCTTCAGCTGCTCGAGGAAGGCCACCACGCGCTGCGCGCCGTCGCCCTCGTCCACCACGATCTCCCCGCCGGAGCGCGCCTCGGCCTCCGAGACGTCGGTGATCAACTGGCCGGCGCCTGCGGCGCCCACCTGCGACGCGTCGATGCCGAGGTCGGCGATCGTCAGGTTGTCGACCGGCTTGGACTTGGCCGCCATGATCCCCTTGAACGAGGGGTACCTCGGCTCGACGACGCCCGCCGTGACCGTCACCACGGCCGGCATGGGGCAGACCACCTCGTCGTAGCCCGCCTCGGTCTGCCGCTCGACCTTGACCGAGCCACCGTCGACGGAGATCGCCTTGGCGAAGGTGACCGACGGCAGCCCCATGAGCTCGGCCACCTGCACGGGCAGGGTGCCGGTGTAGCCGTCAGTGGACTCGGTGGCCATGACGACGAGGTCGGGGTTGGCCCGCCCGATGGCGGCGGCCAGCACCTTGGCCGTCCCGAGCGCGTCGCTGCCCGCCAGCGCATCGTCGCTGACCAGGATCGCCTTGGCCGCGCCCATGGCGAGGCCGGTGCGCAGGCCCGACGTCTCGCCGCCGGGGGCCATGGAGACCAGGGTCACCTCGTCGCCCTCGCCGGAGGCCAGCTGGAGGGCCATCTCGACCCCGTAGTTGTCCGAGTCGTCCATGATGAGCTTGCCGGACCGGTCGAGGGTGTTGGTGTCCGGCTTCAGCGCTCCGGGGGCGGCCGGATCGGGGATCTGCTTCACGCATACGACGACGTTCATGGCCGACCATCTTTGTGGACCGGGGCGGTCGGCCGCCATTCGGCCCGGTGACAGGCCCTTTTCCGCTCCTGGGCCGGGCCTCAGCCCCCGTGCCCGCCGCGGGTGGCGGCGAGCGCGGCACGGAGCCGGTCCGTGATGACCGTGTCCGCCCCCAGATCCACCATCGCCCGCAGGTCATCCGGCGCGTTCACCGTCCACACGTTGACGGCGAGGCCCGCCGCGTGCGCCTCCGCCACCAGCTCGGGGGTGACCGAGGTCACGAAGGGGTGAACGGCCCGGAACCCCGCCGCGACGGCTTCGCCGAGAGCCGGCCCCGGGTCGGCGGCGAACCCCCACAGCGCGCCGAGCGCCAGCCGGCCGTCTGCCGCCTGCACCGCCAGCAGCGTGGCGGGCTGAAAGGAGGAGACGATCACCCGCTCGGCCCATCCGGCCTCCTCGATGGCCGCCGCCGTCAGCGCCGCCACCGCCTCGGTCGGGTCCCACCCCTGGTCCTGGGGGGCGTTCTTGATCTCGACGTTGACGACCATCCCGTCGCAGACGGCCAGGACATCGGGCAGGAGCGGCACGTGGGCCGGCAGATCGGCCACGCCCAGCGCTGCGATGAAGCCGAGCCCGGGGATCTCGGCGTCGTGGTGCACCGCCAGGGCCCCGTCGGCGGTCAGCCGCACGTCCAGCTCGACCCCGTCGGCCCCCAGACGCCGCGCCTCCGCGAAGGCGTCCAGCGTGTTCTCGGTGAAACCCTCGGTGCAACCCCTGTGTGCGTACACCGCCGTCACCGGTCACCTCCGATCCACCTGTCACGGATGCAGCGCGCGGGCGGCGGAATTTTGCACGAAAACTCCTTGCCAGCCCTTCGGCAGGCCGTTACCCTCTGACCCGTTAACCCGCTTTTCACGGACGGACACCTTTTGGGCCCGATCATGTGAAAAGGATCACAATGCTGGTGGAGGCACACCCGATGGCTCTCATGTGGAACCGGACAGTCGACTGGGACGCGGACGACTGGCGGCGGATGGCCGCCTGCCGCAACACCGAACCGGACCTCTTCTTCCCCGTCGGCACGACCGGCCCCGCGGTCGACCAGATCGAGGCTGCCAAGCGCGTCTGCCGCTCCTGCGAGGCGCTCGAGCCCTGCCTGGACTTCGCACTGGCGACGAACCAGGAGTCGGGCGTGTGGGGCGGCACCTCCGAGGAGGAGCGCCGCAAGCTGCGCAAGGCGTGGCTGGCCGCACGCCGTTCGCAGCGCGCCGCATTCTGAGCACCGCGCGCCGGGCCTGGCCGTAGACCCTCCCGGGGGCGGGCCACCCGACCGGCCGCCGCGCTCATCTCGGTGCCCGCACCGGCACCGAGATCGCCACCCGCGTCCCCCCGCCCTCGAATGCGGGCATGGCCTCCATTGAGATCGTCCCCTCCAGCTGGCTGACCACGAGGTCGCGCACGATCGAGAGGCCGAGGCTCGACGTCCGCTCGATGTCGAACCCCTCCGGCAGTCCCAGCCCGTCGTCGCGCACCTCGACGCGCAGCTCCGTCTCCTCGTTCGACATCGTGAGGTCGACGTGGCCCATTGTGGCGGCGCCCGCGGCACCGCCTGCTCCCTCCAACCCGGTCGCCCAGTTGGTGCCGGCGCCGGCCTCGGGGTCGAAGGCGTGCTCGACGGCGTTCTGCAGCAACTCGGCCACCGTCACCGCCAGCGGCGTGGCCACGTCGGCCGTGACCTCGCCGAGGTCGCCGTGGACCGAGATCACGATGGGCTGCGACGACACGACCGAGTCCTCGGCCATCTGCACCAGCGAGGCGACGATCTCGGCGAAGGGCACCTGGTCGCTCGGGTCGCGCGACAGGATCTCGTGCACGAGCGCGATGGAGCGCACGCGGCGCTCCGCCTCGTGCAGCGCCACCCGGGCGGCGCGGTCGCCCACCCGGCGGGCCTGGAGGCTCAACAGCGACGAGATCGTCTGCAGGTTGTTCTTGACGCGGTGGTGCACCTCCCGGATGGCCGCGTCCTTGGAGAGGAGCAGCCGGTCGAGGCGTCGCACGTCGGTGACGTCGCGCAGCAGGATCATCGCCCCCGTGACCACGCCGTGCGACAGCAGCGGGATGCAGTGCACGAGGACGATGACGTCGGGGCGGCGCTCGACCTCCTCCACGACGGGGCGCCCGGTGGCGAGGGCCCACTCGACGGCCGACTCCTCAATGTCGAGGTCGCCGAACCGGCGCCCCTCGGGCTGGGTGTAGATCCCCATGCGGTGGAACGCGTTCATCGCGTTCGGCGAGGCGAACTCCACCCGCCCGTCGGCGTCGACCACGACGACCCCGTCGCCCACCCGCGGGGCCTCCTCGGTACCGACGTCCTCGTCGGGGAAGGGGAAGGCGGACTGCGCCACCATGTCGGCCAGCCTCTCGAACACGTCGAGGTAGGTGCGCTCGTACATGCTGGTCGGACCCTTGAGCGGCGCCAGGGAGACACGGAGCAGCGCGGCGATGATCCGGCCCTCGAAGCGGACGGGGATGTTCTCCACCGGGACCTGCTCGCCGAGGACCGGGTGGTGGATGCTGCCGCGCACGATCTCGCCGGAGTGCAGGCAGTGGGCGACCAGCGTCCACTGCGACTCGTTGACGGTCTGGCCGACGAGATCCTGGTCCACCAGCGTGGGGCGGTTGTTCGGCCGCATCTGCCCGAGCACGACGAGCTCGGGGTCCTCCCCCGCCTCACGGGCCTGGTCCTCGCCCACGGTGTGCACCGGCACCAGGAGCAGGAGGTCGGAGAAGGAGAGGTCGGCCAGCACGCTCCAGCTCCCGAGCAGCCGCTGCAGATGCTCGAGCTCCTCGGGCTTGAGGTCGGTGTGGCTCTGCGCCAGCTCGGCCGGGGTCGGCACCTACGCCCCCGACGGTTCGACGGCGGGGTGGCCCGATCCCGCCCCGGCGCGCGCCACGGGCACCGCGTGCGGGGCCCGGGCCCGGTACCCCTGCAGCTCGCCGACGCCGACCGAGGCCAGCAGCGCGCGGAGGTCCTCGGCCCGGTGCGCGACATGGTCGAGGTGGTGCGCGTCCGACGCCGTGGTGAGCGGGACGCGGCGCGCCACGAAACGCTCGAGCAGTCCCTGGGCCGGATACTGCTCCCCCACCGGCTTGCGCCAACCGGACGAGGACAACTCCGCCGCCATGCCCGACGACGAGGCCGCCTCCGCGATCCGGTCCCACCACTCGGCCGGCGCGTCCGGCACGTACCCGGCGACCTTGATCAGGTCGGGGTGGGCCAGCACGTCGCACGCACCCGAGGCGGCCAGCTCCTCCATCGCCGCGGTGTAGGCGTCCCAGCAGGCGTCGACCTGGCGCACCGACCACTGCTCCATCGACACCGGGTCGTCGAGATCGTCGAACCGCCAGCCGCCGACCCAGTGCACCGAGCCCAGCAGGACGTCGAAGGGGTACCCCCCGAGCAGGCGGGCCACGTCGTCCATGCGGCCCTCGTAGTAGTCGACCTCGAGGCCGATGACGACGGGCAGGCCGGCGTCCTTGGCCTCCTGCGCGCACGCCACGTAGGCGTCGAGGTCGGCGGTGGCGTGGAACTTCCAGTAGCCGGCCATGGATTCCGCCAACGCGGGCGGCACCCGCCCGTCGTCCCAGAAGCCGCCCAGGAGCGCGTCGGCCTGGCGGAAGCGGTACAGGTGCTCGGTCAGGGCGAGCTCGGTGACCCCGGCGGCCTCCGCCTGCTCGCAGTACTCGGCCAGCTGCTCGACCCGCAGTGGCGTGTCGTGCTCGTGGTGCGGCCACAGATGGAGGTGGTAGTCGAGCATGTCAGCCCGTCACCGTCCTGCTCCGCACCCGCTCCCGCACCCGGCCGGGCCTTCAGCCGGCCCGGCGGATCAGTGTCACGCCGTCGCGGATGGTGGTCAGGACGCACACGACGCGAGGGTCGCTCACGACTTTGTCGTTGAAGGCGCGCAGTGCCCGGGCCCCCTCGTGCGGGTCGTGCTCCGACGCCAGGACACCGCCCCTCTGCAGCGTGTTGTCGGCCACGATGAGCCCGTGCGGCGCCAGCTTGGGCAGCACCGCCTCGTAGTAGGCGTCGTAGGAGACCTTGTCGGCGTCAATGAAGACGAGGTCGAACGGACCCTGCAGCTCCTCGAGGGAGCGCAGTGCCGGGCCCTCGATCACGCTGATGTGGCTCTCGAGCCCTGCGGCCGCGATGTTCCCTCGCGCCACTTGGGCGTGGTGCGGGTCGACCTCGAGCGAGATGATGGCGCCGTCTCTGCCGAGGCCGGCCGCCATGGCGATGGCCGAGTAGCCCGTGAAGGTGCCGATCTCGAGGACGCTGCTCGCCTGGGTGGCGAACACCAGGAGCTCCAGGAAGCGACCCTCCTGGCGGCCCACCATCATCCCCCAGGCGGCGAACCCCTCCCTGGTGGAGGCATCCACCGACTCGAGGTGGCCCGGAGGAGCCGTCGTGTGCGCGTCGGCGTACTCGAGCACCTCTGGATTGATGAGCTGGGCCATGCACGCATGGTAGGCGCCGCGCCCGGGGCCGACGCCCGGGCCGCCCGCCACCGGGCTGCTCAGTCCCAGACCTGCGCGCCGAGCTGGAGCAGCCCGCCCATGTCGTAGATGTCGGCGTCGAAGAACGGCACGGTCACCAGCACGTCGGGCGTGCCCTTGAGCTCGGCCTGCTGCTCGGCCTCGCGGCGGGCCACCACTCCGAAGTTGAGGAAGCTCTCCGCCACCTCCCCCAGGACGCGCGCCGCCACGACCGGGTCGTCGGTGAGCCCGTCCGCCAGCTCGGTGGTCCGGCCGGTCATGGACTGGGCCAGCTTGTCCGCCTGCGGGTCGCGCAGGTACCCGGGCAGCACCTTGTTGAGCACGACCGCGCCGAGGTGCAGCTTGCGCGCCGTCAGCTCCGCCGAGAAGAACTCCGCCTCCCGCACGGGCGTGGCCTCGAGCGTCGAGACGACCATGAAGGTGGTACGCCGGTCCGAGAGGAGCCGTGTCACCGCCTCAGCCCGCTCGACGAAGCCGGCGTACATCGACTGGAAGAGGATGAAGAACTCGGAGATGTCGGCGAGGAACTGCGTGCCGAGGATGCGGTCGGCAATTTGGTAGAAGGGCTTCGACGCGAAGTTCACCAGACGCGAGCGGTAGGGCACGATGAGCCACCGCAGCAACCGGGACGAGAAGAAGTCGGCCATGCGCTGCGGTGCATCGAGGAAGTCGAGCGCGTTGCGCGTCGGAGGCGTGTCCACCACGATGAGGTCGTAGGCGCCCTCGGAGTGGATCTCGTAGAGGCGCTCCATGGCGATGTAGTCGTGCGACTGCACGAAGCGCCCCGAGATGTTCTGGTACAGCGGGTTGGCGAGGATCTGCTCGCGCGTCTCGGCGTCGGGGGCATGGGTGCGGATGAGGTCGTCCCAGCTCTGCTTGGTGTCGAGCATCGCCGCCCAGAGCTCGCCCCTGGGGTGGGCCGACGCCCGCTCGAACACATCGTCGGTGATGCGGACCTCGTCGTTCCCGATCCCCTTCAACCCAAGTGCGTCGGCCAGCCGGCGCGCCGGGTCGACGGTGAGCACCAGCACGCGGCCGCCCTGCTCGACCACCGCGGTCGCAGCGAGCGCGGCTGCCGTCGTCGTCTTGCCCACCCCGCCCGGCCCGCAGGCGATGACGATGTCCTTGGCGGCGAGCAGCTGCGCCACCGTCTTGGCCGCACCGGGCGCGGCCGCCGTCACAGTCCCAGCTCCTCGCCGAGGGCTCGGGCCACCTGGCGCGTCGTGCGTGCCCCGAAGCTGCGCGCGAAGAGGTACGGCAGGAGCAGCACCGGGAGCCCTTCGGGCAGACCGGCCTGGAGCCGCTGCATGTGGGCCGAGCGGGTCCGCCGCATGGTCACGGCGAGCCGGGCGGCCTCGAGCACCGGGGTCACCGTCCCCCCCGCCCGCTCCGACAGCACGCGCTCGACGCCGGGCTCCCGCAGCTGCTCGAAGATCTCCTCCTCGCGCTGGCCGAAGAGCTCGGGCAGGACGCGGTTGATGACGACGGCCGACATGCGCACCGTCGTCTCCTCGCGCACCCTGGTGGCGAGCTCGAGCGTCTCGTTCACCGGCATCTCCTCGGGCGTGCAGACCGCGACGAGTCCCGTCTGGCGCGCGTCCGAGAGGATGTCGAGCATCCAGTCCGTCTGGCTGCGGATCAGCCCGACCTTGACCAGGTCGTTGATGGCCTGCGGCGCGGCCAGCTGCCCGATGATGTGGCCGCTGGCCGGGGCGTCGACGACCACCAGGTCGTAGTGGGACTCGCGCACCTCCCAGCACAGCTTGCCCACGGTGAGGATCTCACGGACGCCCGGCGCCGCGGTCGCCACGAAGTCGAAGGCCTTGGCCAGCGGACCGATGCGGCCCACCACCGGGATGCGCAACTGCAATTTGAGGTACTCGCGCAGCGAGGCCTCCGTGTCCATCGACATCGACCAGACCCCGGGCGCGATCTCCCGCGGTGTGAAGTCGGTGGGCGGTGCCTCGAACAGGGAGGTCACGTCGCCCTTGGCGTCGACCTCGCAGACGAGGACGCGCTTGCCGTGCTCCGCGGCCAGCTGCGAGAGGCCCGCGGCGACCGTGGTCTTGCCCACGCCGCCCTTGCCGGTGACGAAGAGCAGTCGCAGGTCGAGCAGGTCCGGGGCCGCGCTCACCGCCCCCGTGCCTGCCGCACAGACGTGGACGTCCTCAGGGGGCGCCGAACCCGACGCGGCGGTCCGAGGACGGAGCGCCGACCTCGACGTAGGCGACCTTGACGACCGGGATGCCGACCCGGCGGCCCTTCCTGTCGGTGAGCCAGAGGACCCCGTCGCCGGTCTTGAGCAGCTTCTCGATGTCGGCGACGACCTTGTCGCGATCGGCGTCGTCGGGCATCTCCACCTCGAGCTCCTTGGGTGTGTGGGTGATGCCGATGCGCACGTCCACCTGGTCTCACTCCTCTCGGGGCTCCCGGTCGGTCCCGGGGGCCACCTGGACGTTACAGCGACCGGGCAGACTGCAGTGCATGAGCGGCACGCCGAAGCCAGCCACGACGGAGCGCAGCGCCCGCTGGGCGGCGACGATGTCGGGCTATTCGGGGCCCGTCCGCCTGGCCCACGCCGACTCGCACGCCCGTGTCGGACCGCCGCCGGGATCCCCCCGCACCGGAGGTGCCCTCCCCGCCATGCCCAGAGGGCGCGAGGAACGCCAGGAGCTCGAGGAGTCGTTGCTGGCGCCCGGCGCCACCCGCTCGTCGGGCGCCGGCAACCGGCGCGAGCCCGAGGAGCCCGACGCGTGGCGCACCTGTTTCGAGCGTGACCGCGACCGCATCCTCCACGCCAGCTCCTTCCGCCGCCTGGCCGGCAAGACGCAGGTCTTCGTGTTCCCCCAGGACCACCAGCGCACCCGCCTGACCCATGCGCTCGAGGTGGCACAGGTCGCCACGGCGATCGCGCGTGCATGCCGTCTCAACGTGGACCTCACCGAGGCCATCGCCCTCGGCCACGACTGCGGGCACGGCCCCGGCGGCCATGCCAGCGAGGATGCGCTCGACCCCTACGTGCCCGGTGGTTTCGACCACGCGCCCTGGGGGGCGCTCGTGTCCCTGGCCCCGCTCAACCTGTGCGCCGAGACGGTCGACGGCATCGCCAACCACAGCTGGTCCCGGCCCGCCCCGGCCACCCCCGAGGGCGAGGTCGTGAGCTGGGCCGACCGGATCGCCTACGTCTGTCACGACTGGGAGGACGCCGTCCTGTCCGGCATCGTCGCCCCCCATCAGCTGCCCGCGGCCGTCCGCACGCTGTGCGGCGAGCGACGCAGCGCCCAGCTGGGCGCCTTCATCGCCGGCGTCGTCTCGGCCACCCTGCGCACGGGACGGGTGGGCATGGAAGAAGAGGGGGCGGAGGCGTTGGCCGCATTCCGGGCCTGCAACTACGAGCGCATCTACCTGCGCGACGCGTCGTTGCGCCAGGGGGACGCCGTGGTCAGCGTGCTCCGGGCCCTCGTCGAGCACTTCTCGGACCGGCCGCACCTGATCACCGACCGCGCCACGCCCCCACCCGAGCCCTCCGACGTCCTCGCCGGGAGCCCGGACGCGGTGCGGGCCGCCGTCACCTACGTGGCGGGCATGACCGACCGCTTCGCGTTCCGCCAGGCGGTGGCCCTCCTCGGTTGGGATCCGTCCAAGCTCCCGGCCGGCGTCGACGGCTGATCCCTTACATGAGGCGGGCGGCCGTCACAGGGGCCGGTCCGCAAAGGCCGGCGGGCGCTTCTCGGTCAGGGCGGCCACCCCCTCGGCGAAGTCGGCGCCGCGCATCATCTCGGCCATACGCGAGGAGGCGTCGTCGACCGACGTCGCAACGTCGCTGTGGAGGTCCCGGTAGAGCTGCAGCTTCGTCACGGCCACCGACGTCGGCGCGATCTCCGTGGCGAGCCGCCCGGCATAGGCGTACACCTGCGGCAGCAGATCCGCCGGCGGGAGCGCCCGGTTGACCAGTCCGAGCTGCTCGGCCTCCTCGGCCAGCACGACGCGGCTCGACAGTAAGAGGTCGGCGGCCCGGGTCACACCGATCAGGCGGGGCAGGAGCCACGACAGCCCGTACTCGGCCGGCAGCCCGAGCCGCCCGTGGGACGTGGTGAGCTTGGCGCCCGACGCCGCGAAGCGAAGGTCGCAGTAGCAGGCGAGGACGAGGCCCACCCCCGCGGCCGGGCCGTTGACGGCGGCGATGATCGGTTTCGGGACGCCGAAGTGATATGCGAAGTCCGCGTCGAACTCGGGGCGGACACCGTAGCCCGGCATGGCCACGTCGTCGCCCAGCCCGGCGTCGTAGGCACCACGTTCGACGTGACCCTCGAGCGCACGGCTGTCCGCGCCGGCGCAGAAGGCCCGTCCCGCTCCGGTGACGACGATGACGCGCACCGCCGGGTCGGTGCCGGCCCGGTCCAGCAACGCCCGGTACTCGGCATGCATTCGCCCTGTCCACGCGTTGAGGCGGTCGGGCCGGTCGAGCGTCACGGTGGCGATGCGGTCACGCACCTCGTAACGCGTCACCTTGAGCTCGGCGAGGTCCACCTCAGTCCAAAGTGGTGTAGCGGGTGAGGTGCAGGGTGCCCGCCTCCGCCGCGTGCTCGAGCTCGGCCTGCAGCGGATGGCCGTCCACGGCCCTCTGGAAGGCGCCGGCGTCGGCGTCGGAGGCCCACAGCGTGACCACCAGCCACTCGTCCCCGTGGCGCGCCGTCGTGCGCCGCAGGAAGCCCGGCTGGTTGGGCACCAGCTCGGTCTGGATCCTGCGGTCGAGGGCGAGGAACGAGTCGTCCGTGACCCCCTCGGCCAGCCTGAAGGTCGTGATCTCGACGATCGACATCGCGTCAGGCCTGCACGAGCATGAGCGGGTTGCCCTCGGGATCGGTGATGCCGGCCAGCGTAGGCCCGCCGGGCACGTCGAAGGGTTCCGCCACGATGGTGGCGCCGAGGACGACCGAGCGCTCCAGCGAGGCCCGCAGGTCGGCCACCTGCACGTAGAGCGACACGCCCGACCGTTCGCCGCCGCGGATGTGGCCTGCCGGGCCTGGCTCGGGGCCACCGATGCCGGCAGGGATCCCCATGATGAACCCGTCACCGATCTGCCAGTTGAACAGGTCGGCGTAGAAGGCACGCTGGCGCTCGGGGTCCCGGGCCTCGATCTCCCAGTGCACCACGGGCCGTGCCCAGTCCTGCGCCATGCCACCTCCCACGAACGGTGCCTCACAGTACCGACACGGCGGGGGGAGCGTCCCGATCGCGGGGTTGGCCGCGGGCAGCGGCCGCAACAACGTGACGATCGCACGTCTGGAGAGGCCGACGGCGGCCGTGTGCCGACACCGCGTCGTGTCGACCGGTGGCGGCCCGGTCCGTGAGCACGACGGGCCTCGCGCGAACACAGGTGACACCAAGGTGAAGAGGGTATGAAGTACCCCACGGGCGGACGGCCGGGGAGATAGGGTCTGCGAGGCGTTCTGGGTCTGGCGCACCTGGAGAGGGGACCGCCGTCCACCTCGATGATCCGGGCGCCAAGGCGGAGGAGGACACGGCACGGTGACACACTGGACACAGGTCCTGTCCAACGTCTCGCTGGTGGAGTTCGTCCTCCTGGCCGCGCTCACCGCGCTGGAGTGGATCCGCCACCGGATCCCCGGGGCCGGATGGGTCGCCGTGTCCTTTGCCATCCTCGGCGGGCTCGCCCTGACGACCAAGATCGATCCCACGCTCGTCACCCACCACAACGTGGCGGCCAAGGCGCTGGTGTCGCTGCTCCTGCTGATGCCGTACTGCCTGTTCCGGTTCGCGGCGACGTTCCACCGGCCGAGCCGGGCGGTCAGCACCCTCGCCGCGGGCGTCACGATCGCCATCATCGCCTTCACCTTCGCGCTCGACTACCTGCCCGCACCCGGGGCGCCGCCGCCCCCGGATTTCATCGCCTACCGCGTGGCGTTCGCCGTGGCCTTCGGGTTCCTGTTCGCCTACGTGGTCATCTGCCTGTGCGTGGCGGGGAGCGGCGAGCCGCCCATTGCCGCCTCCCGTATGCGCCTGCTCGCCGTCGCGGTCGCCGGGCTCCAGGTGCAAGTGGTCGTGGCCGCGCTCGGGCTGCGGGGGCCGACCGTGACACTGGCGACCGAGGCGCTCACCGTCGCCATGGGCGTCCTGTTCCTGGTCGCCCTGGTGTTCCCGTCCTTCGTGCGGGTCTTCCTGAGCCGGAAGGCGGACGTGGCGTTCCGCCGTGCCGTCAGCGAGCTGGTCTCCGCCGGTGACTCACGCGATGTGGCCGAGCACCTCCTGCCCCACGTCTGCGCCCTCGTGGGCGCATCGGAGGCCGCCCTCCTGGCCGGCGACGGCACCCTGGTGGCGCGCTACCCCGTGTGGCGCGACAGCGAAGGACCCGACCCTTGGCGGGGGAACGCGGACCCCGACGAAGGGTCCCCGCGCCGGATCACGGTGCGGACCCACAGCGGGACCACGCACTCGCTGGCGGTCAAGATCAGCCCCTACATGCCCTACTTCGGCAGCGACGAGCTCCACAAGCTGGAGCAGCTGGCGAGCATGGTCGGCCTGGCCATCGAGCGCTGCGAAATGGCCGAGGAGATGGCCTACCAGGCCTCGCACGACGGACTGACCGGCCTGGCCAACCGCAGCCTGTTCATGGAACGGCTCCAGGAGTCGCTCAGCCATGTCGGGCGGCGGCGGGCCGGTCTGGCCGTGATGTTCATCGACCTCGATCGCTTCAAGCTCGTCAACGACCGGGCCGACCACTCGGCCGGTGACGTCATCCTCAACGAGATGGCCGACCGCCTGACCAGGATGACGCGCGGGGTCGACGTGGTCGCCCGCTTCGGCGGCGACGAGTTCGTGGCCTTCGCTGAGGTGGACAACGAGGCGGATGCACTCGACATGGCCGAGCGGATCCGCAAGGGTCTGAGCGCGCCGGTCACGATCGGCGAGGCGCACCTGGTCGTCACCGCCAGCATCGGCATCGTGGTCACCGACGACTCGTCCGCCGCACCCGCCATGCTGCTGCGCGATGCCGACAACGCGATGTACGACGCCAAGCGCTCGGGTCGCGATCAGACCGTGCTACACCGCACGAACGCACGTGATATGGCCAACCTGAAGTGGGGCCTGAGCCCCACCCGCGCCGCACGGCTCAACGCAAGTTGAGCTCCCGCCGGTAGACGCGGGCCGGGCCGAGGGCGGCCAGCTTCTCGGCGATGGCCCGCAGCGAGCGGGCCGCTTCGCTGCCCGGATCGACCGCCACCACCGGGTGCCCCTCGTCGCCGCCCAGCCGGACGGCGTTGACCAGGGGCACCTGGCCGAGCAGCGGCACGCCGAGATCGGCGGCCAGGGTCTCGCCGCCGCCCGAGCCGAAGAGCTCGTAGCGGGTGCCCTCGTCACCCGTGAACCAGCTCATGTTCTCGACCACGCCGCGCACCGAGAGCTTCAGCCGCCGCGCCGCGAAGGCGGAGCGCTGCGCGACGCGCTGCGCGGCCGCCTGGGGTGTCGTCACCACCACGATCTCCGCTCGCGGCATCACCTCGGCCAGCGTGAGCGCGACGTCACCGGTGCCCGGGGGCATGTCGATCAGCACGAAGTCGGGCTCACCCCAGTACGCGTCGGTCAGGAACTGCTGGATCGCCTTGTGCAGCATGGGCCCGCGCCAGATCACGGGCTGGTCGTCCGGCACGAAGTAGCCCATCGACAGGCACTTGACACCGTGGGCGGACGTCGGGATGACGATGTCGCCGATGATGACCGGGTCGTGGTCCGTCCCGAGCATCTTGGGGACGGAGAAGCCGTAGACGTCGGCGTCGAGCAGCCCGACGCTGTGACCGGCCTGGGCCAGGGCGATGGCGAGGTTGACCGTCACCGTCGACTTCCCCACGCCGCCCTTCCCGGAGGAGATCCCGATGACACGCGTCGAGGCGTCCGGACCCAGAAAGGCCGGCATGGGCGCGGCAGATGCGTGCCCGTGTCCGGCGTGGTCGTGGCCGTGACCGTCACCGCCCTCGGCGCCGTCGCCCCCGAGCATGCCGGCGCGGAGCCGGTGCCGCAGGGCGGTGCGCTCCTCGTCGGTCATCACCACGAACTCGAGCTCGACCTCCTCGACGCCCGGCACGAGGAGCGCGGCCCGGTGGATCGCCTCTGCCAGCTCGTCGGTGCCGGGCCAGGCCGCCACGGGCAGGGCCACCTCAATGAGCACCCGGCGTCGGCGCGGGCGCACCGACCGCAGCACGCCGAGGTCGCCGAGCGAGAGGCCGAGCTCGGGGTCCTCGACCGCGTTCAGCGCAGCTTCGAGCTGTGATTGGTCTGCTGCCATGCACTCCCTCGTTCTCAGGCGGGATCGGGATCGGGCGGCGGACGGGCTGAAAGCGCACGCTCCGCGTCACCCCAGCTCGAAGGGCTGATCTCTCGGTAGACTACCCAGCGTGAGCACCGCATCGATCACCGTCGAGCCAGATCGGCCGGCCGGCGCGGACGACGGCCGCTTCAGCGCCGCCGTCGCCGCCGTGGCCGCTGCGTTCGGCGACCCGACCCGGCGGGACATCTTCCTCCACGTCCGCGCCGCTCCCGGCGTGACGGCGACCGAGGTCGCGGCCACCTTCTCCCTCCACCCCAACGTGGCGCGCCACCACCTGCAGCGCCTCGTCGACGGCGGTTACCTCCGGGTCGAGACGGGGCGCAACGCCGCCGGTGCCGGCCGCCCCTCCAAGCGGTTCTTCTGCGTGGAGGAGGAGCTGACGCTCGGCCTCATGCAGCGGCGGGACGATCTGCTCATGCGTCTCCTCGGCGAGGCCATGCAGCGCCTGGGGCCCGAGGAGGCCGAGGAGATGGCAGCCCACGTCGGCGAGGAGTACGGCCGCTCCCTCGCCTCGCGGATGACCCCCAACGAGGGGCAGCGGACGGTGCGGGCCGCCATGCACGTCGTGGCGGAGACCCTGACCGCCCACGGCTTCGCCGCGCACGCCGAGGACAGGGGCGAGACCACGGCAGTCGTTGCCGAGCAATGCCCCTTCGGCGACGCCAGCAGCACGAACCCCGTGCTGTGCGCGGTCGACCGCGGCATGGTCAAGGGCCTGCTGGCCGGTCTGTGCGGCACGGCGTCCGAGAGGGCGCTCCCGGTGATCATCTCCTCGCGGGCGCGGGGCGACGACACCTGCACCGCCTCCGCCTGAGCCCCCGTGGCGCGCGCCTACCTCGACCACGCCAGCACGACACCGGCCCGGCCCGAGGCGATTGCCGCGCTGGCGGGATGGTCCACCCTCCCGCCGGGTGATCCCGGGCGGCTGCACGAGGAGGGGCGCATCGTGCGCGACGCACTCGAGGCGGCGCGCCTGCAGGTCTCCGGCCTGGTCAATGTCGCACCCCGCCAGGTGGTCTTCACGTCGGGGGCGACCGAGGCGATCAACGCGGCCGTCTGGGGCGCGGCCCGGGCCGCCCCGGGCGCGCCGGTGCTCTGTGCCGCCGTGGAGCACTCCGCCGTCCGCGACGCCTCGGCACGCGTCGCGCCGACGGAGGAGATCGGCGTGGACGGCGCGGGGCGGCTCGACGTCGATGCCCTCCGGGAGCGGCTCTGGTCGTCGTCCCTGCCGCGACCCGCCCTGGTGCACTGCCAGTGGGCCAACCACGAGGTCGGCACCCTCCAGCCGGTCCACGAGGTGGTCGGGCTCTGCCGGGACGCCGGTGTCGCCGTGCACGTCGACGCCGCTGCCGCCTGTGGGCACGTGCCGACGGACCTGGGCACCCTGGACGCCGACCTCGCCAGCGTGAGCGCCCACAAGCTGGGCGGGGTGCCCGGAGCCGGCGCACTGATCGTCCGGCGGGGGGCCAGGTTCGAACCCCTCCTGGTGGGCGGCGCGCAGGAGCGCGGGCGCCGGGGCGGACTCGAGCCGATCCCGGCGCTCCTCGCCTTCGGTGCCGCGGCAGCGGCGCTGGCCGCCGACGGGCGGCACCTCGTCGGCGCCGAGGCGGCGACGGCCCGGAGGCAGATCGCCGGCGTCGTCGCAGCGGCGCTGACCACCGATGGGGTCGGGGTCGTCGGGCCCGGCGCTCCGGGGGACCGGCTCCCCCACCTCGTGTGCCTGGGTGTGCACGGTGTGGAGGCCGAGCCGGTGCTGATCGGTCTGGACCGCTCGGGTGTGGCGGTCCACTCGGGCTCCGCGTGCTCGTCGGAGAGCATCGAGCCCTCGCCGGTGCTCGAGGCCATGGGCGTCGACCCGAGCCACTCGCTGCGGGTCAGCGTGGGCTGGACGACGACCGACGCCGACTGCGCCGCCTTCGCCGACGCCTTCGCGCGCGTCGTGGCCGGTCTCCGGGCCCTACGGGGCTGACGTGCCTGCCGCTGTCCCTCCGGAGAACGCGGACGGCACCGGCACCCCGGCGCCCTGATAGGCGCCGGCCACGAGGTCCGCGACCTGCGCCGGCTCCGCCGTCGGCGGGTCGTCGGCCAGGAAGTCGTCGAACTGGGTCACCGCGGCAGCGTCGTCGTGGTCCTGGTTCTCCAGAACGAGGCCGTAGAAGAGGTGCCCCTGGTAGTACGAGGGCGAATCCCTGACCGCCGTCTCGATCTCGGCCCGCCCGATCCTCACCAGCGAGGCGACGTGGGCCGACGATCCGACGTTCCACTGCAGGTACCCGGCGTAGGCCAGCGCGGCCGGGTTCGACGGGTCCTCGGTGAGCACCTTGTCGTAGAGCTCGAGCGCCGCCTTCGTGTTCCCCTGGTTGTTCTGCGCCAACGCCTGCTGCAGCTGCTGCTCGATCAGCTGGGCCTGCGAGAGGCTCACGCTCCCGGACGAGGCCTGACCGGGCTGGCGCGCCTGGACGTAGTGCGTCACGAGGATGACCACGCCCGCCACGATGAGCAGGCACGCCGCGACGATGCCCATCCGGCGCCACAGCGGCAGCGGTCGCCGCTCGGGCCCGCCCGCGGGCGGCGGCGGTGCGGGTGCCGCCGGCTCGGGGGCCAAGGCGGCGAGCTCCGCCTCCACCTCGGCCAACCGGGCCGAGTCCCGCGCCACGAGGACCGCGTGGTCCTCGTCGGAGAGATCGCCCGCAGCGCGCTCGCGGTCGGCGTCGTCGAGGGAGCGCAGCAGGAATTCGCGCTCGTCCGCCAGGTACCAACGATCGTCACGCTCGGGGTGGTCCCGCCGCCCGGCCTCCGGCGATCCGTCGACCGTCACGCCACGGGGTCCTTGATCTTCAGCGCGTCGAAGGCGCGGCTCCTGCGCCAGAACACGACACCGACGCCCGCCAGCGCCGCGGCGCCCAGGACGAGGGGCACGACGTAGATGAGCGGGACCCCGCCGGCGTCGGGCGGCACCAACAGGATGGTCTCGCCGTACTCGGCGACGAGCGCCTGGTCGATGTCGGCGGTGGAACGGCCGGCCGCCACCATGCTCTGTATCTGGTGGCGCACGGCGATGGCCGTCGTCGCGTTCGACTCGGCCACCGAGACGTCCGTGCAGGACGGGCAGCGCACGTTGGCCTCGATGGCCGCCGCCCGCTCCGCCACGGTGGGGGGGCCGCTGTCGAAGGCACCGCTCCCGATGACCAGCGCGACGGCCAGCACCACCAGCGGGATGGCCACGCGGGCCCACAGGGGCACGCCGGCACTGCGCTCACCCACCGGAGGCACGCGCCTGCTCCGCCCGGGCCGCCTTCAAGAACGAGTCGAGGTTCTTCTGCGTCGCCGGGCCCTCGAGCACCGCGCTCACCCGGCCGGAGGGGCTGATCACGAACGTGGTCGGCGGCGCCGTGACCCCGTAGTGCTCGGCGATCGTCCCGCCGGGGTCGCTCACGGCGGGCCACAGGTCCCCGTTGGCCCGCAGGAAGGCGCGGGCCGTCGCCGTCGTGTCGTGGAACACGACGCTCACCATGTCGGCACCGTCCGAGTTGTGTGACTGCTCGTAGTGGAAGCGGGAGAGGTCCGGTGCCTCCTCCTGGCACGGGACACACCAGCTGGCGAAGAAGTTCACGACGACGTAATGGCCGCGCAGGGACGCCAGGGAGACGGGCGAGCCGGTGTCGAGATCGGTGCCGGTGAACCCGGGTGCGATGCGGCCGAGCAAGGGGCTGGCGACGGCGGTCGCCTCCTCGGGCGTGCGGGTGGCGAGGACGACGCCGACGACGACGAGGACCACGAGGACCGCACCCGCCACCCAGCGGGTCGGGTGGCGGCGGTGGTGGCCGGTCACGCCGGGCCGATGCCGCGGGCGACGAGCGCCCCCACCCGCTCGGGAGCCGCGTCCCGCTCGGGCCGCTCGCCCGGCTCCGTGCCGGTCACCAGCTCCGAAGGGGCAGATGCCGGGTCGGTGGCCCGCCGGCGGGTCCCCGGCACGAGGGCGAGCAGGCCCCCGAGCCCGATGAGCAGACCGCCGGCCCACAACCAGGCGACGAGCGGCTCGATCACGACGCCGATCGCCACGGACCCCTGCGGCAGGTTGTTGATCGCCTGGTTGCCCGACGAGGCGCCGAGCCCGCCCACGGCGTCGAAGGTGAGGTAGACGTCGCCGAAGAGACCCGAGTCGATGGCCGGAGTGCCGACCACCGACAGCGCGCTGCCGAAGCTGGTCGTCGCCGGGGTGAACGTGGCGCCGTCCACCTTGACCAGGGCCTCCTGCGAGGTACGTGACGGCGACGTCACCGTGCGCAGGCCTTCGTACTGGAAGCTGTGCCCGTCGTAGGCGACCACCGCCCCGCGGTGCAGGGCCAGTTCGGCCTGATGACGGTACGACGTGGCGGCGATGACGCCGACGGCGAGCAGCACGACGCCCAGGTGGACGATCATGCCGCCGTTGGCGCGTCCCACCAGGCCGCGCCACCAGCCGACGTGGCGCGTGTGGGCGGCGCGTACCGAGAGCACCAACGCGCGGGCCGCGGTCGCGGCCGCCATGGCACCCAGGCCGAAACCGATCAGCGTGGCGCCGCCGCGGAGGCCGAAGGCGACGCACAGGACGACGGTGCCCACCCCGATCCACACCGGGATGACGAGGCGCTGCCACAGTACCGCCCCGCTCATCTTGCGCCAGCTCAGCACCGGTGCGACGGCCATGAGGAAGAGCAGCGTCAGGCCCACCGGCACCGCGATCGTGTTGAAGAACGGGGCGCCGACCGTGACCTGCTGCTGGGTGAGCGCCTCGTAGAGGAGCGGGTAGAGGGTCCCGAGCAGCACGACGAACGCGAAGCCCACGAACAGCACGTTGTTGAGCAGGAACGCGCCCTCCCGGCCGAGCGGGGCGTCGATCCCACCCGGCGAGCGCAGTCGGTCCCCCCGCCAGGCGATCAGCCCGAAGCCCACGATGACCACCAAGAAGAAGAAGCCGATGAGCAGCGGAC
>CAYWDQ010000044.1:15647-22525 GCA_964457065.1 uncultured Acidimicrobiaceae bacterium | reverse complement strand
ACCTTCTGCCGGCACAGGGCGAGCTGGGGACCCGGGAGGCAGGCGACGTGGACGAGGCCGGCCGTGGTCAGCAGGGCCCCCGTGCCGAGGCTCACGAACCCCCCGTATTGCGGGAAGGAGACCTGGGAGACGACCCGGTACGGCTCGGTGTTGGGGGCACCCGAATGGGTGGTGAACGTGATGTCGACGACCGAACCTATGTGCGCCCCCACCTGGCGCATGGTCGAGACGCCGAGCCCGATCTGGTCGTCGCCGACCGGAAGATTCCCGGCCACCGTCGAGAAGAGGAGGGGCCCCTTGACCGACGTCCCGTCGATGCCGCCGACGATCTTCCCGTTGACGTCCACGTCCCCCGCGCCGGTTCCCTCGGTGACGGCGGTCACCGCCGGGTTGTGCTCCAGGCTGGCGAGCAGGGCGGCGTTCGGCGGCATGAAGCTGAGCTGCTCGGGGTCACCATAGAGCCGGGGCGTCGCCGTCAGGTGGGTCAGGCTGGCGCCGAAGACCCCCGTGGCGCACAACGCGATGACCGCCAGCACCATGCCCAGGAGCGCAGAGCCCAGAGGAACGGCGAACCCACCGGAGCGCCGCTCCAAGGCGTTGCGGACGCCGATCACCGCGGTGGGCGGCGCGCCCAGGGTGACCAGGTTCCTCACCACCGCCGAGGAGCGGGACGGCTCGGCCCGTCCGTCCGTCCGCCGGACGCGCGCCGCCCGCAGGGCCGGCCAGATGCCGAGCGCGAGGACGACGAACACGGTGGCCAGCGCTCCGAGCAGGAGCACGAGCGAGTCGAACGCGATTCCGGTGGAGTCCTCGGCCAGTCGTGCCTCACCAAGGGGAGCGATGGGGGACAAGGCCGTGGCGATCAGGACGGCGCCCACGGCGCCGGCCAGGCCCACCACCAGGTTCCGTGCCATGCCGAGCGCGAAGAGCTCCCGGCCGGACATGCCGACGGCGACCAGCGTGGGATGGTCCTCGCTCTCGACGGCGCTCTGGCGGGCCAGGGCCTGGCCGACGACCGCCAGCCCGACGAGCGCGGCGAGCGCGGCGAGGATCCACCACCCGACCGCCTGAGGATGAATGGACGCCTGGATCGTGGCGGCGGTTCCGTCCTCGCTCGAGGCGCCGACAGTGCCATTGCCCAGGTTCAGTTCGCTGGCTTGTTGGTCGAACCGGGGGATGCCGGCCGCGCCGTTGCGAAGGCGGACGAAGTACTGGTATTGCAACGCCGTGTGCGGCAGCACCGAGCGCGCGAACCCCGAGCCGGCGTACAGGAAGTAGACGGGGGTGGTCCCGGAGGGGAACTCGACCTCGCTGGCTTCGATCCCGACCACCTGCAGCGCGAGGTGGGGACCGTGCGGGTCGGGGAGTCCCGTATTGGGGTTGTTGTAGTCGGCGGCCTGCGAGGGTGCTTCGAACGGGACGTGGATCACGGTACCGACATGCACGCCGTAGTCCTGTTGCAATGTGGATGATGCGAGCACCTGGAGGGGTTTCGAAGGGTCGGGTAGTTGGCCGGAGACGAGCGTGAAGGGCGACCTGCCCCGGCCCGACACGACGGCCACGCCGAAGTTGGTGGGGTTGATCGGGTGTGCGCAGTCGCACGTCGGATTGCCCGCGTCGGGGAAGATGAGCTCGGTGACCGAAGCGACCCCGGGCAGATGGGCGACTCCGGGCACCGGTCTGGTGGCGTAGACGATGCTGTCGAACCCGTGGGCCGCCACGAAGCGCGGGAACGCGTTCTCTGTCCGCCGGCCCGCGGCCGCAGCGGCGAGCACGAGGCCGCCGACGACGCTGATCAGGACCGCGATGGCCAGCCAAGACCGCCAGCGGCGGCGTGCCCCGGCCTGGAAGACCAGCCTGACTGCTCCCACGGAGTGCTCCTTCCGTCGCCCTCAGCTTGACGCTCCCAACCGGGGTTACCAAGGTGGCCAACCTGCTGACCCCACTCGTGGTGGCACCCCTGCCGGCGGTGCGGCGGGCTGTAGTCACCCCGTTCGCCGCTCCCTTGGTCCCAGCCGGGCCAGGGGGCCGGGCGGGGACGAGTAGTGGGTAACATAGTGGGTATGGCGTATGTGGTCGCCCGCCCCAAGGGCCGCTTCGAGATCAGGGAATCGGTCCACACCCCCAAGGGCCCGCGGGCCCGCTCTCTGGCCAATTTCCGAGAGCTGAGCGACGACGTGCTGGCCCGCGCCCGTCAGCGGGCGACCCGTCCCTTCGACGCGGATGCGGTGCGGGCCGCCGCCGCCCGGGTCGCCGCGGCCCGGCCCCGCGAGGCGCGATCGGCGGCGGGAGCTGCCCCGGACGACACGCTCCATCACCGGCGCCCCGGGACGCGCCAGTTCGTCGAGGCCTCCCGCCGGATGGCCCGTTCGGTCGAGCGGGTCCCCGCGCCCTCCGCCCGCCGGGAACCCGGCGACGTCCTCATCGGCCTTCTCGGTTTCGTGGCGAGGGTGAAGCCGTTCGGACCTGCCCGGGCCGCCGAGCCGCTGGCGTTTCCGCCGCTCGCCCGTCTTCGGGCGGAACGGATCGCGAGGACGAGTCGTCGGTGAGCAGCACCGGGGAGCTCAGCGACCTGGCCCCCAAGATCGTCTCGCTCCACGAGATGCTCGATTCCGCCGGCGTGCCGCACCAATTCGGGGGGGCCATCGCCCTCGCCTGGTACCGCAACCCACGGGCGACCACCGACATCGACCTCAACCTGACCCTTTCCCCCGCGGCCGCCGAGCCCGTACTCGGGTTGCTGGGCGGGCTCGGCGTCACGGTGACTCCCGAAGATCGGGCCGAGATCGCGCGGGACGGCCAGGTCCGACTGGACTGGGACGGCTCGTATCTCGACGTGTTCTTCGCCACCATGGACCTGCACCTCGAGATGGCCGAGCGAGCCCGTCTGGTCCGCTTCGGTCCGCTCGACATCCCGATCCTCGCTCCCGAGCACCTCATCGTCTGCAAGGCCATCTTCGACCGCGCCAAGGACTGGCTCGACATCGACGAGATGCTCCGCTGGGGCACCGAGGTCGACGCGGTCCGGACGCTCTGGTGGGTGGAGGAGATCCTCGGCCCCGGCGCCGAGCAGTACACCCGCCTCGCCGAGGTGCTGTCCACCGGGGCGGCCGGCACCCCTGATCACCTCCACTGATCCCGCCGAGAGCGTCCACCCGTGAGCTCAACAGTTGGGCAGGCCAGATTGGTCGATACGAGCGGGCGCCGGCTCCGTGTGCATCCGGCTGGCCCGGGGGTCGGGCTGCCGTATCGACGGTGACCAGCCATCAGCAGCCCGACCCGCAAGCCGGGGGCGCCCCGGCCGGGAATCGAACCCGATGCACCCACGTAGTCATTGAGGGGCAGCCATCCAGACCCAGGGCGCTACGGGAGAACGGTCCGGTTGGAACGGCTACCCACTGGTATCCTGAGGCTCAGTCATTGAGGGGTAGTCGTGCGAAGGGGCCTTCGGGCCCCTTCAGCGCGGTCGGGCTGTCCACCGGGGCGGTGAGCGGCCCTGAACCCGCCACTGATCCCGCCGATCAGGTCCCAGACGAGCCCACCAATGGGGCAGGCCGGATCGGTCGATCGGGCATCCGGCCAATTGGGACGCCGCCGCCCCGCCTCGTAGCATCGCCCCCATGGCAGATCTCATCCGCATGGGCGACGACGGCACGCTTCACGTCCCCGACGAGCCCATCATCCCCTTCATCGAGGGCGACGGCACCGGCGTCGACATCTGGCCGGCCGCCAAGCTGGTCCTCGATGCGGCCGCCGCCAAGCACGGGCACACCGTCGCCTGGAAGGAGGTCCTGGCCGGCCAGAAGGCGTTCGACGAGACCGGGAGCTGGCTGCCCGACGAGACCGTCGACACCTTCCGCAGCCATCTGATCGGCATCAAGGGGCCGCTGACCACGCCGATCGGCGGCGGCATCCGCTCGCTCAACGTCGCGCTGCGCCAGATCCTCGACCTCTACGTGTGCCTGCGCCCCGTACGTTGGTTCACCGGCGTGCCCTCGCCGGTCCTGCACCCCGAGCTGGTCGACATGGTGATCTTCCGGGAGAACACCGAGGACGTCTACGCCGGCTACGAGGTGAAGTCGGGCACCCCCGAGGCCAAGAAGCTCGAGGTCTTCCTGCGCGAGGAGATGGGCTGGCCCATCCGGGAGGACTCGGGCATCGGGATCAAGCCGATCTCGGAAATGGGCTCCAAGCGCCTCGTCCGCGCCGCCATCAACTACGCGCTCGACCGCAAACGCCGCTCGGTGACGCTCGTGCACAAGGGCAACATCCAGAAGTTCACCGAGGGCGCCTTCCTCGACTGGGGCTACGAGCTCGTGCGCGAGGAGTTCTCCGACGTCGCCGTCGGCTGGGAGGACTGCGGCGGCGACCCCGGCGACAAGCTGCTGGTCAAGGACACCATCGCCGACATCACGCTGCAGCAGGTGCTGACCCGGCCGTCGGACTTCGACGTCATCGCGACGACGAACCTCAACGGCGACTACCTCTCCGACGCCCTGGCCGCCCAGGTCGGCGGCATCGGGATCGCCCCGGGGGCGAACATCAATTACGTGACCGGCCACGGCATCTTCGAGGCGACGCACGGCACCGCGCCCAAGTACGCCGGCCAGGACAAGGTGAACCCCGGCTCGCTGCTGCTCTCGGGCGTGCTGATGTACGAGCACCTCGGGTGGAACGACGCCGCCTCCGACATCGTGCACGCGCTCGAGGCCACCATCGCCGACAAGATCGTCACCTACGACTTCGCCCGCCTCATGGACGGGGCCACCGAGGTCAAGACCTCGGAGTTCGCCGCCGCCATCGTCGACCGCCTCTGAACCTGTCGGAAAGGACCACCTGCTCCATGGCCAAGCCCCCCGTCCACGTGACCGTCACCGGCGCCGGCGGTCAGATCGGCTACTCCATCCTGTTCCGCATCGCGTCAGGCCAGCTCCTCGGCGAGGACCAGCCGATCGTGCTGCGCCTGCTCGAGATCGAGCCCGCCATGCGCGTGCTCGAGGGCGTCGTCATGGAGCTCGACGACTGCGCCTTCCCCCTCGTGCACGACATCGTCGCCACCTCGGACCTGAAGACCGCCTTCGACGGCACCTCGTGGGCGCTCCTCGTCGGGTCCATCCCGCGCAAGGCGGGCATGGAGCGCGGCGACCTTCTCAGCGTGAACGGCGGCATCTTCAAGCCCCAGGGCCGGGCCATCGCCGAGAACGCCGCCTCCGACGTGCGGATCCTCGTGGTCGGCAATCCCTGCAACACGAACTGCCTCATCGCGCGCTCCAACGCGCCCGAGGTCCCCGGCGATCGCTGGTTCGCCATGACCCGCCTCGACGAGAACCGGGCCAAGGCGCAGCTGTCGGCCAAGGCGGGCGTGCCCGTGGCCGCCGTCACCAACGTGGCTATCTGGGGCAACCACTCGGCCACGCAGTTCCCCGACTTCGCCAACGCCCGCATCGGCGGGAGGCCGGCCGCCGACGTCATCACCGACGGCGACTGGCTGCGGGGCGACTTCATCACCACCGTGCAGAAGCGCGGTGCCGCCATCATCGACGCCCGGGGCTCGTCCTCGGCCGCCTCGGCCGCCGCGGCGGCCATCGACACCGTGGTGAGCCTGCGCACGGCGACACCCGCCGGGGACAGCTTCTCGGTGGCGGTGGCCAGCACCGGCCAGTACGGGGCCCCCGAGGGCCTCCAGTTCGGCTTCCCCGTGGTGGCCGACGGCAAGGGCGGCTGGTCCGTGGCCGAGGGGTTCGGCCACGACGACTTCGCCCAGGATCGCATCGGGGTGACCACCGAGGAATTGCTGGCCGAGCGCAACGACGTGAAGGAGCTGGGCCTCATCGGGTAGTACCCCCGGTACGATGCAGTCTTGACCTTACGCGTCCCCGCCGGCCTCCGTTGCTCCTCCCGTCACCGGCTGTTTTCAGCCGTGAAACGGTGCAGAAACACATGCCTGGCACCCTGAGACCCGTGGGAGACCTCTTCGACGGGTACGGCGCGTCCGCCCGCGGGCTCACCGAGGCGGCGTTCGACGAGATGGTCGGGCGGGACGGTGCGGCCCGGGCGCCCTACGCCGCGGTCGCCGCCTCGCTGGCCCAGATGGGCCCCGACGACGTCTCGGCCCGCGCCTCCCGACTCGCCCGGGCCTTCATGGACCAGGGCGTCACCTTCGACCTCGACGGGGAGGAGCGACCGTTCCCCCTCGACGTGGTGCCGCGCATCTTCACCTCCGCCGAGTGGTCGCGGGTGGCCGACGGGGTGGCCCAGCGGGTGCGCGCCCTCGAGCTCTTCCTCGACGACGTGTACGGCGCGGCCCGCATCGTCAGCGACGGCCTCATCCCCCATGACGTGGTCACCAGCTCCCCGGGGTTCGTGCGCGCCGCCTACGGGTTCACGCCGCCCAACGGCGTGCGCATCCACGTCGCCGGGATCGACGTCATCCGGGACGAGGACGGCGAATTCCGCGTGCTCGAGGACAACCTGCGCAGCCCGTCCGGCGTCAGCTACGTGCTGGCCAACCGGGCCGCCATGGCACGGGTGCTCCCCGAATTGTTCTGGGGCCAGCCGATCCAGATGGTCACCGACTACCCGGCCCACCTGGTCAACGCATTGCGCCGCTCGGCGCCGGCGTCGGTGCAGGAACCGACGGTCGTCGTGCTCACCCCGGGCGTGCACAACTCGGCCTTCTACGAGCACGCGCTGCTCGCCCGTCTCATGGGCGTCCACCTGGTGGAGGGGCGCGACCTCGTGTGCCACGGTACCGACGTGTTCCTGCGGACCACCGAAGGCGAGGTCCCGGTGCACGTCATCTACCGGCGCATCGATGACGACTACCTCGACCCGCTGCAGTTCCGGCCCGAGTCGCTGGTGGGCTGCCCGGGCATCGT
>CAYWDQ010000044.1:8108-15547 GCA_964457065.1 uncultured Acidimicrobiaceae bacterium | reverse complement strand
CGCCACTGGATCGCCCAGCGGGTCGTCGCCCTCTCGACGTCACCCACCTGGGTCGACCGGTCCATGGTCCGCCGCCACGTCGACCTGCGCCCCTTCGCGGTGAACGACGGGGAGGACATCTGGGTCCTGCCCGGTGGCCTGACCCGCGTCGCGCTCCAGGAGGGCGGCCTCGTGGTCAACTCCAGCCAGGGTGGCGGCTCCAAGGACACCTGGGTGGTCGGCGGCGGGCTCTCCATGCCCGTGCTCCCCCCGCGCCAGGCGTCGCCGCTCCTGGCCGGGCCGCCCATGGACGTGGGGCCGCGGGCGGACAGCGAGAACGGCGTGCAGCAGCAGCAACAACAGCAGCAGCAGGTGGCCCCGTGGTGACGCGCGCCCTGTTGAGCCGGGTGGCCGAGTCGATCTTCTGGGTCGGCCGTTACGTGGAGCGGGCCGAGGGCACGGCGCGCATCCTCGACGTGTCGGTGTACCAGGCCCTCGAGCAGAGCGACGTCGAGGGCTCCCACGCCGCCCGCCGCCTCCTGGCCGTCATGGGCCTGCCCGACTCGGGGACCGAGACGCTCTGGCAGGCCACCGAGCGCCTGGCCACCGATCCCGACAGCCGGTCCTCCATCGCCGGCGCACTGGCGGCGGCGCGCGAGAACACCCGTGCCGTGCGCCACGTGGTGCCCGTCGAGTTCTGGGAGCACATCAACGCCACCTGGGCCGAGCTGCCCGCCCAGTGGGAGGCCGGCCGCCGGGCCAGCCCGGCCTTCTACCTCTCCTTCGTGAAGACGCAGTGCGCCGGCATGATGGGCCTGGCCGACACGATGATGAGCCGGGACCAGACCTGGCTGTTCTTCACCCTCGGCCGCTGCCTGGAGCGCACCGACGTGGTGGCCCGGCAGCTGGCCACCGTGGCCTTCGACGAGGTCTTCGACAGCGGCCTCGTCATGCTGCTGCGCTCGTGCGGTGGGTACGAGCCCTACCTGCGCCTGTCCCAGGGCGTCGTGGAGCCGGGTCGCGTCCTCGACTTCCTGCTGCGCGACCGCCTCTTCCCGCGTTCGGCATTCGCCTCGCTGACGCTGGCCGAGGAGTGCTTGGACCAGATCAACGCCGGGCGCGAGGGGGCGTGGGACGACGCCCGGGGGCTGGTGGGCCTGGCGCGGGCCGAGCTCGAGTACTCGGCCCCGGCCACCCTCTCCCGCGGGCTCGAGACGCGCCTGGAGCGCCTGCAGGCGTCCATCTCCTCGGTGAGCGACGCCGTGACGCGCCGCTACTTCGCGCAGGACCTGCCCACGCAATGGCGCCAGGGGGGTGGGGGCGGGTGAGCCGTGCCGACGGGTGGCGGCTCCGGGTTGCCCACGAGACCCGCTTCGACTACGACGGCCCGGCGCGAGCCTCGTACAACGAGCTGCGCCTGACCCCCCGGACCGAGTTCCGCCAGACCGCGCTCGAGACGCGGGTGGTCACGCAGCCGCCGGCGCCGCAGTACTCCTACGTCGACTACTGGGGGACCCACGTGGTGGCGTTCAACGTCGACCGCGGGCACGAGCTGCTGTCCATCACCGGCAACTCGCTCGTCGACACCCAGCAGGCCGACGAGCCCGAGGATTGCACGTGGAACGACGTCGCCGATGCGTCGCTGACCATGGCCGACCACATTTCGCACAACCTGTACACGACGCCGGGACACGAGCTGTCCGAGATCGCGTCGAGCCTGCGGGCCCCCCGCCCGCTCCAGACGGCCCGCCGCATCATCGCCACCTCGCACGAGTCGCTGCGCTACATGCGCGGCGTGACCTCCGTGCACACCTCGGCCAACGAGGCCTACGCCGACGGCGCCGGCGTGTGCCAGGACTTCGCGCACCTCGCCCTGGCCCTGGCCCGGTCGGTCGGGCTGCCGGCCCGCTACGTCTCGGGCTACTTCCACCCCGAGGAGGACGCCACCATCGGGGAGGAGGTCACCGGGGAGAGCCACGCCTGGGTGGAGCTGTGGACCGGGCGGTGGTGGGGCTACGACGTGACCAACGACTGCCCGGTGGGGGAGCGCCACGTCGCCGTCGGTCGCGGCCGCGACTACGCCGACGTGCCACCGGTCAAGGGCGTCTACGCCGGCAACGCCGAGAACACCATGCGGGTGGTCGTGCGTATGACGAGGACGCACTGAGCGGAGCTCCGTGCTGCTGACCCGGATGCGGATCTGGCTGCCCGATGCCCCCGGCGTCCTGGGCGCCGTGGCGGCCGAGATCGGTGCCGCCGAGGGCAACGTCGTCGGGCTCGAGGTGCTCGAACGGGAGGCGGGGGTGGCCATCGACGAGCTCGTCGTGGAGCTGCCCGACGAACCCGGTGCGGTCGATGCCGTGTGCCGGGGCGTCCGCAACGTCCCGGGAGCCGGCGTCGAGGAGGTCACCGAGCTCTCCACGGAGGCGCCCGACCGCGAGGCCACCGTCCTCGCCGCCGCGGCCGGCATCCTGGGGGCCGCAGCGCCCACGGCGGCGATGGACGCGCTGACCGGGCACCTCATGTCGCTGTTCGACCTGTCCTGGCTGGCCCTGGCCGACGACGCGCTCGAAGGGTTCGCGGAGGTGCACGGGGACGCGCCCGCGGTGCAGTGGGTGGCCGCGTTCGCCGAGGGCTCGCGCAGCGGCGCCGATCCGGCGAACGACACCACGGGCTCCGGCGTCTTCGTCGAGCCCGCACCCGGCACGGGGTTGACGGTGTGCGGCGGCCGGCCCGTCCCCATCAGGCGCCGGGAGCGTCACGAGATCGCCATGCTGGTCATGGTGGCGGCCCGCTTCATCGGCGCGCTGGGCAGCCGCGAGGGTGCCGGCTGAGGAACTGACGGACCCGATCGGGAAGCCTAGTCTCCCGGGCATGCTGCGTATCGGGTTCGTCGGGTCGGGGCTCATCGCCTGGGCGCACGGGCTCGGCCTCAAGGCGATGATCGACGGAGGGGTGATCGACGCGTCGATCGTGGCCGTCCACGACCCGCGCCAGCGGCGCGCCCGCGGCTTCGCTGACGTGGTGGGAGCCGACGGCGCGGCGGTCGTCGGGAGCCCGGGCGAGGTGGCGCAACGCTGTGACGTCGTCTGGGTCTGCACGCCGACGGGTGCGCACCGCGGTGCGGTGGACGAGGCTCTGGCCGCCGGCCGGGCCGTCTTCTGCGAGAAGCCCCTGGACCGGGACCTGGCCGGGGCGACTGCGCTCGTCGCTGCGGTGGCCGCGTCCGGGGTGCCGAGCCAGTGCGGTCTCGTCCTGCGCAGCGCTCCCGTCTTCCGGGCGCTGCGCGACCTGGTGCAGGGGGGGACGCTGGGAGCGCCGATGGCGGCCGTCTTCCGCGACGACCAGTACTTCCCCATTCAGGGGACGTACGCGTCGCAGTGGCGGGCCGACGTGGCGCAGGCGGGCGGAGGGTGCCTCATTGAGCACTCCATCCACGACGTCGACATCCTGCGCTTCTGCTTCGGGGAGGTGGACCAGGTGGCGGCCCGGACGGCGAACCACGCGGGACACGAGGGGATCGAGGACATGGCGACGGTCTCCCTCTCCTTCGCCTCGGGCCTCGAGGCGCACCTCACCAGCGTCTGGCACGACATCTTGAGCCGGGGCTCGACGCGTCGGGTCGAGGTGTTCTGCCGTGAGGGCATGGTGTGGCTCGACGACGAGTTCCGCGGCCCGCTGCACGTGCAGACCAGTGGCGGTATCGAGGCGCGGGCGTGCCCGTCACCCGGGTGGGTCGACACGTTGCCGCTGGCGGACGACGAGGTGGGCCTGGCCGTGCGGGCGTACGTGGAGGCGGACCGGGCCTTCGTCGACGCCGTGACCGGAGGGGGCGCGCCCGAGCCGGGCCTCGACGTCGCGCTCTCGGCACACCGTCTGGTGGACGCGGCCTACCGCTCGGCCGCCGGCGGGGGAGCGCCGGTCTCCCTGGGCGACGCCCCGCCGCACAAAGGATGAAATCGCCGCCCCCCGACCTCATCCTCAGGTCGGATGCGGAGGCCAAAAAGAGCCACCCAGCAGGTACGATGGGATGTGCTGGCGGTCCGTGCGCGGCGCGGGCGCGGCGTTAGCATTGCCGGTGGCGGCGCCCGAAGGCGAGCCGCCCTTCGTGCTCCACGACGCAGCGACTCAAGGAGACCCCACCAGCGTGCGCTCACTATTCCGGGTGTTCAACCAGCAGCCGCTGGCCGCGAAGGTGCCCGAGGTCACCGCCCTCTTCTGGGTGATCAAGATCTCGACGACTGCGGCCGGCGAGGCCATCTCCGACATGTTCGTGTCCAACAAGGAGCTCGGCGTCGTCGTCGAGGTGTCCTTCTTTTGCGTCGCGCTGGTCCTGCAGTTCGCGTCGCGCCGGTACTCCGCCCTTCCGTACTGGTTCCTCGCGCTGGCGATCGCGACGGCCGGGACGGGCGTCTCCGACACGATGCATCTCGTCTTCGGCATGCCCTATGCCGTGACCTCGCTGTTCTGGCTCCTGGTGCTCGCCGCGGTGTTCTATCTGTGGAACCGCAGCGAGCACACGCTCGACATCCACAGCATCACGACCAGCCGGCGCGAGAAGTTCTACTGGTCGGTGGTCTTCGCCACCTTCGCCCTCGGAACAGCGGTGGGCGACTTCGCCGCCACGACGCTCGGCCTGGGCTACCTCGCCTCCGCCCTGCTCTTCTGCGGCGTGATCCTGATCCCGTGGGCCGGGTGGAAGTTCCTCAACTGGAACAGCATCTTCTCCTTCTGGTTCGCCTACGTCATCACCCGACCCATCGGAGCGTCGTTCGCTGACTACTTCAGCAAGAGCCACAGCCTCAGCGGCGCCAACTTCGGCGACTGGCAGACTGCGCTCGTCATGACCTGCATCGTCGCGCTCCTGGTGGCCTACACCGCCAGGGCCCGCTACGACATCCAGTCGCCCGAGGCAGAGATCGCCGGCGGTACCTGATCCCCGGACCGCTCCTAGAGTGCAACCCATGGACACCTCGTCGCTGTTGCTCGAGTTCTACGGTCGCATCCCGCCCCTGGCCGCCGACGCGGTCGACGGGCTCGACACCGAGCAGTTGTGCCGGGCACCGGCGCCCGGTGCGAACACCATCGGGTGGCTGGTCTGGCACCTGACCCGCGTCCAGGACCACCACGTCGCCGAGCTCCTGGGCGCCGAGCAGATCTGGGCCGGCGGCGACTGGGCGCGGCGCTTCGGGCTCACGCCCGACCCGTCCAACACCGGGTACGGGCACAGCACGGAGGAGGTGCACGCCGTGCAGCCCGACGGCCCCGCCGCGCTCGTGGGCTACCTCGCCGAGGTGGATGCCCGGACGAGGAGCATGCTCGAGGGCCTCGACCCCGCCGACCTCGACCGCGTGGTCGACCGGCGCTGGAATCCCCCGGTCACCCTGGGGGTGCGCCTGGTGAGCGTCGCCGACGACTGCCTGCAGCACGTCGGGCAGGCCGCCTACGCCCGCGGGGCGCTCGGGTACTGACCCGCCGGCCGCAGGGGATCAGTGCGCCGGCGGCGTGGGCCAGCGGACGAACTCCCCATAGCGGTAGATGGTCTCGTAGCCGAGCCGGCGGTAGAGCGGCTCGCCCATGGGCGACGCCTGCAGCGTGCACGAGGACGCACCGTGCTCGAAGGCCACGTTGGTCGCCCTGATCGTGACGACGGCGCCCAGCCCGGCCGTGCGCGCCGAGGGGACGGTGCCCACCCACTGCAGGCTGGCGACGCCGTCGCTCTCGTAGGTCATGGCCGTGGCGACGGGCGCGCCGGCGCGGGAGACCACCACGATGTGCGCGCCGGGATCGTCCAGCAGCCGGGCCGGCTCGTCGAAGAGGTCGGAGAGCACCTCGGTCGGCATGCCGTAGGTGCCGTAGGCCTCGGCGTTGACGGCGATGAAGTCACTGACGCCGGCCTCGTCGTCCACCATGCGCAGCGCGAGGCCGTCGTCGACCGGGGGCTCGCGGAGCGGGCCCTCGAGGATCATCTCGGGCACCGGGATGCCGAAGCGCTCCATGCCCGCCGCCTCGCACGCCCGGCGCAGGTCGTCGTCCTCCCCGGTGTCGCGGACCTTGACGGAGAACCCGCGGGCCAGGCTGCCGAAGAACGTCTCGGCGCGGGCGATGAGCTCGCCGCCGCCGAGGGCATCGTCGCTGCGGAACGCACAGTTGGCCACGACCGGGATCCATGTCCCGCCTGCGCACAGGACCGCCCCGCCCCCTTCATCGAGCGCCCCCCGGCTGCCCCAGCGCGTGACGGCCCGGTTGAACGCGATGAGGTTGCGATGCCCGAGTGTGCCCTGAAGCAGGAATCGGGCCATACGGCCATCTTGGCGCCTGAGGTCAGCGGAGTGGTGTCTTTTCCCTGTCACAGCCTTTCGATCGAACTGCCCTAACGATTTGGTCGCTTGTAGAGGCGCCCGCATGCAACACATTCAATGTGTTGGGGCCTCCCGACGAGCGAGACCAGCCCGAATACCAGTTTCGTACACGTCTTGCGTCGTGGGACGAAAACAGTGCCTCCACAACTCGAACACACCGGTTGACCTCCGATGACAACCACTCCACCCTTCATCGTGGGCCGCGGGGTCGGAGGAGTGTTCGTCTGCGCAGCAGAGTTGGCAACGTGCACCTGTTCGGCGATGAGCTCTGGCTCCGGAACGACATCGGAACCGGGGAGAGCCGGCTCAACCCTCAGAGAAGGTGCGGCGGAGTCCTCCCCCAAGGTCGACGAGCGAGCTCGATTCCATTTCTGGACGAGTCCGTAGAGGACGCTGAGTTGCGCGGTGTGTTGCTCCAAGAGATTCCGTAGCAGCTTGGCATCAGGCCGTGTCACCTGATCGATGCATACCCGCGCGACCTCCTTCAGCAATCGATTCGAGAGCTCTGCTGCCGCTGCGATCTGTGGGTCATCAGGCGGCGGGACGAAATTCTCGACGTTCTCCGCGATCTTCAGAAGCTGACGGCCATCCTCGGCCATCCCTTGACGGTTGCTCCGCATGTTGTCGAGGCTCAGGCGAGCCAGAGCGGGCACGCATGCCTCCAGATAGGGACGGTTGAGAGGACCCCATTGATCGACTGCGACCGGCTGTAACGAGCTGTGGCCGGTGTCCGACATGGATCCTTCACGACTCGCGGCTCCGAACTCTCGCTCTATGGGTCGGGCACCGCACTCGGGGCAGAACTTGAACTCCATGTGCATGTCGTGTCCGTTGACGCACATCGAGGAAGCCGGCAGGTCCTCGTCCGAGGAGCACCCATTCTCATGAATGCCCGAAGTGTCTGGCGGGCTCATGGCAACCACACCGGACCGCTTCCATTCGAAGAAAGGCGACACGTCGCAATGTCGATGTCGAGGAAGGGTCGCATGGTTGCAAGGCGGTGCTGAGGACCGCTACTGCGGTTGAGGTCGTCTGATGACCTTCAAATACATCGGACGAACACCCGTCCCGCCCCAGACGAGTCATCACAAGTCCTGA
>CAYWDQ010000044.1:0-8098 GCA_964457065.1 uncultured Acidimicrobiaceae bacterium | reverse complement strand
CCGCACCGCTCTCCTCCTCGAGTGCTCCCCGGCTGCCCCAGCGAGTGACGGCCCGGTTGAACGCGACGAGGTTGCGGTGCCCGAGCGCGGCCGGGGTGGGGGAATCGATCATGCGAACATGATGCCGTGCCGGCCACCGCCGTTGACGACCGTGGCGACGCGTCAGCCCACCGCGGACTCAGCTGAGCACGAAGACCGGGTGGCGGGCGGCGACCGCGGCCCACTCCTCGTCGGTGGAGTCCGGCGCGACCCCGTCGAAGAACATCCCGACCTCGAACTTCCAGCGGCGCAGGTAGGCACGGAGGATGGGCACGCTGTCGGCCACGGGGACCTCCGTCGCCGTGTACAGCCGGCGCCGGCGGCCAAGGATCAGCACCAGATGTCCCCCGGCCTGCCGCACGTTGCGGACCCACTGGGTCTCGCCCCGCGGGGAGACGAGGTACTCGGTCCCCTCGATCGTGAGCAGGTTCACGGGCGTGTGGTGCAGCTTGCCGGTGCTGCGTCCCCGGTGCTCGAGCACCCGGGAGCCCAGGACACTCACACCCAGGCGGGTCAGGCCGCTGAGGAGCCGGTTGAAGACGTTGCGGGTGAACCAGTCGGGCTTCTTGTAGTGGGCGGCGGCCGGGTGCTCGGGGGCGGGATCCGGTGTCATGGCGACCTCCTGCGTGTGCGTGTTCATGAACATGGATCCTAAGCGAGAACAGCGTTCGTGTCAAGTACTTGTGTTCTCGCCCGTGAACAGCCAGACTGGGACCATGTCAGCGCCGCGCACGGCCCGGGAGCGGGTCCGGGAGGAGATGACGGCGGAGATCCTGGCGGTGTCCCGCCGGCACGTCGCCCGCGACGGCGCCGCTGCGCTGTCCCTGCGCTCCATCGCCCGGGACCTCGAGATGGCCCCTTCGGCCCTCTACCGCTACTTCGACGGGCGCGACGCCCTCCTGAGTGCGCTGATCCTCGCCGCCTACGAGTCGCTGGCCGAGGAGGCGGAGCGGGCGGCCGTGGTGGCCCGCGCCGGCGGCGAGGGCGATGCCACCCGGTGGCTGGCCGTGCCGCGCGCCATTCGCACGTGGGCCCTGGCGCACCCGCACGAGTGGGGACTCATCTTCGGGACCCCGGTCCCGGGCTACCAGGCGCCCGAGGAGACGGTGCAGCCCTACGCGCGGGTCGCCGGCGCCCTGGTGCGGCCGGTCGTCGAGGCCGAGGCGGCGGGCCGGCTCGGCCTCGACGGGCACGACGGTGCGATCGCCGGCGAGCTGCGCGCTGCGGTGGCGCCCGTCGCCGACGCGCTCCTCCCCGGCGTGCCGGCCGGGACGGTGGTGCGGGCGATCCAGGCGTGGACGACGCTCGTCGGCGTCGTCAGCCTCGAGGTGTTCGGGCACTGGCGCAACACGATCCTCGATCCGGACGAGTTCTTCGAGGCCACCATCCGCAGCGAGGCGGAGTCGATCGGCCTGCGTTGACCGGCTCCGGCGTCAGCGCAGGCGTTCGCGCAGGGCCTCCGCCCGCGCCCGGAGCTCGTCGAGGCCATCGTCGTCGGGGAGCCACTCGGCCATCGCAACGACGAGGTCGAACACGACGCCGGCCAGATCCGCCAGCTCCTGGCTGGGTTCGGCCAGCTTGATCTGTGAGAACGGGAACGCGACGTTCACCCGGCTCGAGTGGGCGACGGACCCGGGGCCCTTGCCGGGCGTGGACCCCGGCGACGGCGACCCGTTCGCCTCGGACGGAGCCGCACCCTTCCCGGTTTGCTTCGGCACGCCACCATCCTGCCCGCGTGCCGGCGCGATGGCCAAGGCGGGCGTCGTACGCAGCGACGTCGACCGGGGCCGGCCCGGCCGGGTACGGACGAGAGTCAGCCCAGAACGGGCAGCTTCAGCTCGACTCCCGCATTGGCCAAGAAGACGAGCTTGTGCTCCAGGGCGTTCTGCCAATCGACCATGTCCTTGTCGAACTGCGTGCGGTCGCCGTCTTCGCACGCGTGCTCGAGCTCGTCGAACGCCAGGTCCTCGGCGTCCAGCAGGGCCCGGTACTTCGAGAGGAAGTGGTCGTCGATCGGCTGGTGCACGTCGTTCCTCCTACTGCGGCCCGACCTTTGCGGAGCCGGTGCCAAAACGTTACCTCCGTCACACGGGGTTCGCCCGAGGGTCGTACCGGCGGTCCTACCAATTGCGACGGAAGCGGTGGTAGGTCCGGGGCGTCAGGTGGCGGAACACCATGGCGGCATCGATCAGCCCCGACACGCTGATCTCCAGCGACGGCCCTCCGGCCCGGGCCAGTATCCGGCGCGACACCGTCTCCACGCTGCGGGTCGTCAACCGGGGTGGGCGGCGCAGGCCCCGGTCGAGCGCGCTCAGGCCCAGTTCGGTCGCCATGAAGGCCGGGTACACGACGTGGATGCTGACGCCCTTGGGGCCCAGCCGGAACGAAGTCGACTCGCTGAAGGCCGAGAGGGCCGCCTTCGACGACGGGTAGGCGCCGGGTCCGGGCGAGGGCAGGCGCCCGCCGTCGGAGGAGATGTTGACGACCGTGCCGCGCCCGCGTTCCACCATGCCGGGCACGACCGCGAGCGTGGCGGCCACCGGGGCGAAGAAGTTCACGTCGAAGGTGTGGCGGAAGTCCCCCTCGCCGATGTCGGCCAGGCGGACCCCGGGATCCTGGGCCGCGTTGTTGACCAGCAGGTCGATGGGTCCCTGCGCCGCCGCCACCCGGTCGAGCGCACGCCGCAGCGCGGCGGTGTCGGCCACGTCGCAGGGGATCGTCCCCGACGCCGGGGCGAAGGTGCGCAGGTCGGTCTCGAGCTTCTCGAGCCGCTCGACGTTGCGCGCCAGGCCGACGACCGTGGCGCCGGCGCGGGCGAGGTCGCGCGACAGTTGGGCGCCGAGCCCCGCCGAGGCGCCCGTGACCACGGCCACCCGGTCCTGGTAGCGCCCGCCGAAGTCGGGAGGACGGGCCGAGGCGGAGAAGCGCACCGGGGCCATGCGGCGTGTGCCGCTCACGGCGCTGGGGCCGGCGGGTCCGTCAGCTCGCCCAGGTCCGTCCCGAGCCGGGCCGCCGCCTCGGCCAGCACGTCCTGTCCGGCCACGAGGGCCGCCAGGTCACCCCGGACGCGCACCCGCCCGGCGGCCAGGGCGTCGGCCGGGTCGAGCTTGCCGCGCGCCATGGCGAGGGCGTCGGGGTACGCCAGCACGATGGTCGCCGTGCCGCCCACGGCTCCGGTGGGGTCCAGCGCCAGGCGGGCCCGGCCCCCGGCCACGCTGAGCACGAGGTGGACGTCCCCCTCGGCGTCGACGACGTCCTCAGGGACGCCGGTCACCACCTGGACCACGCTGAACTCGCCGTCGGCCGCGGCCAGCGAGCCCGCCCCGGCGGCGGCCACGGCGTCGGACAGGTCCAGCGCGTGCAGCGCGGCGTCGAAGGACTGCACCCATTCGGGCGAGAGGTAGCGGGCCACGGGCCCGAGTCTGGCAGGTGGCGGGCTGGACAGCAGGTGGCGAGGGGAGCTGAGCGCGCCCGCTCAGCCGGCCCCCACCCCGACGATCGGCTCGTTCAGCGGCTGGCCGCCCCGCGAGCCGAGGAAGGGGGCGCCGTAGTTGAAGATGCCCCCGTCGGAGGCCACCTCCCAGTAGCCCCCGGTCGCCGTGTCGGCCGCGATGCCGACCACGGGCTTGTTCAGCGGCTGGCCGCCGCGCGAGCCCAAGAAGCCGGCGGTGCCGTAGTTGAAGATCCCGCCGTCCGTGGCGACCAGCCAGTAGCCACCGCCGTTGGCGGTGGCCGCCAACCCGACGACGGGGGCGTTGAGCGGCTGGCCGCCCCGGCTGCCGTCGAAGGGGGCGTTGTAGTTGAAGATGCCCCCGTCGGAGGCCACCTCCCAGTACCCGCCCGTGGCGTTGTCGGCCGCGATGCCCACCACCGGGGCGTTGAGGGCCTGGCCACCACGGCTGCCGTAGAACTTGGCGTCGCCGTAGGAGAAGACGCCACCGTCCTTGGCGACCAGCCAGTAGCCGCCACCGTCGGCCGTGGCCGCGATGCCGACGATGGGCGCGTTGAGGTGCTGGCCGCCCATGGACCCCTTGAAGGGCGCGTTGAAGCCGAAGACGCCACCGTCGGAGGCCACCTCCCAGTAGCCGCCCGTGGCGCTGTCGCCCGCGATGCCGACGATCGGCGCGTTGAGCGGCTTGCCCCCCTGGGAGCCGTAGAAGGGCGTGCCGTAGTTGAAGACGCCCCCGTCGGAGGCCACCTCCACGTAGCCGGTGACGGCGTAGGTGAACTGGTCGGCCGGCGACGTGGCGCTGGTGCCGCCCGATGTCGTCACCGTCACGTCGACCGTGCCGATGCCGTTGGGCACCGTCGCCTCGAGCTCATAGGGGCTGACGTACGTCACGGACGCGGCCGGGACCGAGCCGAAGTTGACGCTCGAGCCCGAGAGGAACCCGGCGCCGTTGATCGTGATGGTCGCCCCCGCGATGCCGCTCGCCGGTGTGAGGGAGGTCACCACCGGCGCCTGGTCGATGGTCAGCCCCGTTCCCCCGTCGAGAGTGGTGTTCGCCCCGGTGATGGTGTTCGCCGGGACCGGGCTGCCCGACGAGGCCAGCTGGCTCTTCGTGAACTCGTACACCGAGGGGTTCGTGAAGTCCGTGGCCCACAGGTTGCCCGCCGTGTCGAAGGCTAGGCCGTCGGGCCCGGTGAAGGACGGACTGGTGATCGTGACCGCGGGCGTCGGGTGCCCCGAGGTGGCCAGCTGGCTCGGGGTCAGCTCGACGACCGATTGCGAATTGTAGGTCGAGACCCACAGGTTGCCGCTGGCGTCGAAGGCCGGGGTGACCGCATCGTCTCCGAGCCCGCTGATCGTGACCGCGGGTGTCGGGCTGCCCGACGTGGCCAGCTGGCTCTTCGCGTACTCGACCAGCACCGCCTGGGAGTACCCACCCACCCAGAGGTTGCCCGAACTGTCGAAGGTGAGCCCCCAGGGCTCGGTCAGGTCGGCTCCCCCGAGGGTCACCGCCGGCACCGGGCTCCCCGAGGCCGTGAGCTGGCTGGGCGTGTACTCGACGACGCCGCCCCTGAACAAGGTGGCCCACAGGTCGCCGGCCGAGTCGAAGGCGAGGGCGCTCGCGAAGCCCGCGTTCTGGATCACGATGGCGGGCGTCGGGTCGCCCGAGGACGCGAGCTGGCTGGGGGTGAATTCCTCGATGGCCGTGAAGGAGGTCACCCAGAGGTCGCCCGCCGCGTTGAGCACGGACCCGGTCGTCTCGGTCAAGCTTCCGGCGTTGTTCGAGATGGTGGTCGAGGGGGCCACGTTGCCCGTCGCACTCAACGGGAACGTCAACAGGTTGTTGGCGGTGTAGTTGGACTCGATCAGCGTCGGCGTCGGAGCCGCCGCCGCCGCCGGTTGTCCGGCGACGAGCAGGGCCGTGAGCCCTGCGCTTCCTGCGGCCAGCGCGAGGGCGACCATGCCCCTCCCGAGGCGCTGGACAGGACGTGAGGTTCGGGGCATCTGGAACCGAAGGGATCGCACGAGTACATACCTCCTGGGGGGACAGCGGTTGACTCCGCAGGGGGCACCTTAGTGAGGCGCGGGCGTCGGTGCACGGGCGTTGCCCCCCGGGGGGGCCGGGGTGACCGGGCGGAGCGTCCTCACGGACCGGCTCAGCCGGCGCCGCGGGCTCAGCCGCCCGAGGCCTCTTCGGCCGTCTTCTTCGAGCGTCCGCTGATCTTGCGCCCGAGCCAGGCCACCGGGTCGTAGCGGGCGTCGACGACGCGCTCCTTCATCGGGATGATGCCGTTGTCGGTGATCTTGATGTGCTCGGGGCAGACCTCGGTGCAGCACTTGGTGATGTTGCACATGCCGAGGCCCTTGTCGTGGGCCAGCTCCCGGCGGTCGTTGACGTCGAGCGGGTGCATCTCGAGCTCGGCGAAGCGGATGAAGAAGCGCGGCCCGGCGTACTTGGGCTTGTTGTCCTCGTGGTCCCGGATGACGTGGCAGACGTCCTGGCACATGAAGCACTCGATGCACTTGCGGAACTCCTGGCCCCGTTCCACGTCGACCTGCAGCATCCGGTAGCCGCCCTCGGGCTCGGGTCCCGGCTTGAACGCCGGGATCGTCTTGGCCACCTCGTAGTTGAACGAGACGTCGGTCACCAGGTCGCGGATGATGGGGAACGTCTTCATGGGCGCCACCGTGACCGGCGCACCCTCGGGCAGCGTGTCCATGCGGGTCATGCACATGAGCCGGGGGAGCCCGTTGATCTCGGCGGAGCACGAACCGCACTTGCCCGCCTTGCAATTCCAGCGGCAGGCCAGGTCGGGCGCGGGGTCGGCCTGAATCCGGTGGATCACGTCGAGCACCACCTCGCCCTCGACGGCCGGCATGACGTAGTCCTCGAACTCGCCGCCGTTCTCGTCGCCCCGCCAGACCCGCATGGTGACCGTGTCGGCCGCGGTGGTGGCCGTGTCGGCCGGGCTGGTGTCGGCGTTCGCGTCGGTGATGCTCACGTTGCCTCCTCGAAGAGTGCGCGCAGCTCGGGCGGCATGACCGGCAGCGGCTCGGGTGCGATGGCGATCGGGGCCAGGTACCCGTGCTCGCCCGTCTGGTGCTGCACGAAGTTGACCTTGCCCAACTCGGGGTCGGGTCCCGGGTAGTCCTCCCTCGTGTGCCCGCCCCGGGACTCCTTGCGGTTGAGCGCCCCCTGGGCCACGGCGATCGAGGTCGTGATCATGGACGGCAGGTCCGTGGCCAGGTTCCACCCCGGGTTGTAGGCCCGGCCCCCCTTCACCTGCACCTTGGCCGTCTTCTGCTTGAGGTCCTCGAGCTTGGCCAGCGCGTCGGCGAGCTCGGGCCCGGTGCGGATGATGCCGACCAGCGACTGCATGGTCTCCTGCAGCTCGGTCTGGACGTCGTAGGGGTTGTACCCGTCTTCGCGCCCGAACGGGGCGACGGCGTCGTCGATCACCGAGGTGACCTCCGCCGCGTCGACGCTGGGTGCGCCGGCGCGGCTCTCGGCGAAGTCGGCCGCACCGATCCCGGCCCGGCGCCCGAAGACGATGAGGTCCGAGAGCGAGTTGCCACCGAGGCGGTTGGCGCCGTGCATGCCGCCCGACACCTCGCCGATGGCGAACAGGCCGGGCACGGTGGCCGCCTGCGTCTCGGCGTCGACCCGGACCCCGCCCATCATGTAGTGGCAGGTCGGGCCGACCTCCATGGGCCCCGCGGTGATGTCGACGCCCGCCAGCTCCATGAACTGGTGGTACATCGAGGGCAGCCGGCGCCGGATGTACTCGGGCGTGCGCCGCGAGGCGATGTCGAGGTAGACGCCACCGTGGGGGCTGCCGCGGCCGGCCTTCACCTCGGCGTTGATGGCCCGGGCCACCTCGTCGCGCGGCAGGAGATCCGGCGTGCGCCGGTTGTTGTTGTGGTCCTCGTACCAGGCGTCGGCCTCTTCCTCGGTCTCCGCCGTCTCGGCCCGGAACATGTCGGCCACGTAGTTGAACATGAAGCGGGTGCCCTCGGAGTTGCGCAGCACGCCGCCGTCGCCGCGCACGCCCTCGGTGACGAGGATGCCGCGCACCGACAGCGGCCACACCATGCCGGTGGGGTGGAATTGCACGCACTCCATGTCGATCACGTCAGCGCCCGCCCAGATGGCCATGGCGTGCCCGTCGCCGACGGACTCCCACGAGTTGGAGGTGTACTTCCACGACTTGCCGATCGAGCCGGTGGCGAGGACGAAGGCCTTGGCGGTGAAGAGCACCATCTCGCCGGTCGGGCGCATGTACCCCACGGCGCCCGAGATGCGGCCCTCGGCATCGGGCAGGAGGCGCAGGATCTTGCACTCCATGAAGACGTCGGTGCCCATGGAGACGACCTTCTGCTGCAGGGTGCGGATCAGCTCCAGCCCCGTCCGGTCGCCGACGTGGGCCAGGCGGGCGTAGCGGTGGCCGCCGAAGTCGCGCTGGGTGATGCGGCCGTCCGTGGTGCGGTCGAACAGCGCGCCCCATCGCTCCAGCTCGTAGACCCGGTCGGGGGCCTCCATGGCGTGGATCTGTGCCATGCGCCAGTTGTTGAGCATCTTGCCGCCGCGCATGGTGTCGCGGAAGTGGA
>CAYWDQ010000043.1:0-23383 GCA_964457065.1 uncultured Acidimicrobiaceae bacterium | reverse complement strand
GGACGAGGTGTCAGAGGTCCTCGAGGTCGCGAGCGAACACGGGGTGCCCGTGGTGGCCCGCGGCAGTGGCAGCGGGCTCTCGGGCGCGGCCGTCCCCGTGGCCGACGGCATCCTGTTGGCCTTCGACCGCATGCGGCACATCCGCGAGATAGACACCGAGAACCTTGTAGCGGTCGTGGAGCCCGGCGTCACCCTCGAGCAGCTCAACGCCGAGCTGGCGCCGCTCGGGCTCATCTACCCGGTCTCCCCGGGCGAGCAGAGCGGGTCGCTGGGCGGGAACGTGGCCACCAACGCAGGCGGCATGCGCGCCGTCCGTTACGGGGTGACCCGCCACCACGTCCTGGGCCTCGAGGTCGTGCTGGCCGACGGCAGGGTGATGCGGACCGGCGGCAAGTTCGTGAAGTGCTCGACCGGTTACGACCTGACCCAGCTGCTGATCGGCTCGGAGGGCACGCTGGCCATCACGACCGAGGTGACGGTGAAGGTCCAGCCCCGGTTCACCGAGTCCTCCACCGTGCTGGCTCCGTTCGGCTCCCTGGCTGAGGTCGCGCGCGCCGTGCCCCACATCGTGAACAGCGGTATCGACCCGTCCATCCTGGAGTACGTCGACGTCTTGGTGATGGCGGGCATCACCCAGGCCGCCGGGCTCGACCTGGGTGTCCCCGAGGAGGTCAAGGCGGGCACCCTGGCCTACCTCGTCGTGGTCCTGGAGGGCATGGCAGCCGACCGGGTCGAAGAGGACGTGGAGCGGCTCGGCACCCTCTTGGACGAGCTCGGGGCACGTGACGTCTACGTCCTCCCGGCCGCGTCGGGCGCACAGCTCATCGTCGCCCGGGAGCGGGCGTTCTTCGTCGGCAAGGCGGCGGGCTGCGACGACCTCATCGACGCCGTGATCCCGCGGGCGGCCATCCCCGACTACCTCGCCCAGGTCGCCGCACTGGCCGAGGAGCACGGGGCCCTCGTGACGGGCTGCGGCCACATCGGGGACGGGAACGTCCACGTGACGGTCTTCCAGCCCGACGACGAGCGCAGGCACGCCCTCATGCGGGCCAGCTTCGAGCTGGCGCTGGCCGCCGGAGGCGCCATCTCGGGCGAACACGGCATCGGGACCGCCAAGCTCTCGTACTTCTTGGAGATGGAGGACCCGGTGCCGCTGGAGCTCATGCGGTCCATAAAGCAGGTGTTCGACCCCGGCGGGATCCTGGGGCCGGACCGGCTGCTCGGTACCAGACGGACGGGAGAGATGCCGTGAACGGCGCTCGCGCCCTGCTCTCGACGCTGGTGGACACGGGCGTCGACGCGTGCTTCGCGAACCCGGGGACCTCCGAGATGCATTTCGTGGCTGCGCTGGACGACGTGCCGGCGATGCGGGGCGTCCTCTGCCTCTTCGAGGGCGTGGTCACCGGCGCCGCCGACGGCTACGGGCGCGTGGCGGGGCGCCCGGCCGCCACACTCCTCCACCTCGGACCCGGGCTCGGCAACGGGCTGGCCAACCTGCACAACGCGCGGCGCGCCCGCACGCCCATCGTCAATGTCGTGGGCGACCACGCCACGTACCACGGCCGCTACGACGCACCGCTCCAGTCCGACATCGCGTCGATTGCCGGCGCGGTCTCGGGCTGGTACCGCTCGACCGCCCGAGCCGACGACGTGGCCGCTGATGCGGCGGACGCCGTCGCGGCCGCGCTGGGGCCGCCCGGCTGCGTGGCCACCCTCGTCCTGCCGGCAGACGCGTCGTGGTCCGAGTCCGCCACCGGCCCGTGCCCACCGCGACCGCGGGGACGGCCCTCGACGGTGCCGGCCGACACCGTCGAGGAGGTGGCCAAGGCCCTGCGCTCAGGCGAACGAGCGGCATTGCTCATGGGGGGTTCTTCGCTCCGGGCCGACGGGCTGCACGCCGCCAGCCGCGTCGCCGCCACGACGGGTGCCGCACTGCTGGGTGAGACCTTCCCGTCCAACCTGGAACGAGGGGCGGGCATCCCAGCCGTGGAGCGCTTGGCGTACCTGGCCGAGATGGCCCAGGCCCAGCTCGACGGCATGCGCCACCTCGTCCTGGTGGACGCCAAGGCCCCGGTCTCCTTCTTCGCGTATCCCGGCAAGGCGAGCGACCTGGTCCCGGCGGGCTGCACCATCCACACGCTGGCCCGTCCCGGCGAGGACGCGGCGAGCGCCCTCGAGGCTCTGGCGGAGGCGGTGAGCGCAGCGGCGGACGGGGGCGTCCCGGCCCCCTCGGGACGGCCAGGACGCCCGACCGGCGGCCTCTCGGCGGAGTCCCTGGCGGCCGCCGTCGGGGCCACTCTGCCCGAGGGCACGATCGTCGTCGACGAGGGCAACACGTCGGGCCTCTTCGTTGCGGGCGCCACGGCGGGCGCGCCCCGGCACGACTGGCTGACCCTCACCGGTGGCGCCATCGGGATCGGACTGCCCCTGGCCACCGGCGCGGCCGTGGCGGCACCGGAACGGCCGGTGCTCTGCGTGGAGGCCGACGGGAGCGCCATGTACACGCTGCAGGCGCTGTGGACACAGGCCCGCGAGGGGCTCAACGTGACGACGGTCGTGCTGTCCAACCGGAGCTACGCCATCTTGAACATGGAGTTGCACCGGGTGGGCGCCGATGCCGGCGGGCCGATGGCGAGGCGACTCCTCGACCTCACGGACCCCGAGCTCGACTTCTGCGACCTGGCCCGGGGCATGGGGGTGCCGGCCCGGAAGGTGGAGAACGCCGAGGACCTGGTGGCCGCGCTCGACGCGGGCTTCGGCGGACCCGGGCCGACGCTCGTCGAGGTGCCCCTGTAGGTCGGGCCGCCGCGGACGACAGGCACGAGGCACAACGGACGCACAACGGACTGCGCAATCGAGCGACAACAAGTGGGACTCGCGCCACCAATAGGTTCCAACGGCTCTATAGCGCGTCCCCGACATCCTGTCACCATCCAATTCGGAAGGGCGATGCGCTCCGCGGGGTGCACCGACGAGGACGGATCGGGAGGGCACAGATGCAGATGGAGATGGACAGACCACTCCACGACGCTCGCTCGATTGAGGCGGCGCTCGAGCGCCTCCGCCGCGACCTCTTCGACACGCCGGCGGTCGCCGGCAACCAGGACGGCCCTGAACCCATCGACTACGCGTCGCTCGAATTCGAAGTCGAGCGGATGCGCAAGCGGCTGGCCATCTGGGAGATCTTCATGGGCTACATGCGTCAGGGCGCCCACAGCTGGCCCGCGGTGCAACGGTCCCTGACGAAAGAGGACTTCGACAAGATCGTGGCGATCTGCGACGGCGTCCCGCTGCGCGATCTCCTTCTGGACATGCGGTAGGCGGAGCACACAGCTCACGGACCTCTGCGGGTGATGTCGGCGCCTGGCCCAGCGGCCCGGCCGCTCTTGGCGAAGGCCAGGCGTCGACATCACCCGCAGAAGCCCAGGAGGGCGCTTGGCCGAGCGGCTCTGCCGCTCTTGGCGACGGCCAAGCGCCCCCGAATCGCAGGGCTGAAGAGGATCGGCGGAGAGCGACACACACCAGGTGGCACTGCAGTCCGGTTGAACGGCGGTTGGCTCCCGAACGCTGCAGGGCGACGATGCCGCGTCAGGAATCGGCGAAATCCACGACGACGGGAGCGTGGTCGGAGGGTTTCTGCCCCTTGCGCGCGTCGCGATCACGGAACGCCCCCGTCGCTCGCTCCACGAGGTCGTCGCTCACCAGCACGAGGTCGATGCGCATGCCGCGCCCTTGGTGGAAGTCCCCCGCCCGGTAGTCCCACCACGTGAACGTGCCCGGCTCGTTGAAGCGGCGGAACACGTCGTCGAGCCCCCAACCCTCGACCTGACGCAGGGCTGCACGCTCGGGCTCGCTCACGTGCGTGGCGCCGACGAACGCCGCCGGGTCCCACACGTCGCCGTCGTCAGGGGCGACGTTGAAGTCGCCGCACACGGCGACCGACGAACCCGGGGGACACATCTCGTCGAGTGTGGTCCGCAAGCGGGCCAACCATGCGAGTTTCACCGCGTAGAACTCGTTGTCGAGGGCGCGGCCGTTCGGGACGTAGACGGAGAAGACACGCGTTCGGGCACACACGGCCGAGACGACGCGACGCCCGTGGTCGTCGTCGGACGTGCCGAAGCCCCGGGTGACGCCCTCCAGGCCGACCCTGCTGATGATCGCAACGCCGTTCCAGCGACCGTCGCCGTCGTGGGCGGACTCGTAGCCCAGCTCGGCGAACTGATGCTCCGGGAATTTCTCGTCGGCCAGCTTGGTCTCCTGCATGCACAGCACATCCGGCTGGTGCATCTCGACCCACTCCGTCACCCGCGGCATCCGTGCCGTGAGCGAGTTCACATTCCAGGTGGCAAGTCGCATCAGGCCACTCCCGCGTCGACGATCACAAAGAGAAGGTCGGCCTCACAGGCGGTCCTGCCGCCCACGGAGGCCGTGCCGTGACCCGTCCCGCCCCGCGCCGACAGGCGGTCCATGGTCACCTCGAGCTCGAGGACTTCGCCGGGGACCACCTGCCGGCGGAATCGCGCCCGCTCGATGCCGCCGAAGAGGGGCAGCTTGCCCTCGTAGCGAGGGTCGAGCAGCACGGCAATGCCGCCGAGCTGCGCCAGCGATTCGACCATGAGGACGCCCGGCAGGGTCGGGCGTCCGGGAAAGTGTCCGGCGAAGAACGGCTCATCACCGGTCAGCTCCCAGCGCCCGCGGGCCGAGACGCCCGGCTCCACGTCGGTCACCGCGCTGACGAAGAGAAACGGCGGCCGGTGCGGCAGGACATCGGCTGGTCGCGGGAGGGCCCTCACCGTAGGCAGCCGACTGTCATCGGGGCGGCGCCTTGACGGGCTTCTTGGCCGGCGCCTTGCTCGCCTTGGCCGCCTTCTTGGCCGGCGCCTTGCTCGCCTTGGCTGCCCTCTTGGCCGCGGCCTTCTTCGCCGGAGCTGCCGCCTTCTTGGCCGGTGACTTCTTGGCCGGCCCCGCCGCCTTCTTGGCCGCGGCTTTCTTGGCCGGCGTGGGAGCCACCTTCTTCGCCGGCGCCTTCTTCGCCGCCGAAGCGGACTTCTTGCGGGCGGGTGCCTTCTCTTCGGGCACCTTCTTCTGGAGCGCCGGCTCCGGCAGCGCCAACTCAGCCACGCGGCGGGGCGGGTCGAGGCCGGCGAGCACGAACGGGCGCACCTCCCCCTTCTTGAGGACCTGGCGGGCCTTGGTCGGCGGCGGCGTCCCCATGGCGGTCAGCGGGATGTAGCAGTGCAGCACACCGCCGCCCGGCAGCGACACGTCGACCATGGCGCCGTGCGACGTGAACGAAACCACCTCGCCGTCCACCGTGTTCCCCAGCGCGAAGGCGGCGACGAAATTGATGAACGCCAGCGGCTCGTTGACCGCGGGCGGCGGGGTGGTCTGCTTCTTCTTGGGACCGTCCCCATGCCGGCCCGACGGCGACGGCGCCCTCGCCGCCTGGGCGCCCTTTCCCTCGCCGTGCTTGGAGGTGGGGGCGTCCTTCTTGGCCCGGGCGACCTTCTGCGGTGCCGCCTTCCTGGCCGCGGCGTGCTTCTTGGCCGAGTCTTTCGGCTTGTGCGGCTCTGGCGGGTGCAGCGCCTCCTCGACCGCCTCCTCGACGGCGCTCGAGAAGACCGGGTCCAGCTTGGCCCGGGCAGGAGGCGGGGCGGCCGGCGTGATCGGCCACGAGGTGTCGACCGGCAGCGCCTGCTGGGTCGCCTTCCTGGCCTTGGACGACCTCTTGGCGGCCTTCTTGGCAGCCCGGGCCAGCTCGGCCGCCTTGGCCGGTGCGGACTCCGGATCCTTCTTGGACTTGGCCTCGGCCGTGGCGGCCCTGCTCTTGGGCCCCCGGATCGGAAGCCGGGGCGTGAAGATCCACCCCACTCCCGGCACCGGCTTGCCACCGATCAGGCGCCCGTCGTCGAACAGCCACGGGTGCTCGCCGTGGAACTCCTGGAACGAGTCGTTGGACAGGACGACCGCGCCGGTCCGCTCGGCAATGCGCAGCACGAACGCGTCCCCTCGGCCGATCGCGCCCGCCGGAGGGGAGATGATCTCCCCGTTGAGCATCGCCTGGCGGACCTCCTCACGCTCGGCTTCGGAGACCCGGTGCTCGAAGGTGGCGTCGACCACCACGATGATGCTGGAGCCCGGGTCCTCGGCGGCGTAGGCGCGCACCGCCTCGTCGAGCTGCCTCAGGCTTGGGAGGGTTCGTCCTTCGGTGGCGAGATTGGACCCGTCCACCACGACGTGATGCTCAGCCAATGGCACGTCGCAAGAGATCGGCCTGCTCCAATTGGTGCAGGGCGGCACTCCCGATGGCCGGGCTGGCGGATCCGGGGCGGCTCACGTGGCGCAGCCGCAGGCGGTCGGGAAGGCAGGCGTGGAGGCGGGCGTGCACGAACGACCAGGCTCCCATGTTCTCGGGCTCCTCCTGGAGCCACACGACCTCGGTGGCCTCGCTGTACCGCTCGAAGACGTGCGTGAGCAATTCGACGGGCCACGGGTAGATCTGCTCCACCCGGACCAGGGCGATCCCGGCCGCCTCCTCGGGCTCGAGCTCGGCCCTGCGCTGCTCTGCCTCATGGCCGATCTTCCCGCTGCACAGCACGATGCGGCGCACCGTCGAGGGATCCTCAACGGACACGTCGTCGATGACGTGGCGGAAGGAGCCCGACTCGAGGTCGGAGAAAGTCGAGCGCGAGGCGTGGGCGCGCAGCATCGATTTCGGCGTGACGACGATCAGGGGCCGCTGCGGGCTCGACAACGCCTGGGAGCGGAGCAGATGGAAGTACTGCGCCGAGGTGGAGGGGATGGTGACCCGCATGTTGCCGCGGGCACTCAGGGAGAGGAAGCGTTCGAAGCGGGACGACGAGTGCTCGGGGCCCTGGCCCTCGTACCCGTGCGGCAGCAGCATCACGAGCCCGGCGAACTGGCCCCACTTGTTCTCAGCCGCCACGAGAAAGTTGTCGATGATGATCTGGGCCCCGTTGGCGAAGTCGCCGAACTGCGCCTCCCAGGCGACCAGCGCCTCGGGCGCCTCCACCGAGTAGCCGTACTCGAAGCCGACAGCCGCATACTCCGAGAGCAGCGAATCGCGCACGGTGAAGTTGCCCATCTCCCCCACCGGCTCGAGCTGGCCGGCGCCGATGCGCCGCAGGCCGTCGCGGATGTGAGCCAACGGGACGTACTCCTCGCCGTTGGAGTAGTCGACCAGAACCGCGTGGCGGTGGCTGAACGTCCCGCGGCGGGTGTCCTGACCCGTGAGGCGCACGTTGACACCCTGGTACATGAGCGAGCCGATCGCCAACGCCTCGGCGAGCGCCCAGTCGACGTGTCCGCCCGCCACGAGCTCGTCCCGCTGGGCGAACTGGCGCTCGAGCTTCGGGTGCACCGTGAACCCCTCGGGGACCGAGCGCACGACCGAGGACAGGGCCCGCAGAACCTCCGGCGCGACACCTGTCTCTGCCGACGGCCGGTCCACCGGCCCGGTGTCGGGCGCCGGCAACTCGGTCGGGGCGAGCGATGGCTCCTGGCGCACCTCGTCGAGCACGGACTGCAGCTTGGCGTTGAAGTCGTCGAGAGCGGACTCCGCCTCCTCGAGCGTGATGTCACCCCGGCGGACGAGCGTCTCGGTGTAGAGCTTGCGGACCGAGCGCTTGGCCTCGATCCGCTGGTACATCAGCGGCTGGGTGTAGCTGGGGTCGTCGCCCTCGTTGTGCCCGTGCTTGCGGTAGCACACGAGGTCGATGACAACGTCCTTGTGGAAGGTCTGGCGGAACGAGAAGGCGAGGCGGGCCGCCCGCACACAGGCCTCGGGGTCGTCGCCGTTGACGTGGAAGATGGGCGCCTGGACCATCTTCGCCACATCGGTCGGGTACACCGACGTGCGGGCGGACGCGGGAGCGGTGGTGAACCCGAGCTGGTTGTTGATGACGAGGTGCACCGTGCCGCCGGTCCGGTATCCCGACAGGCCCGAGAGGTTGAGGGTCTCGGCCACGACGCCCTGACCGGCGAAGGCGGCGTCGCCATGGACGAGCACGGACATGCACGGGAACCCGAAGGTGCCGTCGGCGGCCGCGGCCGGCGTGCCGTCGGTCGGCGGCGACAGGCGGTCCTGCTTGGCCCGCGTCATGCCCTCGACGACGGGATCGACCGCCTCGAGGTGCGAGGGGTTCGACGCCAGCGTGATGGGGAGCTCCTCGCCGGCGCTGGCGTGGAACACCCCGCGGGCGCCCTTGTGGTACTTCACGTCGCCGGAGCCCTGGACCGACTCGGGGTCGAGGTTGCCCTCGAACTCCTCGAAGATCTCCTTGTACGACTTGCCGACGATGTTGGCCAGCACGTTCAGCCGGCCCCGGTGGGCCATCCCCATGACGACCTCGGCCACGCCGGAACCCGCGGCGGTGTCGAGCAGCGCATCGAGCAGCACGATGGTCGACTCGGCCCCCTCGAGCCCGAACCTCTTCTGGCCCACGTAGCGGGTGTGGAGGAAGCGCTCGAAGACCTCGGCCGCGTTGAGCCGGTCGAGGATATGGCGCTGTTCCTCGAGGTTGAGCGTGACGGGCTGACCCTCGACGTGTTGCTGAATCCACCGCTTCTGCTCGGGATCCTGAATGTGCATGTACTCGATGCCCAGTGTCCGGCAGTAGGCGTCGCGCAGCACGTGGAGGATGTCGTCGAGGGTGGCGGTCTCGCGGCCGGCCAGGCCGTCGGCGACGAACTGGCGTGGCAGGTCCCAGATGGTCAGGCCGTAGGTGAGCGGGTCGAGCTCAGGGTGGATGTGCGGAGGCTCGGCATCGAGCGGGTCGAGGTGCGCGATCAAGTGCCCGCGCACCCGGTACATGTTGATGAGCGCCTGCACCCGGACCTGCTTGAGAAGACGCTGGTGCTCGCCCTCGCCGGTGCCGAGGCCGGCGTTGTTGTCCGGCTGCCAGCGGACCGGCTCGTAGGGCACACCCATCGACTCGAACAGCGCGTCGTAGAAGCCGTCGGCACCGGTCAGGAGCGCCGCCACGCGGGCGAGGAAGAGCCCGGACTCGGCCCCCTGGATGATCCGGTGGTCGTAGGTGGACGTGAGGGTCACGACCTTGCCCAGCCCGAGCTGCGCGAGCACCCGAGGGTCGGCTGCCTCGTATCCGGCCGGGTAGCCCAGCGAGCCGACGCCGATGATGGCGCCCTGTCCGGGCATCAGGCGCGGCACCGACTGCACGGTGCCGAGGGTCCCGGGGTTGGTCAGCGACACCGTCGTTCCGGTGAAATCGTCGGGGGTGATCTTGTTCGTGTGGATCTTGCGGATGAGGTCCTCGTAGGCCAGGACGAAGGAGCGGAAGTCGAGCGTGTCGGCGTCCTTGATGCACGGCACGAGCAATGTGCGGCTGCCGTCGCTCTTCTCCTGGTCGACGGCCAGCCCGAGCCCCACGTGCTTGTGGTGGACGACGCCGGGTTTCCCGGTGCCGTCGGCGTCCTCGACGAAGGCCGAGTTCAGCGCGGGCACGTCGCTGAGGGCGCGCACGACGGCGTAGCCGATGAGATGGGTGAAGCTGACCTTGGCGCCTGTCGTCCGCGCCAGCTGGTTGTTGAGCACCAGGCGGTTGACCTCGAGCAGGCGGGCCGGCACCGAGCGGACGCTCGTGGCCGTGGGCACGCCCAGGCTCGCCTCCATGTTCGCCACGATGCGAGAGGCGGCGCCCCGCAAAACGGTGGCCTGCTCGTCACCCGCCTCGGCGGCCCGAGTCGCAGCGGGGACGGGTGCCGCCGGGGCCGCCGGGGCCTGGGATTGGGCCTTGGCCTGGGCGGAGGGCGCGGGTTGGGGAGCGGGAACGGGGGCGGGCCGGTAGTCGGCGAAGAACTCCCGCCAGCTGTCGCTGACCGAGGAGGGGTCGGCCAGGAAGCGGTCGTACATGTCGTCGACCAACCAGGCATTGGGCCCGAACGAGCCTCCCGCGCCACCGAACTGCGTCATGGTTCAACCCTACCGGCGGCGGTCGGCCCCGGGGGTCGGGTTGGTAGCGTCTGCCCTGCCCATGAGCTATCCGGCCGCCCTCCACGTCTCCGCGCGGCCCGCCCCGGCACCAGGTGCCGTGACCGTGGTGTTCGTCCACGGTGGGCTGGACCGGGGGGACAGCTTCCGGCGGGTCATGCGGCGGCTGCCCGAGCTGGCCACGCTCGCCTACGACCGCCGGGGGTACCAGGGCTCCCGGAGCGGCGGGGTCGTGGACCTGGGCGGCCACGTGCAGGATCTCCTTCTAATTGCGGAGGAGGCGCGCTCGGGAGGCGGCGGCCCCGTGGTCGCCGTCGGCCACAGCCTCGGGGGCGACGTCGTCGTGGGCGCGGCGCTGGCGGAGCCGGCGGCGTTCGACGCCCTCGCGGCCTACGAGCCGCCCATGCCCTGGCTCGGCTTCCGCCGCGACCGGCCCGGCGAGGCCCGCGCCTGGCCGGCCATGGCCGACGACCCGGGCGAGGAGGCTGAGCGTTTCTTTTCCCGGATGGTGGGCCCGGCGGCCTGGTCCCGCCTCTCCGAGGCGGGGCGGGCGGAGCGCCGCGCCGACGGTCCGGCCCTGGTGGCCGACCTGCGCAGCTTGCGGGGCGAGGGCCCGCCGTTCGACGTCACCGCGCTCGATGTGCCGTCCGTGTTCGGCATGGGCGGGCCGGCCTCACAGCCGCACCACCGCGCCAGCGTGCAGTGGCTGGGCGAGCACGTCCCCGCCGCCGTCGTCCACGAGATCACGGGCGCCGCCCACGGCGCGCATCTCTCGCACCCCGATCACTTCGCTGCGCTGACCCGTCTCGTGGTGCAGCGGGCGGGAGGGCCGGCAGACCGTTAGGCCGACGAGAACGGCAACCCGCCGTCCCCCACCGCCGAGGACGCTGCGGAGGACGGGTGCTTGAGGCGCCGCGACAGCATCTCCTCGTACTCCACCCCCTTGCCCTCGCTCTTCATGCCCGTGACGAGCGGGGAGTTCGAGAGGAACACCGCTCCCATGAACATGACCAGCAGCGACACGGCCTCGAGCGGGCCGTACGGACCCGAGGTCCGCAGGCTGTCGCCGTAGAGCGCGATACCCAGGCAGATGCTGACCAGCGGGTCGACCAGCACCAGGGTCGATTGCGAAGCGGCCAGTGGCCCGGCGTGGAACGCGTTCTGGGTCAGGAAGAGCCCGAGCAGGCCGAAGACGATCACGCCGTAGGTCTGCCAGTGCTCGAACAACGTCACCCAGTCGTTCGCTGCGAAGTCGCTCACGACTTTGATGAGAGCGGCGGTGAACGCGAACGCGATGGCCGCCGCGCTGCCGAACATCGCGGCCTTCCACCAGCGGGGGCCCCAACGTGTGGCCACCACGGTGACGGCGATGAGGCAGCAGGCGCTCCCGCCGACAACGATCCAACCCAGGTTGGTCGGTGTCTGGTCCCCGCCGCCCGGCGCGGCGAAGAAGAGGAAACCCGAGAGCCCGAACGCGATGGCCGAGGCCCCGATCCACTCGCGTGCCGAGATGGAGAAACGGAAATACGTGCCGAGGATGGCCACGAGGAACAGCAGCTCCATCGTCAGGATCGGCTGCACCACCGAGAGGCGACCGATGTGCAGCGCGAAGGACTGCAACAGGAACGAGCAGATCATGAAACCGAAGCCGAGGAGCCAGACACCCCGACGGATGGCGTGGGCCATGAGGCTGAGCCGCATCGTCGACTCTTCCGGGGCGTCCTCCACTCCCATGCGCTGGAACACGCTGGTCAGCGCGTTCGAGAGTGCAGCTGCGACCGCAAGTACGTAGACCATCGCTTTGCACAGAATCTAGTTGTCGGCTGTCACGGATCACGCAGTCGACTCACAGCTGGCACCCAGGTTCGCTGACCTGCGCCCGATCACCCCCCCACGCAGGATTCATGTGCGATGGACCGCTCTGCACCGGATCGGGTCTCTCTCCGCCGCGTTCCCGCAGAAATTCCGGAGCAGATGACCAAAAAGAATGTGGCAATTGGGTTACGTTTACGACCAATCTTCCGACATCGACATGGAGGAAGCGGGGGTATCGGCCGTCACCGGGGCGGCCGTGGAACAAGGGAGTGCTATGGGACTGAAGGGGTTATTGAAGCGGTCGGCCTTTGCCGCGCTGGCGGCAGGAGCTCTGAGCCTGTCCGTCGTGGCCATCACGCCTTCCGCCAGCGGGGCGTCGACGAAGGCGTCGTCATCCTCGGGCGGAACCGCCACCATGGCGCTGGACGAGAACCTGGCCGGGTTCAACATCAACACCTCGGCCGCCTCCGAGTTCGTGCTCCAGGAGATCATGAACATGGTGTGGCCCCAGGCCTTCATCGTGAACAACAAGCTCCAGCCGGTCCTGAACAACCAGCTGCTCGAGAGCGCGGTCCAGACCAGCAGCAGCCCCCAGACCGTCGTCTACACGCTGAACCCCAAGGCCGTGTGGTCTGACGGCACGCCCATCACGGCTGACGACTTCATCTACAACTGGCAGGCCCAGAGCGGCAACACCGCCTACACCGACGTCGGTGGGAAGCCCTATGACGACGCCAGCACCTCCGGCTACAACCAGATCCAGTCGGTCGTCGGCTCCAACCCCTCGGGCGGCGCCGCCTGCGCACCGGGCAGCACCGCCAACCGCAACGTCGGCCTGTGCCCGAACGGTCGGACCATCACGGTGACCTTCAAGCCGTCCTTCACCGACTGGCGGGCCATCTTCACCGACATCGTCCCGGCGCACATCGCCCGCACCGTCGGCTGGAACACCGGCTTCGTGGGCCCGACCCAGACCATCTCGGGCAGCTGGTACACCATCAGCAGCTACAACGAGAACCAGTCGCTGGTCCTGACCCGCAACCCCACCTACTGGGGCACGCCCGGCAAGCTGGACAAGATCGTCTTCCAGTTCTTCTCGGACGACAGCCAGCTGGTGCCGGCCCTGCAGAACAAGGAAATCGACATCTTCAACCCGTCGACGGTGAACCTGTCGATCGTGCAGACGGCGAACCAGGTGCCGAACACCACGAAGGTGACGCTGCCCGGCCTGGAGTTCGAGCACTTCGACTTCAACGAGGCCGACCCCTACCTGGCCAAGGTCCAGGTCCGTGAGGCCATCGCCCACGGGGTGAACCGCCAGGCGATCATCACCCGCACCGTGGGCGAGATCTCCAAGGGCATCACCCCGCTCGGCAGCCGCATGCTCGTGTCGACCCAGGCCGGCTACAAGGGCACGTCCTACGCCTACAACCCGAGCCAGTCGGCCAACCTGCTGAAGGAGCTGGGGTTCAAGAAGGTGAACGGCTACTACGAGCCCAACTACGGACCGCAGTCCGGCCAGCCCCTGACCTTCACGATCCAGTCCACGTCGGGCAACAGCATCCGGGCCGAGACGGAGGAGCTGTTCCAGGCGCAGATGAAGGCGATCGGGATCAAGATCAACATCCAGAACTACGACGCCAACACGTTCTTCGGGACCAACCTGCCCACCGGGCAGTTCCAGATCGGCGAGTTCGCCTGGGTGACCACGCCCTTCGTGTCGGGGAACCAGCCCATCTACTGCTCGTACACGAGCACGCAGTGCGCCGAGAACTGGAACCACTACGCCAACTCCCAGGTGGACACGCTGATGGCCTCCGGCTCGGCCGCTCCGAGCACATCGAAGGAAATCAGCGACTACAACGAGGCCGACGCGATCCTGTGGCAGGACATGGTCACGCTGCCGCTGTACCAGAAGCCGCAGTTCTGGGCCTGGTCCAACAACCTCAAGGGCGTGCTCCCGAACACCTCGAGCGTCGGCGTCACCTGGAACGCCGAGGACTGGACCGTCAGCGGCTAGTCCTGCTCATTCGGACGCGAGGGAGGGGTCGGCCGTCACGGTCGGCCCCTCCCTCGACTTTCCCTGCACCTAGAATCCCTCCATGTTCGCCTACGTCATTAGGCGCTTGCTGATCAGCATCGTCGTGCTCTTCTTCGCGACGATCTTCGTCTTCGTGCTCGTCGCCAGCTCGGGCAACCCTCTGGCGCTCCTGAACGCCAACCCTCACATCCCCCACGCGACGATCGTGGCGAGGGAGAACCTGCTGCACCTCAACGACCCGCTGTGGCAGCGCTACTGGATCTGGCTCAAAGGCGCCATCCACGGGAACCTGGGCACCTCCATCAGCGGGCAGGACGTCGCGTCGGAGGCGATGTCCCACCTGTTCGTGACCCTGCGCATGGTCGTCGTCGCAACCGTGATCGCCATCTTCGTCGCCATCTTCATGGGCGTCATGGCCGCGGTGCGGCAGGGCAAGGTCACCGACCACGCCATCACGGTGACGAACTTCGTGCTGCTGGCCACGCCGATCTTCGTGCTGGGCCTCGCCCTCAAGGAGTTCGTGGCCATCCCGATCAACCAACACCTCAACAAGATCATCTTCTACACCGACGGAGAGCAGAGCCCGACGCTCAGCGGTTCGTTCTTCAGCCGTCTCCCCGACTACGCCGCGCACACGGCTCTGCCTGTCATCACGCTCGTCCTCATTTCGTACGCGTCATGGGCGATCTACCAGCGATCGTCCATGATCGAGACGCTCGACGCCGACCACGTGCGACTGGCACGGGCCAAGGGCCTGAGCCAGCGCAGGGTGCTCATCCGCCACGTCCTGCGCAACGCGCTGATCCCGGTCACGACCGTCGTCGCGCTGGACTTCGCCGCCGTGCTCGGCGGCGCCATCATCACAGAGATCGTCTTCGGCTGGCAGGGACTGGGGCAGTGGTACCTCAACGGCGTCCTCACGCTCGACACGAACGTGATGCTCGCCTACCTCCTCATCACGGCGACCTTCGTCATCCTCTTCAACCTCCTCGCCGACATCCTCTACGGCGTCCTCGATCCGAGGATCCGCTATGCCTGAGCCGGTCGCGCAGGAGAACTTCGTGGTTCAGACGCCGGAGCGTGTTGCCACGGTCGAGGCCGGCGCCCACACGCTGGCCGGCGTCGGCGCCGGCGTGGAGCTCTCCGCCGGCGACGCCCACGGGCTCTCGGGAGAGGCGAAGAGCCAGTCCCGCATCGTCCTCGGCCGCTTCTTCCACCAGCGCCTGGCCATGATCGGCCTCGGCATCTTCGCCCTGCTGGGCATCAGCTCCATCGTCGTCGGCCACTTCTGGCAGTACAGCTACACCTCCATCACCAACAACCTCAACGACCCGCCGTCGTGGGCCAACCCGTTCGGCACGAACGCCATCGGGAACGACATGTTCGCCCAGGTCATGGCGGGCGTCGAGAAGGACATAGAGATCGCGCTCACCGTGGCCGCCATGGCGACGCTCATCGGCGTGACGGTCGGCGCCATCGCCGGCTTCTACCGCGGCTGGGTCGACTCGCTGCTCATGCGCTTCGTCGACCTGGTACTGGTGCTGCCGGTACTGGCCGTGCTGATCCTGCTGTCGGCCAAGCTCTCCAAGGAGTCGGACAACTGGCTCGGCCTGGCCTTCATCATCGGCCTGTTGTCGTGGACCTACGTCGCCCGGCTGGTGCGGGCAGACTTCCTGTCACTGCGAGAGCGTGACTTCGTCGAGGCCTCTCGCGCGCTCGGCGCCACCAACCGGCGCATCATCGTCAAGCACATGCTGCCCAACGCCGTCGGTCCCATCATCGTCAACGCGACGCTCACGGTCGCGCTGAGCATCATCTTCGAGTCGACGCTCTCCTTCCTCGGGCTCGGCGTCCAGCCACCCAACGTCTCGCTGGGGCTGCTCGTGGACCAGGGGCAGGATTCGGCCACGACCGAATGGTGGCTCTTCGTCTTCCCCGTGGTCTTCCTCATCGTGCTGATCCTCTCCATCTTCCTGATCGGCGACGGCCTCCGCGAGGCCTTCGATCCCAAGAAGAGCCGGGTCCGGGCCTGATGCCCGAGCCTGCGCTGCAGATCGACCGCCTCGAGGTGGACTTCCCGACGAAGGACGGTGTCGTCCACGCCGTGCGGGGCGTGGACTTCACGTTGGCAGCCGGCGAGGTCCTCGGCATCGTCGGAGAGTCGGGCTCCGGAAAGTCGGTGACGGCACTGGCGAGCATGGGGCTGCTCCCCAAGAGCGCCCAGGTGCGCGGCTCCATCCGCTTCCAGGGCCGCGAGATCCTCGGCCTCAAGGAGAAGCAGCTGACCAAGGTGCGCGGCACCGGCATCGCCATGATCTTCCAGGACCCGATGACCTCGCTGAACCCCGTCTACACGATCGGCTGGCAGATCGCCGAGGCGATCCGGGCGCACCAGGACATCTCCAAGGACGCCGCCAGGCAGCGTGCCATTGAACTTCTGGCCAAGGTCGGCATCCCGAACCCCGCGGAGCGCGTGGACAACTACCCGCATGAGTTCTCCGGCGGCATGCGCCAGCGGGCGGTGATCGCCATCGCGATGGCCAACGACCCCGAGGTGATCCTGGCGGACGAGCCGACCACCGCGCTCGACGTGACGGTGCAGGCCCAGGTGCTCGACTCGCTCAGGACGGCCCTCACCGAGACGGGCGCGGCGCTCCTCCTCATTACGCACGACCTTGGTGTCATCGCCGGCATCGCCGACCGCGTCCTGGTCATGTACGCCGGGCGGGCCGTGGAGACCGGCACGGCCGAGGACGTCTTCTACCGGCCGTCCATGCCCTACACGCTCGGCCTGCTCGGCTCGTTGCCCCGCCTCGACAGCGACGGGAGCGAGCGCCTGCGCCAGATCCCGGGGTCCCCCCCCTCCATGCTCGGCGACCGCACGGGCTGCCCATTCGCTCCCCGCTGCCCGCTGGCGGCCGAGATCTGCACGACCACGGAGCCCGAGCTCGTCGTCGTGCCGTCGGTCACCTCCGAGGAGGGCGGCCACCGGGCGGCCTGCCACTTCGCGGAGGCAGTGGGCCGAGGGGACCATGGCGGGGTCTTCTCCGACGGCGTCGTGGACAACGTGGTCGCATGACGGTCTCCGAGGCCGGCACGACCGCGACGACATCGTCAGCGCAGGCGCCGCTGCTCGAAGTCACCGACCTGGTCAAGCACTTCCCCCTGCGGGGCGGCACCTTCGTCCGGCACCGCGTCGGAGTCGTGCACGCGGTCAGCGGGGTGTCGTTCACCATCTCCCCGGGCGAGACGCTCGGCCTGGTCGGCGAGTCGGGCTGTGGCAAGTCGACCACGGGGCGATCGATACTCCAGCTGATCACGCCGACGTCGGGCTCGGTCAAATTCGAGGGGACGGAGCTCACGGAGCTCGATTCGGGGGACATGCGGCGTATGCGCCGGCAGATCCAGGTCGTCTTCCAGGACCCGTTCGCCTCGCTCGACCCGCGGCTCCCCGTCGGTGAGGCCATCGCCGAGCCGCTCTACATCCACGGCATCCGCGACCGCTCAGCGGTGCAGCGCCGGGTGGCCGAGATGCTCAAGCTGGTCGGGCTCGAGTCCTACCATGCCAACCGCTACCCCAACGAGTTCTCGGGTGGCCAGCGTCAGAGGGTCGGCATCGCGCGGGCACTGGTGCTCCAGCCGAAGCTGCTCGTGCTGGACGAGCCCGTGTCGGCGCTCGACGTGTCGATCCAGGCGGGTGTCGTCAACCTGCTCGACGACCTGCAAACGGAACTGGGTGTGGCGTTCCTCTTCATCGCCCACGACCTGTCCGTGGTCCGGCACATCTCGGACCGGGTGGCCGTCATGTACCTCGGCAAGATCGTCGAGATCGGCGACCGGAAGAACGTCTACGAGCGCCCCGCACATCCCTACACGCAGGCGCTCCTCTCCGCCGTGCCCATCCCGGACCCCCGGGCCGAGCGGGCCCGCAAGCACATTGTGCTCGAGGGCGACGTGCCCAGCCCCCAGTCACCGCCCTCGGGCTGCCGGTTCCGCACCCGCTGCTGGAAAGCCCAGGAGATCTGCGCCACCGAGGAGCCGGCGCTCGTCGACCGGGGCCAGGGTCACCCCGTCGCCTGCCATTTCGCCGAGGTGAGCGCTGTCGTCTGAGCGGGTCCCGCTCCACCCCTGCCCGCACCAGGGCAGGTCGCGGACGAAGGCCCAGCTGCGGCGGTGGATCGCCGACGGCCCGTACCCGCGCAGTGCGGTCTGGTGGGTCGGCGAAGGGTAGCCCTTGTTCCGCTCGAAGTCGTAGGCGGGGTAATGGTCCGCTTCGCGGCGCATGAGCCGGTCCCGGACCACCTTGGCGAGGACGGAGGCCGCCGCCACCGACGCGCACTTCGCGTCCCCGTCCACGATGGGCCGCACCTCGCCCGCGAACGGGTCGTCGGGATGTCGCAGCAGGTCGATCGGGCCGTCGACCAGGAGAGCCTCGGGCGGCTGCCCCAGCCCGGCGAGTGCGCGGCGTGCGGCCACCCGCAGGGCCTCGGTCATCCCCCACTGATCGCACTCGGCCGCCGAGGCGTGCCCGACCGTCCAGGCCTGGCACCACGTACCCACCGCGTCGAAGATCTCCTCGCGGCGGGCCTCGCTCAACATCTTGGAGTCCCGGAGCCACGGCGGCATGGACCGGCGCGTCACGCGGGGGCGCACCACGGCGACGCCGACGGTGACCGGACCGGCCCAGGCGCCGCGCCCGACCTCGTCGAGACCCGCCACGCACTCGTACCCCTGGGCGCGCAGGCGCCGCTCCTCCTTGAGGTCCGGCGTGCAGACGGTCATCGGCTCACCCTCGGGCGCACCTCATACCATGGGGGCGTGAGCGACGACGGGGGGGATGCACCTGATGCGAACGCACGGTCGCCGTTGGCTCCCGGGACCAAGGTGGACGTGCGCAACCGGTACCAAGGCACCTGGGTGCGCGGCTTCGAGGTCGCCGAGGCGACCCAGGAGGGCTATCGCATCCGCCGCCTGTCGGACGGGAGCACGCTGGGCGAGCTCTTCTCCCGGGACGATGTCCGCCGGGAGCGGACGCGCCAGGGCTTCTGGTGGCACTGAGGCGTCAGGCCTTCCCGGCTTTGAGCACGCCCTCGATGTAGTCGTCGATCGGAATGGCCGAGAGCGTGAGCGTCTTGAGGGTCCCCCGGGAGCCCAGGACCAACGCCACCCGCGCCATGGTGGTCTCGTCGGGGGCGTCGAGGACGGTGCAGAAGTCGTACTGGCCCAGCAACGCCCATTGAGCCACCACGCGCACGCCCATCGCCTCCACCTCGGCGTTGACGGCCTTGAGCCGGTCGGGGTTCTCGGTCAGCGTGGCCGCACCGTCGGGCCCCACCGTGGAGAGCATGAGGAACGTCGCCATGCGATCACGCTACCGCAGGGGCGGGCCGGCGCAGGGCTCAGCGCAGCTCGCCCCGCACGACCTTGCCCAGCGCGTTGCGGGGCAGCGCGTCGACGAGGCGTACCTCGCGCGGACGCTTGAACGGCGCCAGCTCGGCTGCCGCCAGCTCGTCGAGCGAGGCCAGGTCGGGATCGCCCACGACATAGGCCACCACCGTCTCGCCCCACTCCGGCGAGGGCACCCCGACCACGGCCACCTCGTCCACCCCCGGGTGGCGGGAGAGAACGGCCTCGACCTCGGCGGGGTAGACGTTGTGGCCGCCCGAGATGATCAGCTCCGTGCGGCGGCCCCGGACCGTGACGTACCCGTCGTCGGCCACCGACACGAGGTCGCCCGTGGAGAACCACTCTCCCGGCGCCGGCGCCTCGCGGCCCCAATAGCCGCGGCACAACGACGGGCCGCGCACGAGCAGTTCACCCACGCCGTGCTCGTCCGCGTCCTCGACGGCGGCCTCGACACCGGGCAGCGGCACGCCGACCGAACCGGGCCGGCGCTCCCCCTCCACCGGGTTGGACAAGGTCAGCAGCGTCTCGGTCATGCCGTAGCGCTCCAGCACCGCGACGCCGTCGGCGGCCAGGCGGTGCCACAGGTCGGCCGCGAGCGGCGCCGAGCCCGAGACGCAGAGGCGCAGTGCGGCGAGCTCGCGCACCGGGCCCGACGCGGCGAGCCGGTGGTACATGGTGGGGACGCCGAAGAACATGGTGCAGCCCGGTGCGGCCCGTCGCACCGCGGCAGGGTCGAAGCGGTCGAACACCACGGCGGACGCGCCGGCGGCCAGCGACCCGAACAACCCCGCACAGAGCCCGTGGACGTGGAACAGCGGCAGGCTCAGGAGCAGGCGGTCCTCGGGCCCCCACGCCCACGCCGTGTGCAGCGCCGCGACGCCCGCCAGGAGGGACCCGTGGGTGTGCACCGCGCCCTTGGGCTTGCCGGTGGTGCCCGAGGTGTAGACGATCAGGGCGTCGTCGCCCGGCTGCAGCTCGGGGTCGGCGCCGGGCTGGGCGCGCTCGGCCTCCGCGGCCAGGTGGTCGATGTCCAGCGCGGTGACGCCGGGACCGACAGGGTCATCGGAGTCGGGACCATCGACCAGGCGCAGCACCGGCCGGGCATCGCCGACGACGTGGGCCACCTCGGGGGGTCCGGCCGACGGGCTCACGGGCACGAGCACGCCGCCGGCGCGCAGCACGGCGAGGAGGGCCTCGACGGATCGGACCGTGGCGCGGGCCTGCCACAGGACCCGATCACCGGGGCCGACGCCGCGCGAGGCGAGAACGGCGGCCATCAGCGCGGTGTGCCGGTGGAGGCCCGCGCCGTCGACGGCACCGCCCCCCCATCCGTCGACCAGCACTGGTGCGCCGGGCCGGCCCGCCCACAGCCCCTGCCACACCTCGGGCAGGCTCCTGCCGGGCGGCAGGGAGCTGCGCGGGGGCCACCGCCCCGGGGGCACGAGCGCTCTCACCGCCGGCGACCGCAGGTCATAGTCTGGCGGTCATGACCGCCCGCCGGATTGTCATCGTTCCGCACACACATTGGGACCGGGAATGGTACAAGTCCTACCAGGACTTCCGCCTGGCCCTCGTCGAGCTGATCGACACGCTCATCCCCCTGCTGGAGCAGGACGCCAGCTACCCGCACTTCATGCTCGACGGCCAGATGGCCGTCGTCGACGACTACCTCGAGGTGCGTCCCGAGGCCGAGGAGAGGCTGCGGGCGCTGGCCGCCGCCGGCCGGCTGAGCATGGGCCCGTGGTACATCCTCATGGACGAGTTCCTCGCTTCCGGCGAGACCATCGTGCGCAACCTGCAGATGGGCATTGCGCGTGGCGCCGCGTTCGGCGGCGTCATGGACGTCGGCTACCTGCCCGACATGTTCGGCCACATCGCGCAGATGCCCCAGATCCTCCGGCTCGCCGGCTTCGACGACACCGTCGTCTGGCGCGGTGTGCCGTCACAGGTGACCCGGAACGCCTTCGTGTGGGAGGCGCCGGACGGGTCGGCCGTGCGGGCCGAGTACCTGCCGGTCGGCTACAGCAACGGCGCCGCGCTCCCCGACGACGCCAAGGCGCTCGTACGCCGGACGGCCGACCACCTCGACGAGCTGGGGGACCTCGTCACCGGCGACCTCCTGTGCATGAACGGATCCGACCACCTGATGCCCCAGCCGCAGCTCGGGCGCGTCGTCGCCGAGGCGAACGACCTGCAGGACGATCTCCACTTCGAGGTCACCTCGCTGCCCCACTACCTGTCCGGCGGGACCACCGAGGGCCTGACGCTCGTCCGGGGCGAGCTGCGCTCGGGCTTCCGGGCCAACATGCTGATGGGCGTCACCTCGAACCGCGTCGACGTGAAGCGCCAGGGCGCGCTGGCCGAGCGGGAGCTGGAGCGGCGGGCCGAGCCGCTGGCCGCACTGTTCCAGCCGGCCGCGGCGTACCCCTCCCGCCTGCTGGACCTGGCCTGGCGGGAGATGGTGCGCAACTCCGCGCACGACTCCATCTGCGCCTGCTCGGTGGACGAAGTGGTCGACGCCGTCCTGCACCGCTATGCCGAGTCCCGTGCCATTGCCGCCGGTTTGGCCGACCGGGCCGTCAAGGCCTTCGCCGTCTCACTGACCGAGCCCGGCATCTCCGTGCTCAACGCGTCGGCCCGTGCCCGGTCAGGGGTCGTCGAACTGGTCGTCCCCGCCGACGGCCCGGCACCGGCGCAGGTCCAGGTGCTCTCGGAGCGCTCGGGTCTCCCCGGGTCGATGGTGCTCGACGCCAACACGGTGCGCACCATCCTCGGCATGCTGCAGGGGCCCAAGATCGACGACGACGCCTGGGTGCACGAGATCCGGATCGAGGACACCGACGAGGGCATCGACGTCACGCTTGCCGTCGGCACCGAGGAGCGGCCGAACGTCCCCATCGCGGAGGCCAAGCAGGACCTGTACACCAGGCTCGGTGCGAACCCCGACGTCATGGTCCGCGTCGCCATGGAGCAGCCGGCGACGAGGAAGATCGTCGCCCGCACCGGTGAGGTGGCGGGGTACGGGTGGCGCCCCTTCGAGCCTGGGGAGCTGGAGCACCCCGTCGAGACGACCGAACCCGAGGGGGCGGTCGTCTTGACCAACGGCGTCGTGCGGGTGGAGATCGACCCCCTCAGCGGGACCTTCGCCCTCAATGGCGTCGCCGGATACGGCCGGCTGGTCGACGACGGCGATCTGGGCGACTCGTACAACTACTCGCCCCCCCAGCGGGACTCCGTCGTCGACACGCCGGAGTCGGTCACGGTGCGGGTCGACGAAGGTGGCCCCGTCCGTGCCCGCGCCCGCATCACCACCTCCTACGTGTGGCCGGACCACGTCGACGGTACATCGCAGGCCCGGGTCGGGGAGCAGCGGGTCGCCGTCGACACCGACGTGGAGCTGCGGGCGGACGACCCCGTGGTCCGGGTCACCACCTCCTTCGTCAACCCGAGCGGGGACCACCGGCTCCGCGTGCACCTGCCCCTGCCCGAGCCGGCGGGCCAGTCCCACGCGGAGAGTCCCTTCACCATCGTCACCCGCGGGCTGACCGCCGAGGGCAGGGTGGACGAATTCGGGCTGCCGACAGCGCCTTCCAACCGCTTCGTGACGGCCGGGCGCCTGACCGTGGCCCATGAGGGCGTCTGCGAGTACGAGCTCGTGGACATCGACGGCGACGCCGCCCGCACCCTGGCGCTCACGGTCCTGCGCTCCACCGGCATGCTCTCCCGTCTCGGCATGACGTACCGCCCCTTCCCGGCAGGACCCCTCACGCCGGTCGAAGGGCTGCAGATGCGCGGCAAGCGCGTCACGCTGCGCTACGCCCTGGCCCTCGATTGCGACGACCCGTACGGCATGGCCGACGACGTGCTCCTCCCGCTCGAGACCGTCCAGAGCCTGGGCGGTGGGACGCGCCCGGCGTCGGGCAGCGAGCTGACCGTCCACGGCGCCGAGGTGAGCGCGCTCCACCGGGTCGCAGGAGTACTGGAAGCGCGGGTGTTCAACCCGACCGCGCAGGCCACCGTGGTCTCGTTCCCTGGGCGCTCGGGCTGGCTGGTCGACCTGCGTGGTTACCCGCTCGAGCCCTTCGAGGGATCTTTCGAGCTACGTGCCTTCGGCATCGCCACCGCCAGGCTGCGCGACGACTGATCCG
>CAYWDQ010000042.1:0-23822 GCA_964457065.1 uncultured Acidimicrobiaceae bacterium | reverse complement strand
CGCTCGGCCTGCGCCCCCGGGCGCGCTTCCACACCTTCGCGGTGGCGGCCAACGATCCCCAGATCATGCTGACGGCACCGATCCCGGCCACCGAGCTGGTCCTCGCCAAGGCGAAGCTCTCGCTCGACGACATCGACGTGGTCGAGATCAACGAGGCCTTCGCCTCGGTGGTCCTCGCCTGGGAGCGCGAGTTCCACCCCGACATGGCGCGGGTGAACCCCAACGGCGGTGCCATCGCCATCGGCCACCCCACCGGCTGCTCGGGGGCCCGCCTCATGGCCACGCTGCTGGGCGAGATGGAGCGCACGGGGGCGCGCTACGGGCTCCAGACGATGTGCGAGGGCGGCGGGCAGGCCAACGCGACGATCATCGAGCGGCTCGGCTGATGGCCCCCGCGACCCGGGTGCCCGCCGTCGAGGGCTGGTTCACCACGGGTGACGACGGCGCGGCGCCGGCGCTGCTCGGCTCGCGCTGTGTCGGGTGCGGGACCTTCGCCTTCCCCGCCGAGGCCACCTACTGCCGCAACCCCGACTGCACCTCGACCTCGTTCGAGACCGTCGAGCTGTCGCGCCGGGGGCGCATCTGGTCCTACACCGACGCCCGCTACCAGCCCCCGCCTCCCTACAGGGCGGCCGACCCCTACGTCCCGTTCTGCCTCGCCGCCGTCGAGCTGGCCGCCGAGAGGCTCGTGGTCATGGGGCAGGTGGTCGACGGGGTGACGGTCGACGACCTCGCCGTGGGCGACGAGGTCGAGCTCGTGATCGACACGCTGTACTCGGAGGACGGCTGCGACTACCTCGTGTGGAAGTGGCGCCCGCTCGGAGCCACCGCACTCGGTCAGGAGGCCTGAGATGCCCGACGACAAGAAGGTCGCCGTGCTCGGCGCCGGCATGCACGAGTGGGGGAAGTGGGGGCGGCCCTTCGTCGAGTACGGGCTCGCCGCGGCACGCGACGCACTGGCGGACGCCGGCCTCGGCTGGCGTGACATGCAGTTCGTGTCGGGCGCCGACACCATCCGCAACGGCTACCCCGGGTTCGTCTCGGGCGCGACGTTCGCCCAGGCCCTGGGCTGGACGGGCGCTCGCGTCGCCAGCGTCTACGCCGCCTGTGCCTCGGGCGCCGTGGCCATCGCCAACGCCCGGGCGCAGATCCTGGCCGGGCTGTGCGACGTCGCGCTGGTGGTGGGCGCGGACACGACCCCGAAGGGCTTCTTCGCCCCCGTGGGCGGCGACCGCAAGGACGACCCCGACTGGTTGCGCTTCCATCTCATGGGGGCGACGAACCCGACCTACTTCGCGCTCTACGCCCGCCGCCGCATGGACCGCTTCGGTGCGACCGAGGAGGACTTCGCGCAGGTCAAGGTGAAGAACGCGCGCCACGGCCTGGCGAACCCGTACGCGCGTTACCGCAAGGAGGTCACCGTCGACGAGGTGCTGTCGTCACCCATGGTGGCCGACCCGCTCCGACTGCTCGAGATCTGCGCCACCTCGGACGGCGGCGCCGCGCTCGTGCTCTCGTCCATGGAGTTCGCGCGGCGCCATGCCGGGGGTGGCGCGCCGCTGGTGACCATTGACGCCGTGTCGACCGTGACGCCGACGTTCCCCAACACCGTGATCGAGATGCCGAACTTCTCGACCGACTCCGCCGCGGCATCGACCGGCGCGCCCGGGGCGGCGGCCACGGGTTTCCGTCCCTCCATCGCGACGGCGGCCTACGCCGAGGCCGGCATCGGCCCCGAGGACGTCAGCCTCGCCGAGGTCTACGACCTCTCGTCTGCTCTCGAGCTCGACTGGTACGAGGACATCGGCCTGTGCGGCGAGGGCGAGGCGGAGAAGCTGCTCCGTGACGGCGTCACGTCCCTCGGCGGCCGGGTCCCGGTGAACCCCTCGGGTGGTCTGTCCTGCTTCGGCGAGGCCATTCCGGCCCAGGCCATCGCGCAGGTGTGCGAGTGCGTGTGGCAGTTGCGCGGCAGTGCCACCGGGCACCAGGTGGAGCGGGCCACCGTGGCCGTCACGGCGAACCAGGGCTTGTTCGGGCACGGATCGTCGGTCCTCCTCAGCCGCTGAAACACGGGTAGCAATCCATCTACCTGCCATTTTCCGTACGCCGTGTGTGATTCCCCGGCGTTGGGGTAAGGACAGGCGGTGACCCGAATGCGCACTCGGACTCCTTAAGCTGGATGACGCTGCTTAGGTCGGTGTGTGCATGCCAAGCACCCGAGTCGGGGTCGGCGCGGAACGACACCGTGACTGGAGGAGCCGTTGCATGTTGGCAACCGATGTGACTGAGTTGCGCCAAGATGAGGAGCAGCAAAGAGGAGCAGAGAATTCAATGCCGGACCACACAGACGACCGGAGCGGGACCGGGTTGGACGACGTGCTGAACGCGCTCGACGAACTGGAGTCCGTGCTGCGGGAGAACGCCGAAAGCGAGCGCTTGCTCTCCAAGCGCATCGCCGAGGTCCGCCTCGCCCGGCAGAACGGGCGAGAATGGAAGGCGATCCTCGGGGACGAGGACGAGCCGGGAACCGTGCAGCTGGTCAGCACGATCTTGCGCCGGCAGTCCGAGGCCAGCGGCTACCTGCGCCGGTCACTCGTGGTGGCTCTCCGGGCCGAGGGACAGAGCATCCCGAGCATCGCCCATCTCTTCGGCGTGACCCATCAGCGGGTGTCCAACCTGCTGCGCCGCGTGGCGCAGGGCAACGCAACCGCGAACGGCGACAACGCCTAGGCGCCCCACCCCCGCAGGACCTCGTCCGCCTCGGCCATGACGGCACGGATGATGTCGGCGACCGGCGGCAGCGACTCGAGCACGCCGACCACCTGACCCGTCGGCAGCACGCCGACGTCGGTGCGGCCCTCGACGAGGGCGGCCTTGGTCATGACCGGCGCGTTGGCCGCCATGACGACCTGGGCCCACGTGAGCTCGTTGCCCTCCTTCATGGCGCGGCCCTCGCGCAGCAGCGACGAGAGGGAGGCCCCCGTCTCCTTGCGGAACTCGTAGGCGCTGCGCACCGCGCGCGGCAGGGCGCGGAGCCACGACTGCGCCTCCAGGTGCTCGACCAGGTCGGTGCGCACCACCCGCTGCGGTGCACCGTCGACCTTCGTGGTCACGACGGTGCCGGTCACCGGCGTGCCGAGGTAGAGCTGCTTGACGGCGTCGGGCACCCGGCTCTCGGCCGAGAGGAGGAACCTCGTCCCCATGGCCACGCCGACAGCCCCGTAGGCCAGGGCGGCGACCAGGCCGCGCCCGCTGAAGAAGCCGCCCGCGCCCAGCACCAGGACGCGGTCGCCCACGGCGGCGACGACCTGGGGCAGGAGGAGCGTCGTGGGGATGGTGCCCGTGTGGCCCCCGCCTTCGGCGCCCTGGGCGATCACGGCATCGACGCCCCACTCGGCCACCTTCTCGGCGTGGCGTCGGGCGCCAACGGTGGGCATGACGAAGAGCCCGGCCTCCTTGCAGCGGGTGACCAGGGCCGGGTTGGGGGCCTGGGCGAAGCTGGCCACCCGGGCGCCGGTCTCGATCATCAGCGCGATGCGCTCGGCCACGTCGGCCACGTCGGTGCGCAGGTTGACGCCGAAGGGGGCCGAGGTCCGGCTGCGCACCTCGGCGATCGCCTCGGCCAACTGGTCGAGCGTCATGGTGGCCGAGGCGAGGATGCCCAGGCCTCCCGCCTCACAGGTGGCGGCGACCAGCCGCGGGCCGGCGACCCAGCCCATGCCCGTCTGCACGAGAGGGACGCGCACGCCGAGCCGCCGGCACAGCTCGGTGTGCAGCGCCGGATGCAGCGGCGTCCCCGCGGCTCCCGCGTCGGGGTCGGGGTCGGGGCTCAGCTCCGCACCTCGCGGTCGCGGGCCGAGCCGGGGTCGAGCACCACGCGGATGAGGTCGAGCTCCTCGGGTGTCGGGAGGCGGGTCTCGGGTGCGTCATCGGGGATGCGCAGCGCGAAGCCGGTGGCGGCCACGATGTCGTCGACGCTGACGCCCGGATGGCGCGCGTGCAGGCGCATGGTGCGGTCGGGCGTCTCGAAGTCGAACACGCCCAGGTTGGAGACGACCTGTCGGACGTCGTGGAAGCGCGTGGCGCCGGCGCCGGCCGCGGCGGCCCGCGCGTAGCCGACGCCGCTGACGACGTCGACCTGCTCGACGAAGCTGCGCGCGTTGTGGTCGGGCACCCAGTAGCTGGTGGGGTGGTTGACCGAGTTGCCGGGGGCGCCGCGCACCCCGACGAGCTGCACCTTGGGCCGGTCGTGCGGCCCGATGGCCGAGATGTTCTGGTTGCCCGTGCGGTCGATCTGGCTCGCCATCATCATGATGTGGCGGCGCCCCGACCACACCACGTCGAAGACGCTGCGATACGGCATTGCCGCCTCGCGCACGAGCTCCGCCGGCGGGGTGGCGATCGGGGGCGCGCCCACCATCAGGGCGGCCTCGCCGTCGGTGAGCACCAGGTCCGGCGCGAAGGTGCGCTTGGCCAGCCGGGCGCCGAGGGCGGGGATGGTGCCGAAGGGGCTGACCATGACTTCGCCGGCGCCGCGCCACACGTCGGCACAGGCCACGACGCAGAACTCGGCGCGGGTCACCCCGTGGTCGGCCACCGGGTCGGTCACCGGTCCTGCCGCTCCCGTACGCGGGCCTGGTACTCGTCCTCGCCCACCAGGACGTAGCGGCCGGCGAAGGCCTCCCACTCGGCAGGTTCGGCCGCGGCCGCGGCGTACTCCTTCTGGAAGGCCTCGTCACGCCCGTAGTCGGGCGGGTTGGCGGTGAAGTGCGCGCCACCGGGCGTCTCCGCCACGCCGTCGGTGAGCATGCGGTGGATCGGCACGGTCGAGAGCGGGTGGGACCCGTCGGCGAGGGTGCCGTCCGCCACGATGCGCTCGGTGGTGACGAAGCGGCGTTCGGCCGCTCCGAGGAACAGCGTGTCGAAGAACGGGTCGGGACCGAGCACCTGGCCGTTGCCGGCGGGGTCGGCCCGATTGGTGTGGACGACGGCGGCATCGAGGCGGAGGGCCGGCATGGCGACGAGCTCGACGTCGGCGTCGGCCGGGTCGCCGACATACGGGCTGCCGGCGCCGTAGGGGGAGCGGACGAGGCGCAGGTCCGGGTTGAAGGACAGCACGTCGGAGCCCAGGCCGGCGCGGGTGGGCAGGAAGGGCACGCGCCACGACGCCGCCTGCAGCCCGAGGAAGAACATCCCCTCGTCGACCTCCATCACCTCGACCCGGCCGTGCTGGCGGGCGGCCCGCCAGTGCGGATCGAGCGCGATGGAGTCCAGGGTGACGAAGCCGCACACCACCTTGCGCACCTTGCCGGTGGCGCAGAGCAGGCCGACGTCGGGTCCGCCGTAGGCCACGACGGTGAGATCGCTCAGGTCGGAGCGGCAGATGGCGCGCACGACGGCCATGGGCTTGCGCCGCGAGCCCCAGCCGCCGATCCCGATCGTCATGCCCGAGCGGAGCTCGCCGACGATGTCGTCGACGGTGGTGCGCTTGTCGGCCATCACACGCTCACTTCGAGGTGTCGGCGTCGCGCTTCTCGACGAAGGCGGCCCGCTGCTCGTCGGCCACGCCGCGCACGTGGAGCTCGTAGGTGAAGCCCTGCTCGAAGCGGTAGCTGCGCTTCACGTCGACCGGGTCGATCCCGTTGAGCGACTCCTTGGCCCGGCGGATGATCGTCGGGCTCTTGGCGGCGATGTCGCCGGCCAGCTCGAGCGCGGCCGCCCGGAGGCGGTCCGGCGGCACCACCGCGGCGACCGATCCGTAGGACGCCAGCTCGGCCGCCGTGATCGGCTTGGCCGTGTAGACCATCTTGCGCATCGCGTGCTGGGGGACCAGCCGGGCCAGATGGGTGGCGGCGCCGAGCGCGCCGCGGTCCACCTCGGGGAGCCCGAAGGTGGCGTCCTCCGACGCGATCACCATGTCGGCGTTGCCGGCGAGGCCGATGCCGCCCCCGAGGCAGAAGCCCTGCACGGCCGCGATGACCGGCACCTCGCAGTCGTAGACGGCGGCGAAGGCGGCGGCGCAGCCGCGGTTCACGCCGACCAGGGCCTCGTCCCCCTTGGCGTTGATCTCCTTGATGTCGACGCCGGCGCAGAAGCCGCGCCCGGTCGCCCGCAGGATCACGACCCGGTTGTCGGGCACCCGGCCGGCGGCGATGAGGGCGTCGGCCAGGTCGAACCAGCCCGCCACGTCGAGCGCGTTCACCGGTGGGTGGTCGATCACCACCTCGGCGATCCCGTCGTGCTCCTGGACCACGTCGATGGGCATGGCGGCCGGATTCTCCTCGGTCAAGGCCCCTGACGCCGCGTCAGAAGGCCGGTGGGAACTTAGGCCAGCGTGCTCGCCCTGGCCAACACGGCCGCCCCGGGTGGTGCCGTAGGGTTTCCCCCGTGACGCAGCCGGCCTACGACTTCAGCGAGCGCGTCGTCGTGGTGACGGGCGGTTCGCGGGGGGTCGGGGCCGGCATCGTGGCCGCGTTCGTGGCTGCGGGGGCGCGCGTGGTCGCCTGCGGCCGGCACGAGGCGGAGGTCGACGGTGCCCTGTTCGTGACCGCCGACGTGCGCAAGCCGGCAGATGCCGAACGGGTCGTGGCCAAGGCCGTCGAGCACTTCGGCCGGCTCGACGTGCTGGTGAACAATGCCGGCGGCGCACCGCACGCCATGGCGGCCGACGCGTCGCCGCGCTTCGTCGAGGCGGTGGTCGCGCTGAACCTGCTGGCGCCGCTGTGGTGCGCGCAGTCCGCGCACAAGGTCATGTCGGTGCAGGAGGACGGTGGCGCGATCGTCAACGTGTCGAGCGTGTCGGGCCTCCGTCCCTCGCCGGGCGCCTCGGCCTACGGCGCGGCCAAGGCGGGCCTCATCAACCTGACCGCCACGCTGGCGGTGGAGTGGGCCCCGCTCGTCCGCGTCAACTGTGTCAGTGGCGGGCTGCTCGACACCGGCGCCGGCGACGAGTTCTACGGCGGTCCCGGCGGCCTGGAGCGCATGGCGGCGACGGTCCCGCTCGGGCGCATGGGCACGCCCGACGACGTGGCGCAGGCCTGCCTGTTCCTCGCCAGCCCGGGAGCCGCCTATGTCTCGGGGGCCAACCTCGTGCTCAACGGCGGTGGCGAATGGCCGGCCTTCCTGCGCGCGCAGGGCGAGGCGTAGGACCGCCCGGCGCCGGAGGAACCACGCCGGCCCGGTCCCAGCGGCCGTTCGGGACGCAGCGGTGACCTCGGCAATTAGAGGGAAACCCGGGCTGACCTGCTAGACAGAGCGATCGTGAAGTTGGCGGTCCCCACGGAGACACGTCCCGGAGAGCGCCGAGTGGCCCTCGTCCCCGACGTGGTCAAGAAGCTGGTCAGCACGGGCTGGGAGGTCTGCGTGCAGTCCGGCGCCGGCACCGAGGCCGCGTTCGGCGATGCCGCCTACAGGGAGGCGGGCGCCACCGTGGCGGCCGACGTCGCCGCGACCGTCTCGGGGGCGGGTCTGGTCGTCCGGGTCAACGCGCCGAGCGCCGCCGACGTGGCCGACCTGCCGCAGGGCACCACCGTCCTGAGCTTCTTCAGCGTTGCGCAGTCCGCCGACGCCCTGCGCACGCTGGCCGCCAAGGGCGTCACCGTCTTCAGCTTCGACCTGTTGCCCCGCATCAGCCGGGCCCAGGCCATGGACGCCCTCAGCTCGCAGGCCACCGTGTCGGGATACAGGGCCGGACTCACGGCGGCCGAGCACCTGGCCAAGTTCTTCCCCATGTTCATGACGGCCGCCGGCACCGTGCCCCCGGCCAAGGTGCTGGTGATGGGCGTCGGCGTGGCCGGCCTGCAGTCGATCGCCACGGCGCGTCGCCTCGGTGCGGTCGTGAAGGCGTACGACGTGAGGGCCGCGGCCAAGGAGGAGGCCGAGAGCCTCGGTGCCACCTTCCTCGACACCGGCGTCTCGGCCGAGGGAGCGGGCGGCTACGCGCGCGAGCTCACCCCCTCCGAGCTCGACCGCCAGCGCGCCGCGCTGGCCGAGGAGGTGGGGCGCTCCGACGTCGTCATCACCACCGCGGCCGTGCCGGGCCGCAAGGCGCCGGTGCTGCTCACGACGTCCATGGTCGAGGGCATGGCCGAGGGTGCGGTCGTGGTGGACATGGCCGCGGACCAGGGAGGAAACTGCGAGCTGACGAGGGCGGGCGAGGTGGTGGAGCACGGTGGCGTCCACGTCGTCGGCATGGCCAACCCTCCGTCGGGCATGCCGACGCACGCCAGCTTCCTCTTCGCTCGCAACGTGGCGAACGTGCTGGGGCTCATGGGCCCCGAAGGCGCGCTCGCCCCCGACTGGGACGACGAGATCGTGATCGGCATGTGCGTGCTGCGCCAGGGGACGGCGATGGCGCCGGCCGCGGTCGAGCTGCTCGGGTCGCCGGGCGGGGCACAGGCGACGGGAGGAGCAGAGTCGTGATCGCGTTCATTCTGCAGTCGGCCCCGACGGCGACCGGCGGGTCGAGCACCGGCATCGTCGCCTACCTGACGATCTTCGTCCTCGCCGCGTTCGTCGGGATCGAGGTCGTCTCGAAGGTGCCGAGCATCCTGCACACCCCGCTGATGTCGGGCTCCAACGCCATCCACGGGATCGTGCTCGTCGGTGCGCTCACCATCATGGGGGAGGCCCACGGCACGGCCCAGGTCGCGCTCGGCTTCCTCGCGGTGTTCCTGGCCACGCTCAACATCGTCGGTGGCTTCGTGGTGACCGACCGCATGCTCGAGATGTTCAAGGCGCGTCCGGGCGAGCGGGCCAAGGAGCAGACGCAGACGGCCAAGGCCGAGGACACCGGCCCCGGTGAGGCCCCCGGGGGCGCCGCCTGATGCTGGCCGTCTCCTTCACCCTGGCCACCGCGCGCGACCTCGCCTACCTGGTCGCCATCGCCGGCTTCATCCTGGCCCTCAAGGGCCTGAGCTCGCCCAAGCACGCCCGCCGGGGCAACCTGGTCGGTGCCGCGGCGGCCGTGCTCGCCGTCGGCATGACCTTCACGCTGCCGACGCTGCGGCACTCGGGGGCGAACCTGGTCCTGGCGATCGTCGCCATGGTGCTGGGCGCGGCCATCGCGGTGCCCGTGGCCCGCTTCGTGAAGATGACCGCGATGCCCCAGCTGGTGGCGATCTTCAACGGGGTGGGCGGTGGCGCGGCCGCGTTGATCTCCATCGTGGAGCTGCTGCACCTGCACTCGCTGGGGCTGCAGCCGGCCGTCTACGTCACCGCCGAGGTGCTGCTCGGCGTGCTGATCGGGTCGGTGTCGTTCTCGGGGAGCGCGATCGCCTTCATCAAGCTGCAGGAGCTGATCACCGGGCGGCCCATCACCTACCCGGGCCAGCAGGTGATCAACGGGCTGGTCGGCGTCGCCATCGGCATCATGATCATCCTGGCGCTCGTCACCGGGAACATCGTCTTCGTCTGGATCATCCTCGGGCTCTCCCTCGTGCTGGGCGTGATCTTCGTCCTCCCCATCGGCGGCGCCGACGTGCCGGTGCTGATCTCGTTGCTGAACTCGTTCACCGGCCTGGCGGTGGCGGCATCGGGCTTCGTGCTCGACAACGCCCTGCTCATCGTGGCGGGCACACTGGTCGGCGCCTCGGGCATGATCCTGACCCGGCTCATGAGCTCGGCCATGGGCCGCTCGCTGCCCAACATCCTCTTCAGCGCATTCGGCGCCGTGATCACGGCGACCGGAGGCGAGGAGGGCGACGCCTCGCGGTCGGTGCGGACCGGGACGCCCGAGGACGTCGGAGTGCTGCTGGCCTACGCCCGCAAGGTCGTCATCATCCCGGGCTACGGCCTGGCGGTGGCCCAGGCCCAGCACGTGGCGCGCGAGCTGGCCGACGCGCTCAAGGCGCGCGGGGTCGACACGTTCTTCGCCATCCACCCGGTGGCGGGGCGCATGCCCGGGCACATGAACGTGCTGCTGGCCGAGGCGAACGTGCCCTACGACGAGCTCAAGGAGATGGACGAGGCCAACCCGGAGATGTCCACGGCCGACGTGGCGCTCGTCGTGGGCGCCAACGACACCGTGAACCCGGCGGCGAAGACGACGCCGGGCAGCCCGATCTACGGGATGCCCATCATCAACGCCGACGAGGCGGAGAACATCGTCTTCCTCAAGCGCTCCATGCGGCCGGGCTTCGCCGGCATCGACAACGAGCTGCTCTACGACCCCAAGACGACCATGCTCTTCGGGGACGCCAAGGACACCCTGCAGAAGCTGGTGGCGGCCGTCAAGGACGCCTAGGTTCGGCAGCAAAGTGGGGTAGATGGTTGATGAAAACCTCCCGTCACCAAGACTTCCGAATCGGGCACCGTTGCCAGCGCCCCGTCCAAGTCCCATACACTGGCGCCAAAAGGCGCCGGTGCTGCTTGGTTCTGCCCTCAGGCGACCGCTGACATCGGAGCCTGAACCCCGCTGGTCTTCTGCGATCTCGGGTCAGCGTTTCTCGTCTCGGGTCGTAACCTTCACCCCACCTTGCTGCCGAACCCGACGACGCCTAAGCCCGTCCGGCGGTTTCTGAGGCGGACGGTCCGGGCCACCGCGGCGAGCCGCACAGGCGCAGGGGGTTGCACCCCAGCACCCCAATTCGCTAGGCCCCGGCGCGGGCCGGCCACGACCCCGGCACCGACCACCACGTCCCGACCATCACCGGTGTGTACAACGGGGCCACGGTGGCCTTGACGCCGATCTCCTCGAGCCAGGTGCTCGGGATCGTGCCCGCCGGCACCGTGACCGACTTCGAGTCCAACGTGCCGGCCTCTTCCTGCCTGAACGGCGCGTCCCTCGACGTCTACGACAACGTGGACGGAAAGGCGGTGGCGGAGGCGGTCACGCCGACCGACTGCATCGCCCAGGACTTCCAGCTCCCGTCCTGACCCCGCCATCCGGCGGGCCGCCGGTAGCGTACGACCAGGCATGGCACACGAGGACGCGGGCGCACAGACGGCCGAGGCGAGCCGTTTCCCGCTGGCGATCCGGTCCCAGCGGGTGCTCCAGATCGTGCTGGGCCTGCTCTGGATCCTCGACGCGGCCCTGCAGTTCCAGCCCTACATGTTCGGCCGCGGGTTCGTCGACACCTACGTCGTGGGCAACGCCACCGGCCAGCCCTTCGTGGTGGGCGACCTCATCACGCACGTCGGGACCTTCCTGTCGCCCGACATCGCGGTCTGGAACACCTTCTTCGCGCTGATCCAGCTCTTCATCGGCGTGGGCCTTCTCTTCCCACCCACGGTGCGCCCCGCCCTCGCCCTGTCGTTCGCCTGGGCGCTCGGCGTGTGGGTCATCGGCGAGGGCATGGGCATGATCCTCACCGGGACGGCCAGCGCGCTCACGGGCGCGCCGGGCTCCGTGCTGCTCTACGGGCTCCTGGGCCTCATGGCATGGCCCCGGCGGCCCCGGCGGCCCGCCGACTGGAGCGACCGGCCCGTCGGCGTCGCCTCGTCGGCCGCGGGCCAGGGCATCGGCCGCTCCATCACGCCGCTCGCGGTGTGGACCGGCTACTGGTCGCTGGCGGCCGTGCTGTTCTTGCTGCCCGACAACCGGACGCGCACCTCGGTGACGAGCGCCATCGTCGGCATGGCGACGGGGCAACCGGGCTGGTACTCGCACTTCCTCACCAGCCTGGGCAACCTGTTCTCCACCACGGGCACCCAGACCGCCTGGATCCTCGCCGCCGTCTCCGTGGTGATCGGCCTCGGCCCGCTCTTCGCCCGCCGCCCCGGCTGGTTCCTCGGCGCCGGCGCGCTCTTCGCCTTCCTGCTGTGGATCGCCGGGCAGGGGCTGGTCGGCAACCTCTTCACCGGCTCGACCACCGACCCCAACTCGGGCCCGCTGGTCATGCTGCTGGCCGCCGCCATGGTGCCGACAGTCGTCGCGTCCCGCGACGCCTGGCGCTCGCCCGCCGGCGAGGTCGTGCGGCGGAGCCCGGCGGCGGCGGTCCTCGGCGTGGCCGGCCTCGGCGCCGCGCTCGCGCTCAGCGCCAGCTACCCCGTGGCGGCGCAGGAGTCGACCGGCAGTGCCATGGCGGGCATGGTGATGGGCGGCGCCTCGGGCGGCACGACCGCCTCACCGTCGCAGTCCGCCACCGCCGACACCTGTGTCTCGCACCAGGTCGGCCTCAAGATCGCCGGACTCGACCTCGCCAACACGCCCTACATGATCATGGGCGGGACGAACGGGATGGACATGAACGGTGCCGACGCCAGCGCGGCGGCGGGGTTCAACACGACGAAGCCCGACTGGCACTACACCGGCCCCGCCATCCCGCAGGCGGAGGCCCAGGCGCTGCTGGCGGACGGCAACAACGGCCCGGTCGACGTCCACATGGCCGAGAGCGGCTGCGCGGCCCGGCTGACCGCGGGCGAGGACATCGGCGCCGAGCAGTACGTCCAGGCGACCAGCGAGGCGGTGTCCCCGTTCGCCACCCCGGCGGAGGCCGAGGCGGCCGGGTACGTCCCCGCGTCGCCCACCGACTATCCCGTCGTCTACTACGTCAACCCCGCCATCGTGGCGGCCAACGCGGCGGCGCGCCGCACGCTCGACCCCCGGCACGTCGACGGCCTGGTGTACGCGGCCACGCCATCGGGCACCCAGGTGCTCGCCGCCGCCATGTACATCCTCCCGGCCACGGAGACGAGCGTGCCCATGCCCTACGGCGCGCTCGTGCAGTGGCACCGCCGCACCGAGGTGTGCGGCACGGGGGCCACGGCGCCCACGATGCCCCTCGACATCACCGGCTACCCGCCGTGCCCGAGCGGCTCGGTCCCGCAGCCGACGCCCTATCTGTCCATGGTGTGGCAGGTCCCGGTGGCGGGCGGCCCGCTGGCGATCCAGCCGCCCGACATCCAGATCGTGGAGGCGGCCGTGATGGGGTCCGCCGGACCGTAGCTGCACCCAAAGGATGAGGGCCCACCGGACGGTTCCGCCTCACGGATGACCCGGCGGGGCCGCCCCGTTCCGTAGCCTTGAGGACATGGCGACCCCCCCCGGCCTGGTCGAGCGGACCCTGGCGTGGGCCCGCGTCGACTTCCGGCCCTCGCACCGGCCACCCGCGTGGTGGCGGGTGGCCCTGGCGACGGTCCTCTCCGTCGGGCTCTCGCTCGCCGCCGACGCCGCGCTGGTCGCCATCGGCACCCGGCTGTTCCCTTCGACGAAGGGCTACGTCCACTTCCAGTTCTCCGACTACGCCAGGCTCACCGTGATCGGCGTGCTCATCGCCTGCGCGGCCTGGCCGGTGGTGACGCGCCTCAGCTCCGCGCCACGCTGGCTCTTCTTCCGCCTGGCCATCGCGGTCACGCTCGTGCTGTTCCTGCCCGACCTCTACATCTGGCACCAGGGGCAGTCGGCCCAGGCGGTGCTCGTGCTCATGTCGATGCATGTCGCCATCGCGCTGGTCACCTACAACCTGCTGGTCCATGTCGCACCGGTGCGGGCGAGCGCCGGGCGCCACGCTGCCCCCGCCCGCAGCGAGACCCGCTCGTAGCGCGGCGCCCTCAGCGGGGGGCGATGACGTCGACCTCCGCCAGCACGGCGGCCCCCGGACGCCACTGCCCGGCGGCGACGTTGGCGGTGACCTGCTCGGGGCGGGTCGCTCCGGCGATCACCGAGGCGACCGCGGGGCGGGACAACAGCCATCCGAAGGCCAGATCGAGCACGCTGTGCCCACCGCTGCGGGCCACGGCCTCGAGGCCGGCCACCGCGGCCAAGCGCTCGTCGCTCAGCTGCGCCGCGGCACGGTCGCCCATGGCGGCCAGGCGGGTGCCCTCGGGGGCGGGCTCGCCGGCCCGGTACTTGCCGCTCAGCAGCCCGCTCGCCAGCGGGAAGTAGGGCAGGAAGGCCATGCCGGCGCGCGCACACTCGTCGAGCACCCCGTCCTCGGGCTCGCGGTAGAGGATGTTGTACTGGTTCTGCACGCTCACGAACCCGGGCGCGGAGGGCGGGGTGGCCGTGGCGGCCTCCTCGAGCAGGGCGACGTCGAAGTTGGAGCACCCGAACTCGCGGATCTTGCCCTCGGACACCAGCTCGCCCAGCGCCCCGATCGTCTCCGCGATCGGCGTCGTCGAGTCCGGCGCGTGCAACTGGTACAGGTCGATGCGATCGGTGCCGAGGCGGGTGAGGCTGTCCTCGACCGCGAGGCGGATGTAGGCGGCGGACGCGCCCCCCTCGTGCCCCTCGTAGGGCACGCCGAACTTGGTGGCCAGGACGATCTCGTCCCGGCGGGCGCCCAGGGCGGCGCCGAGATACTCCTCGGACTTCGTCCCGCCGTAGATGTCGGCCGTGTCGAAGAGGGTGATGCCGGCGTCGAGCGCGGCGCCGACCACGTCCGCCGTCTCCTTGCGCCCGATGCGCATGCCGAAGTTGTTGCATCCCAGGCCGACGACGCTGACCTGCAGCGAGCCGATCGTACGCGTCTCCACTGGCGAGCCCCTTCCACTCCGGCCGCCCCGTGCGGCGGGGCTGGGCCGCAAGTACTGTACCGGCGGCTCCTGGTCGGGGAACCGTGCGAGTGACGAGGAGGCATCATGACAGCAGGCGCAGTCGACGTGACGGTGAGGGCCGCGCCCGACGAGGTGTGGGCCAAGGTGGGCGACTTCGGGGGCGTGGCGGACTTCTTCCCGGGTGTCGAGTCGTGCCGCCTCGAAGGCGACGACCGCGTCATCGGCCTGTTCGGCATGGAGATCCGCGAGCGCCTGCTGGCGCGGGACGACGAGAGCCGCACGCTGACCTACTCCGTCGTCGCCGGCGTGCCGCTCGAGAGCCACACGGCGACGGTCTCCGTCCTGCCCGAGGGCGAGGGCTCCCGTGTCATCTGGGCCTACGACGTGAGCCCCGACGAGATGGCGCCCGTCTTCGGCGACAGCTACCAGGCCGCCCTGAACTCGCTCGAGAACACCTTCTCCTAGGGCGCCCACCAGCCCCTTGGGTGGCGCCGGTGCGGCCGCGCCTACCCTGACCGGGTGACCCCACGCGCGGCGGACGCAGCGGCGGACGGTGCGACCGATGCCGCACCCCCGTTGGAGAGCCGGCCCACCCCGCCGTCCCCGCTCACCGAGGACGTCCCGCGGATCTACCCCCGCCGCCTGCCCGAGCCGACGTCGCGGGAGCTCGTGCGGCGTGGCCGCACCATCGCCAAGGTGGTGGCGATCCACTTCACGCCGACGGCGCTGCGCCAGCTGCGCACCATCCGCCAGGGCGCGCTGCCGGCGGCCCAGCTGGCCCGGCCTCTGCGCAAGAGCTTCCAGGACCTCGGGGGCACCTTCATGAAGTTCGGCCAGATCATCGCGTCGTCGCCCGGCATGTTCGGCGACGACGTGGCCGACGAGTTCCGGGCCTGCCTCGACACCGGCCCCGCCGTCCCGTTCCCCGACGTGCGCCAGCGGGTGGAGGAGGACCTCGGGATGTCGCTGCGCGACGCGTTCGCGGAGTTCGAGCCCGAGCCCATCGGGACGGCGTCCATCGCCGTGGTGCACCGGGCGCGCCTCTTCGACGGGCGCCAGGTGGCCGTCAAGGTGCTGCGCCCCGAGATCGAGTACACCGTCGCCACCGACCTCGACCTCATGCAGCCGCTGCTCGAGATCCTGGTGCGCCAGACGGGGGACCAGATGGCCGGATCCACCCTGCAGTTGCTCGACGGCTTCCGGGTGCAGATCGGCGAGGAGATGGACCTGCGCAACGAGGCCCGCTCGCTCGCCCACTTCCGGCGGCTGCAGAGCGAGTTCGACCTGAAGCTGATGGCGGTGCCCGAGCCCTACCCCGAGCTGTCGGGGCGCAACGTGCTCACGATGGAGTACTTCGACGGCGTGCCGATCGACGACCTGGCCCAGGTGGCCGACCTCGGCTTCGACCCCGGCCCACTGGTCCAAGAGGTCATGCGCTCCTTCTTCCTCACCACGGTGCGCTGGGGCGCGTTCCACGGCGACGTGCACGCGGGGAACATGATGCTGCTGCGCGACGGGCGCATCGGCGTCATCGACTGGGGCATCGTGGGACGCCTGGACCCGTCCACCCACCGCTTCTTCCTGGCGTTGCTCTCGGCCGCCATGGGCGACGAATCGGCCTGGCCGCTGGTCACCAGGCACATCACCGACGTCTACGGCCCGGCCATCGGTGTCGCCGTCGGCATGTCCGACGACGAGCTCACCGTCTTCGTGCGCTCCATCTTCGAGCCCGCGCTGACCCGGCCCTTCGGGGAGGTCAGCCTGGCCGGCATCATGCAGACGATTCAGCTGCAGATGGCCAAGGCGCAGGGAGTGGAGGCCCATCGGCGCAGCGTGCGGGCGATCGTGCGCCGCCTGCGGACCCAGCGCAGGGTGCGCCGCATGGCCGACCAGGCCGGCGGCCTGATGTCCGACTTCGACCGCGGCACGTTCCTCCTGGCCAAGCAGTTGATGTACTTCGAGCGCTACGGCCGCATGTTCGTGTCCGAGGTCCCCATCCTCAACGACCGCGCCTTCATAGAACAGCTCCTCGACGGCGTGGACCTGTCCGCCCCGGGCGACTGAGGTGGGTCCGGCCGGGCCCGTTCCGGCCTGAGGGCACGCACCTGGCACAGAAATGGAATCTGTTCTATTTTCACCCCGGGCCCGCACCGGGCCCGGGAACGACGGGGAGGTGACATGGCAGACGAGGTGGTCTACCGGGCCGACCACGTCCTGGAGTACCCGTTCGTGCGCTCGGTGGGGCCCGTCGTCGGGGCCTTCCTGACCGGCCTGCGCGACGGCAGGGTGGTCGGGACCCGGGGCACCGGAGGGCGGGTGATCGTGCCGCCCACCGAGTACGACCCCGAGACCGGCGAGGAGACGTCCGGCGTGGTCGAGGTCGGCCCGGAGGGGACCGTCACCTCGTGGTCCTGGGTGCCCCGGCCGCGACCCAAGCACCCGCTGCAGACGCCGTTCGCCTGGGTGCTGGTGCGCTTCGACGGCGCCGACACCTCGTTCTTGCACGTGCTCCCCGCCGCCGGTCCCGACGAGGTCGCCACCGGCATGCGCGTGCGCCCCGAGTTCGCACCCGAGGACGAGCGCGTCGGGCACGTGAAGGACATCAGGCACTTCGTGGCGGCCGGGGGTGCGTCGTGAGCGAGCGTGAGCCGGTCACGATGATGGACGCGGCGACCCGTCTCGACTACGTGTTCACGGCCGGCGTCGCCATGAGCAAGAACCTGCACGGGTACGAGCAGGGCAAGTTCATCGGGCAGCGCTGCCCCAAGTGCAAGAAGGTCTACATCCCCTCGCGGGGCTCGTGCCCGACCGACGGCCTGCCCACCGACGAGATCGTCGAGCTCCCCAACACCGGCACCGTGACCACCTACTGCGTGGTCAACGTGCCCTTCGCGGGCCAATCGATCGAGATTCCGTACATCTGCGGCCAGATCCTCCTCGATGGGGCGAACCTCTCCTTCATGGGGTTGCTCCAGGAGATCCCGATCGACGAGGTGCGCATGGGCCTGCGGGTGGAGGCGGTGTGGGTGCCACCCGAGGAGTGGGGGCCGACGTTGGCCTCGGTCAAGTACTTCCGGCCCTCCGGCGAGCCCGACGCCGACTACGAGACCTACAAGGAGTACTTGTGAGCCAATTCCCTGCGCTCACCTCGGGCCATCGGCCCGTCGGCGTGGTGTCCTTCGCGCAGTACGACAACGTGCGGCGCGAGGACGCGCGCAACGAGGTGGAGATGCTCATGCCGGTGGTGGCCGAGGTGTTCGGCAACATCGGCATCACCAAGGACGACGTCGGCTTCATCTGCTCGGGCTCGACCGACTACCTGATCGGCGGGCCGTTCTCCTTCGTCGCCGCCCTCGACGCCGTCGGCGTGTGGCCGCCCCGGGCCGAGTCCCACGTCGAGATGGACGGCGCCTGGGCGCTCTACGAGGCCTGGGTGCTGCTGCAGGAGGGGGAGATCGACGCCGCGCTCGTCTACTGCTTCGGACGTTCGTCGATGGGCGATCTCGGCCAGATCCTGTCCGTGCAGCTCGACCCGTACTACCTGGCCCCGCTGTGGCCCGACCCGACCTCGCTGGCCGCCCTGCAGGCCCAGGCCATGATCGACAAGGGGACGGCCACCGAAGCCGACTTCGCCGCCGTGGCCAGCCGCTCCCGCCGCTCGGCCCTCTCGAACCCCAAGGCCCAGGTGGCCTACGACCGCTCGCCCGAGGAGCTCCTGAAGGAGGACTACGAGGTGGCGCCGTTGCGCCGGCACGCCCTGCCACCGCTCACGGACGGCTGTGCCGCGGTCGTGCTGGCCGCCGGCGAGCGGGCCTACGAGCTGTGCGAGCGGCCGGCCTTCATCACGGGCATCGACCACCGGATCGAGACGCACTCGGTGGGCGCCCGTGACCTCACGGCCTCACCCTCGACGAAGCTGGCCGGCGAGAAGGCCGGGGTGGGCGCGAAGAAGATCGACCTCGCCGAGCTGCACGCGCCCTACGCCCACCAGGAGCTGATCCTGAGCGAGGCCCTGGGACTGGCTGACGACGTGGCCGTGAACCCCTCGGGTGGCGCGCTGGCGGCCAACCCGATGATGTCGGCCGGCCTCATCCGCATCGGCGAGTCGGCCCGGGCCATCTGGTCCGGCCAGGCCGACCGGGCGGTGGCCCACGCCACGTCGGGCCCGTGCCTGCAGCAGAACCTGGTCTGCGTCCTGGAGGGTATGTGATGGCCGAGCGCTGCGCAGTCATCGGGATCGGCCAGACGGTCGCCAAGTCCAAGCGGGAGGACGTCTCCATCGCCGGCCTGGTGCGCGAGGCCGCACTGGCGGCGCTCGAGGACGCCGGTCTCACCTTCGCCGACATCGACGCCGTGGTGGTCGGCAAGGCGCCCGACATGTTCGAGGGTGTCATGATGCCCGAGCTGTACCTGGCGCCGGCCCTCGGCGCCGTGGGCAAGCCGATGTTCCGCGTCCACACGGCCGGGTCGGTCGGCGGCTCCACCGCCATCGTGGCGTCGCACCTCGTGGCGTCGGGCATCCACGACCGCGTGCTGACCGTGGCCTTCGAGAAGCAGAGCGACTCGGACGCCATGTGGGCGCTCTCGGTGCCCCAGCCGTTCTCCGCCCCGCTGCTCGCCGGGGCGGGCGGCTACTTCGCGCCGATCATCCGGGCCTACATGTACCGCTCGGGCGCGCCACGCGACATCGGCATGATGGTGGCGGTCAAGGACCGGCTGCACGCGCTGAAGAACCCCTACGCGCACCTCCACCTGCCCGACATCTCCATGAAGATGGTCGAGGACTCGATCATGCTGTGGGACCCGCTGCACTATCTGGAGTCGTGCCCGTCCTCGGATGGCGCGGCCGCGATGGTCATCGGGTCGGAGAAGGCGGCGGGTGCGGCCGCGGCGGCGACGGGTCGGCCACCGGCGTGGATCCACGGCATGGCCATGCGCTCGGAGCCGACGATGTTCGCCGGGCGCGACCAGGTCAACCCGCAGGCGGGCCGGGACTGCGCGGCCGACCTCTACCGCCAGGCCGGCATCACCGACCCCCGGGCCGACTTCGACATGGCCGAGGTGTACGTGCCCTTCAGCTGGTACGAGCCGATGTGGCTCGAGAACCTCGGCTTCTGCGCCGAGGGCGACGGGTGGAAGCTCACCCAGGCGGGGGCGACGTCCATGATCGAAGGCGGCGACATCCCGTGGAACTGCTCGGGGGGCGTCCTGTCCTCCAACCCGATCGGCGCCTCCGGCATGCTGCGCTTCCTCGAGACCGCCCTGCAGGTGAGAGGCATGGCGGGGGAGCACCAGGTGCCTGACGCCCGCCGGGCGCTCGGCCAGGCCTACGGTGGTGGCTCCCAGTTCTTCGCCATGTGGGTCGTCAGCGCGGACAAGCCCTGACACCCGGCCCTGCCGATATGCTCGGCGGAGCCAAGCCAGCCCTGACCAGGAGGTATCCGTGAAGGTCGTCGTGGACTTCGACGAGTGTGCCAGCAACGGCGTGTGCATGGGCATCCTGCCCGAGGTCTTCGAGGTCCGTGACGACGGGTACCTCTACGTCCTCAACGAGCACCCACCCGAGGAGCTCCGCGAGCGGCTGCGTGAAGCGGTCAACGGCTGCCCCACGGGCGCCATCTCCATAGAGGAAGACTGACGCCGGGCCGCACCCCGCACTCCGTCGGCGCCGGGGTGCGCCGCCGCACAGAATGACCGACACCGGCCCACCCCGTGCGCGGTTCGCCCCGTCGCCCACCGGCTACTTCCACGTGGGCAGCGCACGAGCCGCCCTGTACAATTGGTTGTTCGTGCGCAGGCACGGGGGCACGTTCATTCTGCGCATCGAGGACACCGACGAGGCGCGCAACCGGCCCGAGTGGACCGACGGGATCATCTCGGCTCTCGACTGGCTCGGCATGGAACCGGACGAGGGGCCGTTCTTCCAGTCGGCTGCGGAAGGGACGCACGCCGCCGCCATCGAGGCGCTCTGGGACAGCGGCGCCCTCTACGCCTGCGGGTGCACGCGCGAGGAGATCGACGAGCGCACCAAGGCCCGTGCGGCGGCGGGGGACCCCACGCCGGGCTACGACGGGCACTGCCGCGACCTCGGCCTGCCGCGCGGCGAGGGCCGCGCCCTGCGCTTCCGCACACCCGACGACGGGGTGGTGCTGGTGCACGACCTGGTGCGCGGCGAGGTCGAGTTCCCGCAGCGCGCGCTCGAGGACTTCATCTGCGTGAAGGGGAACGGCAAGCCGCTGTTCGTCCTGGCCAACGCGGTGGACGATCGCACCATGGCGATCACGCACGTGATCAGGGGCGAGGACCAGCTGCCGACGACCCCGAAGCAGATCATGCTGTGGGGCGCGCTCGACACGGCCGAGGGCCGTGACCTTCCGCTGCCGGCGTACGCCCACCTGCCCCTTCTGGTCAACGAGCGCGGCAAGAAGCTCTCCAAGCGACGTGACCCGGTGGCGGTGGAGATGTACCGGGAGCAGGGGTACCTGCCGGCGGCCTTCCGCAACTACCTGGCGCTGCTCGGATGGAGCCCGGGGGACGAGGAGATCGTGCCGATCGAGGTGATCATCGAGAAGTTCCGGCTCGAGGACGTGCAGCGCTCACCGGCCTTCTTCGACGTGAAGAAGCTCTCGCACATCAACGGCGTCTACATCCGCGCCCTGCCGCTGCAGGAGTTCGTGGCGGCGGCGCGGCCGTGGGTCGACCCGGTGCCGGGGGAGTGGGCCCCGGGCGGGTGGCGCGACCCCGACACGGGGGCGCCCGCCGTGGAGCCGCCGCCGTGGCCACCGGAGCGCTTCGATGCCCGCAGCTTCGAAGAGGTCGCAGCCGTGGCCCAGGAGCGGGTGTCGGTGCTCGGGGAGCTGCCCGAGCTGGTCGACTTCTTGTTCCTGGCGGACGCCCCGGCCGACGAGGACAGCTGGCAGAAGGCGATCGCCGGCGACGACATGGCGTCGCGGATCCTCGACGACGCCCTGGCGGCGTACGAGACGTGCCCGTGGGACAAGGACTCGCTCCACCAGGCGACGCTGGCCATCGCGGACTCGGTCGGCCGCAAGCTCGGCAAGGCGCAGGCCCCGATCCGGGTGGCCGTCATGGGGAGGACCCGCGGCCTCCCACTGTTCGACTCGCTGGCGGTGCTCGGCCGCGAGGAGACGCGCCGCCGCCTGGCGGCCGCGCTCTCCCGGCTGGCTCCGCCGGGCTGATGCTGCTGGCGCCGCTCCGCTGGGCGCTGCGCATCACCGTGCTGGTCCTCGCCGTGATCGTCGTCTACTTCGGCGTGACCCTGGCGCAGGTGTGGCTGACCTCGCGCCAGTACGACCCCCACCCGGCGGGCGCCATCCTGGTGATGGGGGCGGCCCAGTACGACTGCGTCCCGTCCCCCGACCTCCGGGCGCGTCTCGACCAGGCGGCGCAGCTCTACAAGGAGGGGTACGCGCCCCTGATCATGGTGACCGGCAACAAACAGCCGGGGGACAGGTGCACCGAGTCGCAGTCCGGCAAGATGTACCTCGAGGAGAAGCACCACGTGCCGGCGGCGGCCATCCTCGAGGCGGGCGGCGACGACAGCTACGAGAACATCTCGGACGCCCAGAAACAGCTGTTGGCGCACAACGCCCGGGTGGTGCTCGTCACCACCGACCCGTTCCACGAGGACCGCTCCATGGCCATCGCCTCGGATCTCTCGCTCTCCCCGTCACCGACGCCGACGCAGACCTCGCCCATCACCGGCTGGTCCACCCTGCCCTACTTCTTGAAAGAGGCGGTGGGCGTGGGGCTGGGCCGGATCATCGGCTACAACCACCTGGAGTGGCTGCACGACGCCTGAGCGGTGACGCGCCGCTCAGGTGGTCGACGTGGTGGTGGGAGCGGTCGCCGTGGGCGAGGGTGCCTTGAAGGTGATCCTCACGACGGTGCCCTGGCCCTGGGCGTTCCCCACCCCGATGACGCACGACTCGTGGCCCGGCGTCGCGCAGTAGCCGTCGCCGATGATTCCGGTCTCGACGCGGAAGCGGGCGGTGAAGGTGCCGTTGGTGCGGACCCGGATCGCCTGGGCCTCCGGCACGTCGCAGTGCGGAGTGTCGGTGGAGGGGTTCATCCGGCCCTGGACGGCAGCGGTGCATTCGGCGACGAACCAGGTGACCGGCTTCCCGTCCGACGAACGGGCCAGCCCGCGTCCCGTGAGGGTGACGGTCTGCCCGTCGACGAGGCCCCGGTCGGGTGTGACCCTGACCGAGATGCCCGCCGTCGCCGCCGCGGGAGTCGCCGATGCGGCCAGGCTGCCCAGGACGGCGCCAGACAGCAGGCCGGCCAGGACGAGCGGCGCTGCCGACCACCGATGCATGCGAGGACCTCCGAGCCCAGGTTCGCCACCGGGGGACCCCGGATGCCGCATCATCCCATGACGGACCCGGCGATTCAGCGCGACCCTTCCCTGGTCAGGGCGGCGAATTGCCCCGGGGGCCGCTCGGCTAACCTGAACCTCCACCCATTCGGGGGTGGTGTAATCGGCAACACGACTGGTTCTGGTCCAGTTATTGAGGGTTCGAGTCCTTCCCCCCGAGCACGGCGGCATCCATCAAGGTGATGGAGGCCTCCGCTCGGCCCCATCGTCTAGAGGCCTAGGACACCACCCTCTCAAGGTGGCGACACGGGTTCGAATCCCGTTGGGGCTGCAAAGAAAGACCACTTCAGAGGCCATATCTGAACCATCGGCCAGACCGGCCACGACAGTTGTCCATCCAATTGTCCATCCATTCGGATACACTGAGCCGAGTAGGGATGGACAGAACGGACGGGCGCCATGGCTGGCTCCATGCGACAGCGAAGCAACGACTCGTGGCAGCTCCGGGTCCACGCCGGCAGAGATCCCGCTACTGGTCGAAAGCGCTACGTGGAGCGCACCTTCCATGGAACGAAACGCGACGCCTCCAAGGCACTCGCCGCCATCGTGGCCGAGGTCGATAAGCGGCCAGTCGGTTTGCATGGAAAAGGGACAGTGGCTGCCCTCTGTCATGAGTGGCTGGCCCACGCGACGCCGAGCTTCTCTCCCAAGACCGTCGAGACCACCCGGATGTACATCGAGGACCCGATCGTCCCCGCGCTCGGATCCACCCAGGTCGCGAAACTGACCCCGACCGATCTCGACCGGTTTTACCGCGAGCTGCTCGAAGTCGGTCGATCGCGTGGGCCGTATGCCCCAGCGACGATTCGACGTGTCCACGGCATCATCCGACGGGCATTGACCCAAGGGGTCCGCTGGGGCTGGATCACCCACAATCCGGCCATCGACGCCTCTCCACCCCGGGTGCCCATGAAGGAACTCAAGCCACCGGATCCCGGGCAGGTGGTGCAGCTCTTTCGTCTGGCTCAGGAGTCGGACCCCGAGCTAG
>CAYWDQ010000041.1:14497-23869 GCA_964457065.1 uncultured Acidimicrobiaceae bacterium | reverse complement strand
CTGGCTTCGCGTGGACGGCGAGAACTTCGCGTCGGCGACGATAGAGCGGATCATGCAGCGGCATCCCGACGTGGTTCTCGCCGCCGTCTACGCGGTGCCGGACCCTGTCGTGGGCGACCAGGTCATGGCCGCCGTGCAGCTCCGGCCCGGCCTGGACGCGCTCGACGCGGACGGCTTCGCCGACTTCCTCGCCGCCCAGGAGGACCTCGGCACGAAGTGGGCGCCGCGCTTCGTGCGCATGACCTCGGCGCTCCCGGTGACCGCCACCAACAAGGTGCTCAAGCGGGGGCTGCGCGCCGAACGGTGGACGTGCGCGGACCCCATCCTCTGGATGCCCGCCAAGGGCGAGGCCTATCGGCTGCTGAGTGACGAGGAGGCCGCCGGGCTCGAAGGCGCGGTGGCGGACAGGGTCCTCTGACGGATTCCGGGCCGGCGCACGAGCGGGCCGGTTGCCCAGCTTTACGGCGACCGGTCCTGGCCGAGCTCGTCGCGCCTCGTTCGCCCGGCGCCCCGCAGCGCGCGAATGGGCCGGGTGACCCGCCAGCTCCACGTGCCCTGCACGGCATGGACCTCGGTCGTCGCCGCGTCGAGCGCACGCTCGGTCCGGGCAAGGGCGACGGACCGCTGCGCCAGCGCCGACTCGGCCGTGGCCACCCGGGACGCGAGGAGCTCCTCTCTCTCGGACGCCTCGCGTTCGCTCGCCGCGAACCGGACCTGGGTCTCGGCCAGGTGACGCTCGGCGTCGCCCAGGCGCTGCTCGGCCTCGGTCAGACGCTGTTGCGTCAGGGCCAGTTCGTCGCGCATGACGCTCAGGAGCGCCTCGCGCTCTTTGAGGAGGACGTTCATGGCCGCACGATCGAGCTGCTCGGCGTCCGCCCGACGTCCCTCGGGACCCGGCGGCAGGGCCCCCTCCACCCGGACCAGGTCGGGGTCCGCCACGGAGGTGAACGCCCGCATCGCCCGGTCCCTCTCACAGTGCGCTCCGAGCCAGGGCCACAGGGTGTCGATCAGGTACTCGCCGTCGTTGACGATGCGCGGGAACTCCACCAGGAAGAGCGGGATCCGGCGGACCGTCGCCCACAGGATGAGCCGGTGGAACCCGACCGCCAGGATCCGCGCCTCGTCGACGGGGTCGAGCGAGTACACCGCTCCCCCGGCAATCACGCCGTGCACGTCACTGGCGGGCAGATCGGACCAGAAGCTGTCCGCCATCGCGATGCGCTCCTGCAGGATCCGGCTCGTGGCCGCCGCCGCCAGCTCGCGGACCGGGACCAGCAGGGCCTCGACCTCGATCGCGCCCGGGTCGATCTGATCGCAGTACGCGAACAACCAGGGATCCTTGACCACGTAGGGCGCATCCTCGTCGAGGAGGTTGCGCTCCAGGCCCGCTCGGGCCCGTGGATCGAAGAACTGGTCAGGCGGGCCGGTGTCGAGGCCGCAGGCCTCCAGGAAGCGAACGAGGAAGCTCGTTCCGGCACGACCCGTGCCGGCGATCACCGCGTGGGGCCGAGGTCGCGAACCCCGACGCGAACCGGCGGCGACCGACGTCAAGTCTCGTCAGGGCCTCGGCGCGGTCCGTGGCACGCGGGTGCTGCCCCGGCACGCGCGCACTCGTTCTTCGACGGATCGTGGAGGGATGACATCACGTGACTCCTGCGATATTGCCCCATCATCGACGAGAGAGACAGCCTTTCGGAGGGACTCACAGGGGACGCTCAGCCATCCCTCAGCGGCGACCCAGCCGTGCGGTCAGCGATCGACGCCGAGCACCAGTCCGCTCGTCGGCACGCCCGTCCCCGCCGTCACCACGACGTGCTCGAGTCCGTCGACCTGGTTGACGGACGTGCCGCGCACCAGCCGCACTCCTTCGGCGATCCCGTTCATCCCGTGCAGGTAGGCCTCACCGAGCTGGCCGCCGTGAGTGTTGATCGGCAGCGCGCCGCCGAGCTCGATCCGGCCGCCGCGTACGAAGTCCTTGGCCTCGCCCTTCGCACAGAACCCGAGCTCCTCCAGCTGGTAGAGCACGTAGGGGGTGAAGTGGTCGTAGAGGATCGCCGCCTGCATGTCGTCCGGCCCGAGACCTGACGTCTCCCACAGCTGGCGGGCCACGACGGACATCTCGGGCAGACCGAGCAGGTCGTCGCGGTAGTAGCTCGTCATCATGTCCTGACCCTTGCCCGAGCCCTGGGCCGCGGCCCGGATGACGGTCGGGGCCGTGCGCAGGTCGCGGGCGCGTTCGAGCGACGTCACGACGAGCGCCTGGCCGCCGTCGGTCTCCTGGCAGCAGTCGAGCAGGTGGAGCGGCTCCACGATCCACCGGCTGGCCTGGTGCTCCGCGAGCGTGATGGGCTGCTCGTAGAACCAGGCCTTCGGGTTGGTGGCGGCGTGCCTGCGGTCGGCCACCGCGACATGCCCGAGGTCCTCGCTCGTGGCGCCGTTCACATGGAGGTAGCGCTGCGCCGCCATGGCCACCCACGAGGCGGGCGTCAACAGGCCCACCGGGAGGTAGGAGGCCATGTGGGCGTTCTCCGCGGTCGGCACCGGGGCCCTGCCCTGCACGCCGGCGCCGAAGCGGCTCCCCGAGCGCTCGTTGAAGGCGCGGTAGCAGACGACGACGTCGGCGACGCCGGAAGAGACGGCCAGCGCCGCCTGCTGAATGGTCGCGCACGCCGCGCCGCCGCCGTAGTGGATCCGGCTGAAGAAGGTCAGTTCGCCGATGCCCAGACTGCGAGCGATGTCGATGTCGGGATTGGTGTCCGTGCTGAAGGTGACCATCCCCTGCACCTCGGAGGGGGCGATCCCGGCGTCGTGCAGCGCAGCGCGCACCGCCTCCACGGCGAGGCGCAACTCCGAGCGTCCCGAGTCCTTGGAGAACTCGGTCGCCCCGATGCCCGCGATCGCCGTCCGGCCGGAGAAGGTGTGGGGCATCAGCCGGCGCCCTTCGCTGCGTCGTCTCCCAACGGGAGGACAACGCTGACCGTGCCCGTCACGTGGTCGCCGAGCTCGTTGGCACCACGGATGGCGACGGTGACCATCCCACTCCGGCCGTCGTCGCCCATCGGGCCCTTGGCCGTGACCGTCCCGGTCAGCGTCATGGTGCAGTCCGGGTAGTTCGGCGCGCCGAGCCTGATGTCGACCTCCGACAGCCGGCTGCGCGGCCCGGACCAGTCGGTGACGTAGCGGCCGACGAGCCCGTTGGTGGTCAGGATGTTCATGAAGATGTCCTTCGAGCCGCGGCCCTTGGCCCGCACCGGATCGTGGTGCACGTCCTGGTAGTCGCGGCTCGCGATGGCTCCCGACACGATCAGTGTCCGCGTCACGGGCAGGACGAGCGTCGGCAGCTCGTCGCCCACCGAGACGCCGTTGAAGGTCGGCCCCGACACCGGCGCCGTCACCCCTCCGCCTCGGCGTCCGCGAGGGCCCGCTCGGCGATGTCCGCGCCGAGCCGCGCCAGCTGCGCGCTCGGGCCGCCCAGGAGCAGCTCTATCTGCTTGCCCCACAGGAAGTAGCGGTGGATCGGGTAGGTGATGTCCGCACCCATGCCGCCGTGGAGGTGCTGGGTGGCGTGCACGGTCCGTTGCCCGCGCTCCGCGGCCTGCCATTTGGCCGCCCAGGCCGCGTCGGCGGCGTCGCGCCCGCTGTCGAAGCGCCAGGCGGCGTTCTGCCAGGTGACCCGCATCGCCTCGATGTCGATGGCGGCGTCCGCCGCCCGCAGCATCGTGCCCTGGAACGTGCTCAGCGGGCGCCCGAACTGATGACGGCCGTTCAGGTACGCCGCGGTCCGTGTGAGCGCCGCCTCGCACACGCCGACCTGCAGCGCGCACAACGCGATCGTCGCCGCCACCGACAAGAAGTCGAGCGTCGAACGGCCGACGTCGGCGCCGACCAGCACCTCCTCGGCCACGACAGCCACCCCGGCGAGATGCAGGTGCGGATGGACTTCGCGGTTGGTGGTCAGGGCGCGCTCGAGCGAGACGCCGGGCGCGGCCGGGTCGACGAGCGCGAGCAGCACACCGCCACCCTCGGTGCGGGCCGGCACCACGATCCGTGCCGCCAGGTGCGCCTGGGGCACCGCGAGTTCGGTGCCGTCGAGCACCCAACCGTCGCCCTGTGGCATCGCCCGCACGGCCGGGGACGACGTCGGACTGGCGGCACTGCCGGTGAGGGCGGCGGTGAGGATCACGTCCCCCGAGACCACGCCGGGCAGCCAGCGGGCCTGCTGTGCCTCCGAGCCGAAGTGCGCGATGGGGAGAGCCCCGAGCACCAGGGTGGCCCAGAGCGGCACGGGCGCCACCGCGTTGCCCTGCGCCTCGAGCAGGAGGCACAGCTCCATGAGCCCCTGGCCGGCACCGCCCTCCGACTCGGGCACGGCAAGGCCCAGGAGGTCGGCATCCGCGAGCGCCTGCCAGAGCGCACGGTCGATGCGGTCGTCCGTCTGCTCGACGACCCCGACACGCTCGGGGTCCACCAACCCCGAGAACAGCCCGGTCGCCGCCTCCGAGACGGCGAGCTGCTCCTCGCTGAAGTTGAAGTCCATCAGGCCGCGCTCCCTGACACGGACGACCCCGCCGGCACGAAGAGGGGCAATGACAGCTCGTCGTCGTGGTCCACGAACACGGCCCGCAGCTTCATGCCGATCACGATTGTGCCGGGCTCGACAGCGCCGAGGTTCGCCACCACGCGCGTCCCCTCCTCGAGCTCGACCAGTCCGATCGGCAGCGGGTAGTCGAACGCGGCGACCTGCGGGTAGTGCACCACGACGAAGGAGTAGAGGGTGCCCAGGCCACTCGCCTCGACGGTGTCCCACTCCAAGGAGCCGCACGCGCCGCAGGCAGGCAACGGCGGGTGGCGCAGCGTGCCGCACGACGTGCAGCGCTGAATCAGCAGCTTGTGCTCACGGGCGCCCTCGTACCAGAACGCGTTGTCCTGAGTGATGGCGGGCCGCGGTCGCGGCGGGCGCGGCGGCGTACGGGCGGGCGGCAGGTACTTGAGGATCCGAAAGCGCTGGGTGGCGACGGGCTCGCCGGTGTCGAAGAGCGCCTGGAGCAGCTCGGTCCCCACGGGCTCGCCCTCCGGGACGTCGGCGTCGGGGACCGCGACGTAGTCCATCCGGGTCGTGACGAAGCGCCCGGTCCCCAGTCCGGTCCGCTTGGGGTCGGAGATCGACTCGATCACCGAGCGCACGAGCAACCGGTCTCCCACCACGAGGGGCCGGCCATAGAGCTGCTCGCAGTTGGTGGCGACCACAGAGGTGAGTCCCTCGTCGTCGAGCAGGCCCATCATGAGCTCGTTGGCCCCGCTCCCCTGCTCGCCCCCGGCCGCCCGGGCCTCCTCGGTCGCGACGGTGGCGCGCAAGCCGCGCATGACCCAGGCCTGGAGCATGGTGGGTGGGGCGATGAGCCGGTCGTAGCCCGCCGCCCGTGCCGCCTCGTCGGAGACATAGACGGGGTTCTCGTCGCCCATCGCCTCGACCCAGTGCCGGATCATCGGCGCGTTCACCGCGTGGGTTGACAGGTTCGGGGCGCCGGCCGCCTGGCCGACCAGTGCTCCCAGCGGCACGCTGTGATCCGGGTAGGGCGCCAGCTCCTCGAACCGGTCCGCCCGACCCGAGCCGCCGTCCGTGCTCACCGCGCCCCCCGTGTCATGCCCAGGCCCGACGAGGCCACGATCTCACGCTGGACCTCGTTGACGCCACCACCGAACGTGTTGACCTGCGCCTGGCGCGCCGTCGCCTCGAGCCGCCCCCGCAGCAGCGCCCCGGGAGAGCCCGGCGTCAGGTAGCCGGCCGGACCCACCACGCCGAGGAGCAGCCGCACCACCTCGAGGATCCGCTCGGTCCCGAACACCTTGATCGACGACGACTCCGCGCCCGTGAGCTCGCCGTCGGCCACATGGACGGCCATGCGCCAATTGAGCAGCCACATCGCCTGCAGCTCGGCGTGGCACTTGGCGAGATCCATCTGGACCCAGCCCTGGTCGATCTGCGTCTTGCCGTCGTCCGTCGGCTGCCTCGCCGCCCAGGCCACGATGCTCTCGTAGAGGGAGAGGGCCAGTCCGCTCCAGGCCGCCAGCCCCACCCGCTCGTGGTTGAGCTGGGTGGTGATCATGCGCCAGCCCTCGTTCTCCGCGCCCACGCGGTTCGCCACGGGGACCCGGACGTTGTCGTAGAAGGTCTGCGTCGTCGTGAGCCCGCCGACGGTGTTGATGATCGACCACTCGAAGCCCGGCGTCGTCGTCGGCACACACAGGATCGAGATGCCCTTGTGCTTGGGCACGTCAGGGTCGGTGCGCACGGCCAGCCAGATGTAATCGGCCTGGTCGGCGCCACTGGTGAAGATCTTGGCCCCGTTGACCACGTACTCCTCCCCGTCACGCACGGCGCGTGTGCGCAGCGAGGCCAGGTCGGTGCCCGCCTCGGGCTCGGTGTAGCCGATGGCGAAGTTGACCTCACCGGCGAGGATCCGGGGCAGGAAGAAGGACTTCTGTTCGTCGGTGCCGAACCGCATGAGCGTCGGCCCGACCGTGTTGATCGTGACGAAGGGGAACGGGGCACCGGCGCGCCGTGTCTCGTCGAAGAAGATGAATTGGTCTGTTGCCGGCCGCCCCTGCCCGCCGAACTCGGCCGGCCACCCGATGCCGAGCCACCCGTCCTTGCCGATCTGGCGCACCACCTGGCTCCAGGCCGCGCCCCCCTCGCCGCCCTCGGCGAGCCCGGACCGCACCTCGTCGGTCAGCAGATCGGCGTAGTAACCGCGCAGCTCGGCGCGCAGCTGCTGCTGTTCGGGGCTCTCTTCGAGGAACATCGTGGGGCAGCCTCGCGTGCACTCCGCGGTCCCTGCCAGGTCAAGGCCGCGCTCGGTCGAAAACTGTAACACGTTCTCGTTTCGTCGGCCCGCTCAAGTGTGCCTGCGCGTCTAGGCCCGGGGGGCCGAGGCGAACAGGTTGAGGCCCAGCCCCTCCGAGAGGTACTCCGTGATGCGCTGGCCGCGCACACTGTTGCCCGCCTCGTCGAGGCGTGGGGACCAGGTCCCCACGCCGCCCTTGCCCGGGGACACCGTGACCAGCCCCCCGCTGACCCCGCTCTTCCCTGGTAGGCCCACGTCGTAGAGCCAGTCGCCGGAGCGCTCGTAGAGCCCCGAGGTGGCCAGGACGGCCAGCACCCGTCTACTGCAGCCGGTCGCGACCGCCCGCTCGCCGGTCATGGGGTTGACCCCGCCGTCAGCCAGCGTGGCCCCCATGACGGCGAGATCGCGCGCGCTCACACGCAGCGCGCACTGGCGGGTGTACACGTCGGTCGCGACCTCGGGATCGCAGTACATGCGCCCGTAGCCGTACAGGAGGTGCGCGATGCCCCGGTTGCGGAAGTTGGTCGCCGCCTCGGACTCGTACACCTCTTCGTCCATCTCGAGTGTGCGCCCGGCGAAGACGGAGAGCCCGGCCACGATCCGCTCGAACTGCTCTTCGGCGGTCTTCCCGGGCACGAGGCTCGTGGTCGCCAGCGCGCCGGCGTTCACCATGGGGTTCATGGTGCGGTCGGCGTTGAGCTCAATCCCCATCACCGAGTCGAAGGGGAGGCCGGTGCTGTTCACGCCGAGCTTGCGCCGCGCCTCGTCGGGACCGATGACGTCGCAGACCAGGGCGAAGACGAAGACCTTGGAGATGCTCTGGATCGTGAACTCTTGCTCCGCGTCACCGACGGCGAACAGGCGCCCCTGCACCCCGGCGACGCACACGCCGAAGGCGTCCGGCGGGGCCTCGGCCAGTGCGGGGATGTAGTCGGACACGCTTCCCTCGTCGAGGTGGCGGAAGCGCTCGTAGCCCGCCGAGACGAGGGCCTGCACGTCGGGGTCCGCCGGGAGGTTTCCGGTCGAGACCCGCTCGGGGACGGGAAAGTCGCCGCGAAGGCTGTCGGTGTCCATGGGTAGGGTGGCTATGCCCCGGTCCGCACGTCCGTCACGTCGTCCTCGGTGATCGTCGGGAGCTCGGCGATGCCGTTGAGGAGTTGGCGCTCCCAGACCTTGCTGAGCTTGTCCAGCAGGGGTGAATGGCTCTCGATGCGGAACTCGCTGATCGTCTGGGCACCGTTGACGTAGATGCCGACGTCGTAGGGCGGCCCGACGGACAGGTTCGCTCTCGCCGTGCTCATCATGGAGCCCAGGGCGATCTTGGCGGCGGTGACGAGGTCGACGTCGGCCTGGACGGCGAGCTCGAGCATGAACTTGCCGTACTTGCTCTCGCCGATCTGGAGGAACGGTCGCTCGTCGGACGCCCTGATGTAGTTGCCCTCCGGGTAGACGAGGAGGATGTCGGACGGCTCCGACCCGACATGGCCCCCGAGGATGAAGGTCGCCGTGCCGTCCGCCCCGACCTCTCTCAGTGCCTCCCGGTGCGCGCCTGCGACTTCGTGGCTCAGGCGGCCCAGGTACAGGGCCGCCTCGAAGAGGTGGCCGACGGTCGCCAGGCTCTCGGGCGCATCGTCCGCGGTGAGGTCGCGCCTGATGCGGTCCAGGACCTCCTGGGTCGTCGCCAGGCTCCCGGCCGACTCGATCACGAAGAGGCGATCGGGAGTGGGCTGGAGGACGTGCATCTTGCGGTAGGTGCCGACGTCGTCGACACCCGCGTTGGTGCGGGTGTCGGCCAGGAAGACCAATCCCTCGTGGAGGCGCAGGGCCAGGCAGTAGGTCAACGGCTCGTTCCTCGTTTCGCTCGGCCGATCGGGTGCAGCGACTGCGCTCCGGGAACCTAGCGCCCGCGCGCTCGTCCTCTGCCGGAGCGGCCGGTCGCCGGGCCGATGCGGGCGCCGCCCGCCGTCGTGCCGTGCCCGGGCTCAGGCCCGGAGGTGCGGGTCTGTGCCTATGATCACTGACACACGTTCTAGAAATTGCCTCGAAAGGGCAGGCGATCCGGCGCCGGGAGGCGACCACCGGGTTGCCCGAAAGGGGGGCCGATGAGTCTCGACGAGATCGACCTGATTGACGGGCGCAACTTCGTGCACGGAGTGCCCTACCACTGGTTCGCCGAGTTGCGGCGCGAGGCACCCGTCTACTGGCACCCCGAGGCGGTGGCACCCCGGGGCGGCTTCTGGGCCGTCACCCGCTACGACGACTGCGTGCACGTCAACCGGGACTGGGAGCACTTCTCCTCGGCCCGGCGCGGTGCCCTCTTCCACGAGTCGGACGACGAGATGCTCGCCCAGCAGCAGCTCTTGATGCTCAACATGGACCCGACCATGCACACGCGCTACCGCCGCCTGGTCAACAAGGGTTTCACCCCCAAGATGGTGCGAGACCTGGAGCAGCAGATCATCGGGTACGCCGACGGCATCATCGACTCGGTGTGCGAGCGCGGCACGGCCGACTTCGTCGAGGAGAT
>CAYWDQ010000041.1:0-14397 GCA_964457065.1 uncultured Acidimicrobiaceae bacterium | reverse complement strand
ACGGCATCATCGACTCGGTGTGCGAGCGCGGCACGGCCGACTTCGTCGAGGAGATTGCCGCCGAGCTCCCGCTCCTCGTCATCGCCGAGCTGCTAGGCGTGCCCCAGGACGACCGCCGCATGGTCTTCGACTGGTCCAACCGGATGATCGGCGCGGACGACCCCGAGTACCAGGTCCCCGGTTCCGCGCCCGACGAAGCGCTCATGCAGGTCTACAGCTACGCCGAGGAGCTGGCCTCCGAGCGCCGGCTCCGGCCCAGGCAGGACCTCATTTCGGTCCTGCTCGACGCCGAGGTCGAGGGCGAGAAGCTCAACGAGCTCGAGCTCGATCTCTTCTTCCTCCTCCTCATCGTGGCGGGGAACGAGACGACCCGGAACCTGATGTCCGGCGCCATGACCGCCTTCTTCGACCATCCCGACCAGTGGGAGCTCCTGCGCAAGGACCGCTCGCTCCTGCCGGGTGCGGTGGAGGAGATGCTGCGCTTCGTGACGCCGGTCATGCACTTCCGCCGCACCGCGACGACCGACCTCGAGCTGCACGGCCAACAGATCAAGGAGGGCGACAAGATCGTGTTCTGGCACATCTCGGCCAACCGCGACGAGTCGGCCTTCGAGAACCCCGACGACCTCGACATCACCCGCTCCCCCAACAACCACATCGCCTTCGGCGGGGGTGGGCCGCACTTCTGCCTCGGGGCGAACCTGGCCCGCATGGAGATCATGGTGATGTTCGACCGGCTGCTCGACCGCGTGCCCGACATCTGGCTCGACGGCGAGGTCCAGCGCCTGCAGTCGAACTTCATCAACGGGACCAAGCACATTCCCGTCGCGTTCGCACCCTCCGCCCCCGTCGGGGGTACGCCGCTCCCGCCGCGGGCCCGCTGAGGTCACGGCCGTGACCGAGCACGCGGTGCGCTTCCACCAAGCGGTGTCGTTCCTCCCGACGCGCCAGATCATCCCCCTCGCCAAGGCCTGCGACGAGCTGGGCTACGGTGGCATGCACGTCTCCGACCACTTGTTCAACCCGCGCCAGCTCGAGTCGCGCTACACCTACTCGAAACGCGAGGACGGCGCCCCGAGCTGGGGTGCCGAGACGCCATGGCCCGACCCGATGTGCGTGATCTCGGCCTTGGCCGGCGCGACCGAGAATCTGCTCTTCACGACCGGCGTCTACATCGCTCCGGTGCGCGACCTGATGACGGTGGCCAGGTCGGTGGGCACGACCGCCGTCCTGTCGGACGACCGCCTGCGACTCGGCGTCGGCGTGGGCTGGTGCAAGGAGGAGTTCGACCAGACGGGCCAGGACTTCACCACCCGGGGCAAGCGGCTGGACGAGATGATCGTGGCGCTGCGCGCGCTGTGGGCCGGCGGGTGGGTGGAGTTCCACGGCGACTACTACGACGTGCCGGAGTGCCAGATGGAGCCGTCACCCACCACCCCGATCCCCATCATCGGAGGCGGGCACTCACCCGTCGCCCTGCGGCGGACGGCGTCGCTGTGCGACGGCTGGGTCGCGGCCGGGGCCTACAGCGAGGACGAGGCCTGGGCCCACCTCGCCGAGCTGCACGACGCGCTCGAGAAGGCGGGACGCGACCAGGAGGGTTTCACGATCTACCTCTCGCTCAACGAGCCCCCCGACGTCGACCTGTACCGTCGCTTCGCCGACGCCGGGGTGACCGACTTCGTGTGTGCTCCGTGGATGGGCGTCGACGTGGCTCCGGGAACCCCCGACGACGAGGCGCTGGCCGCGCGGCTCGGCGCCGTGCGGTGGTTCGCCGACGAGATCGTCGCCAAGGTCTGAGCAGCCCCGGGCAGGGGACGCGAGAGGAGCCACCCGTGAAGACGATGAAGATCGGACTGCAGCTGGGCTACTGGGGCTCGGGGCCTCCCCCCAATGCGGTGGAGCTGGTGACGGAGGCCGAACGTCTCGGTTACGACTCCGTCTGGACGGCGGAGTCGTACGGCTCGGACGCGCTCACCCCGCTGGCCTGGTGGGGATCACGCACCGAGCGCGTCCGCCTCGGCACCTCGCTGTGCCAGTTGTCCGCGCGCACGCCGACGGCCATGGCCATGGCCGCGCTGACGATGGACCACCTCTCCGGCGGGCGCTTCGTCCTCGGTCTCGGCGTGTCGGGCCCCCAGGTGGTCGAGGGCTGGTACGGCCAACCCTTCCCGGCCCCGCTCGCCCGGACCCGCGAGTACGTCGACATCGTGCGCCAGGTCCTCGCCCGCGAGAAGCCGGTGACCAGCGACGGCCCGCACTACCCGCTCCCGTACCCGGGTGGCTCGGGGCTGGGCAAGCCGCTGAAGCCCATCGTGCACCCGCTGCGGACGGACATCCCGATCATCCTGGGCGCCGAGGGCCCCAAGAACGTCGCCCTGGCCGCCGAGATCGCCGACGGCTGGTTCCCCATCTTCTTCTCGCCCCGGGCGATGTCCTCCTTCGAGGCGTCGCTCGACGAAGGGCTCGCCCGCCCCGGGGCTCGCCGCAGCGCAGAGGACTTCGAGGTCCTCGCGTTCGCGCCCACCGTCATCACCGACGACACCGAGGCGGCGGCGGACGCCTTCCGGCCCTCGCTCGCCCTCTACATCGGCGGCATGGGGGCCAAGGAGATGAACTTCCACTTCGACGTCTTCGCCCGGATGGGCTACGAGGAGGCGGCCCACAAGATCCAGGACGCCTACCTCGACGGCCGCAAGGACGACGCGGCGGCCGCCGTCCCGACGGCCATGGTGGAGGACATCGCGCTGGTGGGCCCGGTCGCGAAGATCCGCGACGACCTCGAGGCGTGGCGCGAGTCGCGCGCCACGACCATGCTCGTCAACGGCGACGTCGCCACTCTGCGCACCCTGGCCGAGCTGGTGCTCGGCTGACGAGTCACCGTCGCGCTCCCCGCCCGAGTGCTCCTACATCACCCTCGGCCTCGCCGCGGCCGGCCCGACGTAGGACGCGGGGCCGAAGCCGAGGATCGGGATGAAGATGAAGGCCAGGAGGATCAGGCCGACGGCGAAGCCGGAGGTCTTGGCGAAGGACTTGGACAGGTCGATGGCCACGATGATCCAGACGATGATGTTCACGATCGGGATGAAGTAGAGGATCAGCCACCAGCCGGGCCGCCCGACGATCTTCAGGAGCACGTAGTAGTTGTAGAAGGGGATGATGGCGGCCCAACCCGGGTGGCCTGCCTTCACGAACACCTGCCACAGCGCGGCGATCTCGAAGACGATCACCGCGATGTAAATGACCACGATCACTCCCGCACCGGAAGAAGCAAGCAGCAGAGCCGTCATCACGACCTCCCCGTTTCGCCCGCGACCGCTGTGGCGAGCGAACCGATCGTAAGGCCAGGCATTCCCCGCGGCAGGGATGGTGACCAGGCATTCACTGAACGGTCACACGGATCGGGCACAATGCCGTCCATGACCCTCTTCGACGTCTCCGATCTCCTCGGGTCCGAATCCGCTCCCGGCGTGCCGACGGCCGTCGAGGTGCTCCCGCCACCGCCGCCGGCACCGTCCCCTCCGTCGCCCGAGGTCGAGTCCGCTCCCGAGGTCGAGTCCGCTCCCGAGGTCGAGGTCCGGGTCAGCACGCGCCGCAAGAAGACGTCGGAGGCCAAGTGGGTCGGTGGGCGCATCGTGGTGTCCGTGCCCGCCCACCTCGACCGCGAGTCGCGTCAGAAGACCATCGACTGGTTGGTCGAGCGGCTGCTCGCGCGCCACAGCCCGCAGTCGCGCCTGGGCGACGACGAGCTCCTGGAGCGCGCGATCGAGTTGAGCGACCGCTATCTGGTGGGCGCCCGCCCCGCCTCCGTGCGCTGGGTCACCAACCAGACGGCGCGCTGGGGCTCGTGCTCGTACTACTCGGGCGACATCCGGGTGTCGCACCGCCTGCGCGCCGTGCCCGGGTGGGTCCTCGACTCGGTGCTGGTCCACGAGGTGGCCCACCTGACCCACCCCGACCACTCCCGCGCCTTCCACCGACTGGCCGGCGCGTACCCGCGCCACCAGGAGGCGGGCGTGTTCCTGGCCGGCTACGGCCTCGGCCTGTCGAACGCCGCTCCGTAGGCCGGCGGCGGGTTCAGGCGGGGTCGTCGGCCAGCATCCGCCCGAGGCGGCGCAGGCTCTCGTTCGCCCCGCCCAGTGTCAGCTCGATCTGGCGGGTGAGGAGGAAGTAACGGTGCAGCGGGTAGTCGCGGTCGACGCCCACCCCGCCGTGGAGGTGGGAGGCCGCGTGCACCACGCGCTGCCCGCCCTCGGCCGCCCAGTACTTGGCCACGGCCACCTCTGACGCCGCCGGCAGCCCCGACGCCAGGCGCGACGCCGCCTGCCACGCCGTGAGCCGGATCGCCTCGGTGTCGACGTAGGCGTCGGCGGCGCGCTGCCCCACGGCCTGGAAGGTGGCGATGGGCTTGTCGAACTGCACGCGCGTCTTGGTGTACTCGGCGGTGAGCTCCAGGGCCGACGCGCAGACGCCGGCCTCCTGCACGCACAGTGCGGTCGTGGCGAACTCGGTGATGGCGGTGACCACCTCGGCGCCGTCGGCGCCGTCATCGCCGTCGCCGAGGAGCCGGTCGGCACCGACGCGGACGCCGGCGAGCTCCGCGATGGCCTCGGGCCGCCCGGTCGTCGTCGTCTGGCGCGTCAGGGTCAGCCCCTCGGCCCCGGAGTCGACGATGAACACGCCGACCCCGGACACGGCGCCGTCCGGCGCCTGGCAGGTCGCCGGCACCAGCATGGCGTCGGCGACGAGGGCGGCGGGGACGCAGGCCTTGGTGCCCGTGAGGACCCACGAGCCGTCCGGCTGCGCGGTGGCCGTGGTCGCCGGCTCGGTCCCGCCCGGCAGGATGACCTCGCCGACGAGCTCCGCCATGGCCGCCGTGAGGATGGTGTCACCATTCGCCACGCCGGTGAGCCAGGTCTTGCGCTGCGCATCGGTGCCGAAGCGCGCGATGGGCACCGCGCCGTAGACCATCGTCTCGACCACGGGGACGTAGGCGGCGGTCCGGCCGACCGCCTCGATCACCAGGCAGGCCGCCACGAAGTCGAGCCCGGCACCACCGAACTCCTCGCCCAGGTGGATGCCGAGCAGGCCCGCGCCGGCGAGCTCCCGCCACAGGTCGCGGTCGATCGGCCCCTCGTCGCCGGCCTCCGCCTCCACCTGCTTCAGCCGCTCATGGGTCGACCGCTCGCCGCAGATCTGGGCCGCCAGCTGGCGGACGGCGTCTTGCTCTTCGCTGTAGTTGAAGTCCATTGGCTCTCCTGGGTCGATCCGGGCTCAGCGCAGCGAACGCGGCATGCCGAGGCCGAAGATGGCGATGAGGTCCCGCTGGATCTCGTTGGTCCCACCCCCGAAGGTGAGGATGATCATGGAGCGGGCGTACATCTCGAGCCTGCCGGCGACCACGGCTGCCGGCGAGCCGCGCGTCAGGTACCCGGCCTGCCCGAGGATCTCCAACAGCAACCGGAAGGCACGGAGGTAGAACTCGGTGCCGAAGACCTTGATGCTCGAGGCATCGGCCACGTCGAGGTGCCCCTGCGTCGCCTGCCAGGCCACCTTCCAGTTCACGAGGCGGAGGAATTCGAGCTCGGCGTACACGCGGGCGAAGTGCTCCTGCACCCAGTCCTGGTCGATGACCCGCCGGCCGTCGGGGAGCTTGGTCACCTGCGCCCAGGCCCGAACGTCGGTCAGCACGCGCTCGATGATGCCGGGCGAGCACAAGGTGACGCGCTCGTGGTTCAGCTGGTTCGTGATGAGGCTCCACCCCTGGTTCTCGCCACCGACGAGGCTGGTGGCCGGCACGCGCACGTCCTCGTAGAACGTGTAGTTGATGTTGTGGTCCCCGAGGAGCTTCATCGGGACCACGCGGATGCCGGGGGTGTCCATCGGCACCACGAACATGGAGATCCCCTTGTGCTTGGCCACGTTGGGATCGGTCCGTGTCGCCAGCCAGACGTAGTCGGCGTCGCCGGCCAGGCTGGTGAAGATCTTCGAGCCGTTGATCACGTACTCCTCGCCGTCGCGCACCGCCCGCGTGGTCAGCGACGCCAGGTCCGTGCCCGAGTTGGGCTCGGTGTACCCGATGCAGAAGGAGATCTCGCCGGCCAGGATCTGAGGGAGGAAGAACTCCTTCTGCTCCTGCGTGCCGAAGTTCATGATCGTGGGTCCGACCGTGTTGATGGTCAGCATGGGGACCGGCGCCCCGCTGCGCATCGACTCGTCGAAGAAGATGAACTGCTCAATGGCGGAGCGGCCCTGCCCGCCCCACTCGGTCGGCCAGCCGATGCCGAGCCACCCGTCGCTGCCCATCTGCCTGACCACCCGGCGCACGGCGGGGCCGACGCCGCCGGCGAGGGCCAGCTCCTGCTCGACCTCGGGGGTCAGCAGGTTCTCGTAGTAGGCGCGCAGCTCGCTCTTCAGCGCCTGCTGCTCCTCGGTCAAGGCAATCTCCATCGTGTCCCTCCCGGGTGGCGGGGCCGCATCGGCCCACGTCAACGCCACGTCGTCGCCGTCCCGGCCCTGCGGGCCCGGCGCGCTAGAACACGTTACAGTCCGCCCCGCCACAGCGGCCAATGACGGCCCGGAGGAGGACCCCTCCCTACCGCCAAGTAACCTGCAATCCGCCCTGGGGCGGGGTCCCCGGGGCACAGGATCGAACCGAGGAGCCGTCACCATGCCAGAAGCCGTCATCGTCGCCACCGGTCGCACCCCGATCGGGCGGGCCAACAAGGGCTCGCTCGTCGAGTGCCGGCCCGACGACCTGAGCGCCCTCGTGCTCCGGGCGGTGCTCGACAAGGTGCCCCAGCTCGACCCCGCCGAGGTGGAGGACGTGCTCCTCGGCTGCGGGCAGCCGGCCGGAGAGGCGGGCTACAACGTGGCGCGCGTCGCCGCCATCCTGGCCGGGATGGACAACGTCCCCGGCGTGACGGTCAACCGCTACTGCTCGTCCTCCCTGCAGACGATCCGGATGGCGGCGCACGCCATCCGCGCCGGTGAGGGCGACATCTTCATCGCCGCCGGGGTCGAGACGGTGAGCCGCTACATGCACGGCGCGTCCGACACGGGGCCACACAACTCGGAGTTCGCCGGGGCCGAGGAGCGGACGAAGGTCCGTGCCCCCGCAGTGACCGAGCCATGGAGCCCGGCGGCCGGACTGCCCGACGTCTACATCGCCATGGGCCAGACGGCGGAGAACGTGGCCGAGTACGAGAACGTCGGCCGCCTGGAGATGGACGAGTTCGCGCTGTTGTCGCAGACGAGGGCGGTGGCGTCGCAGGAGAACGGGTTCTTCGAGCGGGAGATCATCCCGGTGACCCTGTCCGACGGCACCGTGGTGACCAAGGACGACGGCCCCCGCCCGAACACGACGCTCGAGGGCCTGTCCAACCTGCAGCCCGTCTTCCGCGAGGGCGGCACGGTGACGGCCGGGAACGCATGCCCCCTCAACGACGGCGCCGCCGCCGTCGTCGTCATGAGCGACACCAAGGCCAAGGCGCTCGGCATCACCCCGCTGGCGCGCATCGTGGCGAGCGGCGTGTCGGGGCTCAACCCCGAGATCATGGGGCTCGGCCCGGTGGACGCCTGCCGCCAGACCCTGGCGCGCGCCAACATGACGATCGACGACATCGACCTGGTCGAGATCAACGAGGCCTTCGCGGCCCAGGTGATCCCCTCGGCCAAGCACCTCGGGATCAGCTGGGACAGGCTGAACGTCAACGGCGGCGCGATCGCACTCGGCCACCCGTTCGGCCAGACCGGGGCGCGCATCATGACCACGCTGCTGAACGGCCTGGAGGACTCGGGCAAGACGTTCGGCCTCGAGTCGATGTGCGTCGGTGGCGGCCAGGGCATGGCGATGATCGTGGAGCGCCTCAACTGACACGGCGGCGCTGACGCGGGAGGGCCGGCGAGGGACCTACGCGGGCCGCTCGTCGACCGCAGGGACCGGGCCGGGGTCGACGCCCTCGCGCCCGGCCAGATGCAGCGACACGAGTTCGCCGAGCAACACCAGATCGAAGAAGCGCGCCAGCTCGTCGTCCCCCTCGGCCCGCACCTCGAAGACGTCGGCCATGACCTCGTCGGTGGCGGCGCGCACCGCATCGAAGAGACCCGCCGTCCGCGGGCTCTCACCCCGCTGGCGCAGCAGCACGAGCGACATCGCCTGGCGCGTCACGTCGCCGCCCTGGCCCCAGCCGGCCAGCTCGTCGTGGGCGAGCTCCGGGAGGGACGCCGCGAACGCCGGCGCCTTCGCGTTGAGGTTGACCCGGGCCTTCCACCAGCGGGCCGCGACGGCGCCCACGCCGACGGCGCCGTACACGAGGGGGATGGTGCGCCCGAGGTGACGGGCCAGCTCCTCGGGCGGGGCAGCGGGCCCGAGCCAGGCGTCGCGCCGGCGCGCCAACGCGTCGGCGGCGGCGGCCACCGACGCCGTGGCGTCGGGCACGAGGCCGGCGGCCGACAGAGCGACGAGCAGCGGGACCGTGGCCGCGCCCAGCGCGCCGCGTGCCCCCGGGCCCGTCGCCGGGAGCGGGCACCACGGGAGCCCCGCGCCGGCGGCCAGGCGCGCCAGCCGGTCTCCGCCCCCGACCGCCACGACGCACGCGCCGCGTTCGATGCACCTCTCCGCCGCCACGGTCACCTCCGTGCCGTCCGCGCCGGACACGGCGAGGACCAGCGTGTGATCGTCGACGAACGCCGGCACGTCGGAGCCGTGACCCACCCAGAACGGCACCCGGATGTGGGGCGCGGCGAGCGCGGCCACGGCGTCGCAGGCCGTCCCCCCGGTCCCGAGGCCGAACGCGGCGACGGCGCGCACGGAAGCACCGGAGGGGAACGCGCAGCCGGCGAAGGCCCGGCCCGCCGTGTCGAGTGCGGCGGGCAGCTGCTCGGGCAGGGCCGCGGCGGCCTCCCACATCCCGAGCGTGTCCAGGTACTGCCTGTGGCTCACTCCTCGGACGGCCCGGTGGCCCGCACCCTGTCCTTCTCGGCCTTCGCCATCAGCCGCTCGTGCTCCGCCTCGCCGACGTCGACCGCCTCGTTCACCAGCAGCACGGGCACGCCGTCGACGACGGCGTAGCTCTTCTTCAGCCGCGGGTTGTAGAGCACGTCCTCGTCCTCGAACCACAGCAGTGGGCCCTTGTCGACCGGGCAGGCGAGGACGTCGAGCAGGAGTGGGTCAAGGCTCATGATGGCTCCTCAGGTCGGGCCGGCACTGGCGCACGTCCGGCCGGCGGTGTGTCACTTCTCGTCTGCGCCGACGCCGGCGTTGGCGGCAATCAGCTTCTCCACCTCCGCCACGTGGGCCGCGCAGAGCTCGGGCGTCCTCGCCTCGACGTTGAGGCGGAGCAGCGGCTCGGTGTTGGAGGGCCGGACGTTGTACCACCAGTCGCGGTGCTCGACGGTCAACCCGTCCAGCGTGTCGATCGACGCCCCGGCGGCGCGCTCGGCCTCGGCGATGGCGGCCACCGTCGCACCGGGGCTCACCACCTCGGTGTTGATCTCGCCCGAGTCGGCATAGCGCTTGAACGGCTGGAGCAGGGCGGAGAGCGGCTGGTCGCTCTGGCTGAGCAGCTCGAGCACGAGCAGTGCCGTGATGATGCCCGAGTCCGCCCGGAAGTTGTCGCGGTAGTAGTAGTGGCCCGAGTGCTCGCCGCCGAAGATGGCGCCCGTCTCGGCCATCACCTTCTTGATGATGGAGTGGCCGACCTGGGTCCGCACCGCGGTGCCGCCCATTTCGGCCACGACCTCGGGCACGACGTGGGAGCAGATCAGGTTGTAGAGGATCGTCTCGCCCGGGTGCTTGGTCAGCATGGAGGCGGCCACCAGCGCAGTGGTCAGTGAGCCCGAGACCGGCTCCGCCTTCTCGTCGACGAGGAAGACCCGGTCGGCGTCGCCGTCGAAGGCGAGCCCGATGTCGGCGCCCTGCTCGAGGACGGCGCGCTTGAGGAAGACGAGGTTCTCGGGCTGAATGGGGTCGGCGGGATGGTTCGGGAAGCTGCCGTCGAGCTCGGGGAAGAGGATGTCGACCGAGAACGGGAGGCGGTCGAAGACGACGGGCACCACGAGCCCACCCATGCCGTTGGCGGTGTCGGCCACGACCTTGAGCGGCCGCAACGTCGCGACGTCGACGAACGACACGACGTGGTCGGCCCAGGCGTCCATCAGGTCGAGCTCGCGCCACGAGCCCCGCAGCGGCGGGGTGGGCTCGCCCAGCAGCGTCTCCGCCTCGGCCGCGATGTCGGCCAGGCCGGTGTCGCGCCCGATCGGGCGCGCCCCCGAGAGGCACATCTTCAGGCCGTTGTACTGCGCCGGATTGTGCGACGCCGTGAACATGGCACCCGGTGCGTCGAGGTATCCCGTGGCGAAGTAGAGGAAGTCCGTCGAGGCCATGCCGAGGTCGGTCACGTCGACCCCCTCGGAGCGCACACCGTCGGAGAACGCGCCCGCGAGCTCCACGCCGGACTCGCGCATGTCCCGGGCCACCAGGACCTCGGGGGCACCGGCGAAGCGGGCCATGGCGCGGCCGATGGCGCGGCACATGTCGGCGTCGAGCTGGTCGGGCACCGTCCCACGCACGTCGTAGGCCTTGAAGACCCTGTCCATCCGGCTCACGGGCACCAACCATAGGGGGCGCGCCCGGCGCTCCGACACGGCGGGCGGTTGCACCCGCCGTGGGCGGCATGCCCGTGCGGACGGGTGCTCAGTGGATCAGGCCGGTGCCGTTGGCGGCGATGGCCACGATGGCGACCAGGTTGAAGGTGGCGTGGGCGACCATGTTCATGCCGAGGCGCCCGGTGCGGTACGAGACGGCGGCCAGGATCATGCCGAAGACGGCCAGGCCGGCGAGCTGGACCCACTCGCCGTGGGCCAGGCCGAAGAGGAGGCCGTCGAGGATCACGGCCAGGACGACTCCGGCGGCACGCGCGCCGCCGGCCGCCCGCAGCGGGGTGAACAGCCGGACGAGCGCCTTGAGGAGCAGCCCGCGGAAGAACAGCTCCTCCATGGCGGGCGCGAAGACGACGGTGGCGATCGCGATGATGACGAAGCCGCTGCCGTGCGAGCCGCCGGTCAGCTTCTGCGAGGGCCCGTTGAAGTCGTGGATGTCGTGCTGGAAGGGGGCGTACATGATGGCGACGAGGATCTGCCCCCCGATGCCGATGGCGATCCCGAGGACGTCGATCAGCCGGAAGCGCAGCCCGAGGTCGCGCACGAAGTTGCGCGTGCCCTGGGTCCGGCTGGCCAGCCACGGCGCGCCGATGAACCCGATCCACAGGCCGAGCAGGGTGGAGACCACGTACCACTCGGGGGGGACGGCGGCCGAGGCGATGGCCTGCATCTGGGCGCCGGTCTTGCCGGCGACGGCGCCGGCCACCTGCCCGAAGACGAGGGCGCCGATCTGGCCGGCCAGGAACCCCGCGAAGGCGTAGACGAGCCAGATCCAGGCCTGGCGCTTGGTCTGCGGGGGGACCCAGGGCGTATCGAGGAAGGGGACGTCGCCCGCGGCGGCGGGTGGTGGCGGGGGCGGGGGCACCGGAGACGGGGACGGGGACGGGGCCGACACCGGGAACCCGGAGGCCGCGAACGCAGGCGGCGGGGGGGCCTGCTGGACCCACTCGCGGGGCACGTACCCTGCCGGAACGGGCCCGGGCGGCCGTGCAGGCGGGCCGGGGGCCGGCGCGCCGGGCTCGGAATCGGTCATCGGGCAAACGTTACCGGCGCCGCATAGGCCCGCGACCTGCGGGGAAGGCCGCCCTGGTCGGGCAGGCGGGGCGGTCACCGTTGTGCAGGGGCGGCGCCTAGCATGGATGCCGTGAGCCCGCCGCGCACGGAGAAGCCTCCGAACAGAGCGAACGCGCCCCAGGACGGGGACGGCAACCCCCAGCCGGGGGCGCCCAGCGGTCAGAGCTGGCGCTGGCTCTGGGGCGTGGTCGCCATCGGGATCGTGGCGATCCTGCTGGCCGTCGGCACGATCAAGACCACCAACTCCAAGAGCATCACGTACACCAAGTTCATGCAGGACGTGACCGCCAAGCAGGTCGACACGGCCCAGATCTCCAACTCCAGCGGGCAGATCACCGGCAAGTTGAAGGACGGCACCAGCTACACCGTGCAGGGCCCGAGCCCGTCGCTGCCCAACGACGTCGAGACCATGCGCAACGACGGCGTCCAGGTGAGCTTCCCGACCCCCTCCTCCAGCCTGCTCGCCGACCTGCTGCCCTACATCTTCATCATCGCGATCGGGGCCGCCTTCATCTACTTCATCGGCCGCCAGACCCGGGGGCAGATGTCGGGGATCATGTCGATCGGCCGCTCCAAGGCGAAGACCTTCAGCAGCGACCGGCCCTCGACCACCTTCGACGACGTCGCCGGCTACACGGGCGTCAAGCAGGAGATCAGCGAGGTCGTCGACTTCCTCAAGACCCCGGCCCGCTTCAAGGAGATCGGGGCGAAGATCCCCAAGGGCGTCCTGCTCGTGGGCCCGCCCGGGACCGGCAAGACGCTCATCGCCCGCGCCGTCGCCGGCGAGGCCGGCGTGCCCTTCATGTCGGTCAGCGGCTCGGACTTCATGGAGATGTTCGTGGGCGTCGGCGCCAGCCGGGTCCGTGACCTCTTTCAGACCGCCCGCAAGCAGGCCCCCGCCATCGTCTTCGTCGACGAGATCGACTCCATCGGCCGCAAGCGCGGTGCGGGCCTGGGCGGCGGCCACGACGAGCGCGAGCAGACCCTCAACCAGATGCTCTCGGAGATGGACGGCTTCGACACCGCCGAGGGCGTGGTGATGATCGCCGCCACCAACCGGCCCGACATCCTCGACCCCGCCCTGCTGCGGCCCGGTCGCTTCGACCGCCAGATCGTGGTCCCGCTGCCCGACCTCGAGGAGCGGCTGCCCATCTTGCAGGTCCACTGCAAGGGCAAGCGGATGGCGTCCGACGTCGACCTGGGCGTCGTGTCGCGCGGCACGCCGGGCATGAGCGGCGCCGACCTGGCCAACCTGGTCAACGAGGCGGCGCTCCACGCCGTGCGCCGCGGCAGCGCGGAGATCGCCATGGCCGACTTCGAGACGGCGCGCGACCGGGTGCTGCTCGGCCAGCGCCGCGAGTCCATGGTCCTCTCGGAGTCTGAGAAGGAGCGCATCGCGTACCACGAGGGCGGCCACGCAGTGCTCGCCTATGTGCTCGAGCACGCCGACCCGGTGCACAAGGTCACCATCCTCCCGACGGGCATGGCGCTCGGCGTCACCCACCAGCTCCCGATGGAGGAGCGCCACATCCACCCCCGCCAGTACATCGAGGACTCGCTCTGCGTGCGCATGGGCGGCCGCTGCGCCGAGCTGCTCGTGTACGGCGACCTGTCGACCGGCGCCGCCAACGACCTCGTCGGGAACACGGAGCTGGCGCGCAAGATGGTGCGCGAGTGGGGCATGAGCGAGGCCATCGGCCCCATGGCCTGGGGCTCCCAGGGCCAGGTCTTCCTGGGCGAGGATCTCATGCACACCCGTGACTACTCCGAGGACACCTCCAAGGTCATCGACGAGGAGGTCGAGCGGATCCTGCGCTCCGAGGAGACGCGGGCCATGGAGACGCTGAGCAAGCACCGGGGCGGGCTCAACGCCATCGCCCGGGCGCTGCTCGACAACGAGATCATCGACGGCGCCCAGGTGGCCCGCCTGGTCGACGAGGCGCACGGGTCGCCCGTGCACACCGAGGGCGCCAAGTCGGTCCCGCACTTCCACGAGGCGGCGATCAACGCGCCGGCGGCCACTGGCAACGGGGCCAACGGCGCCGCCAACGGCCACGGGCCGCACGCGGAGGCCGGGGCCGATGCCGCCGGCGGTCCCGTCGCGGTGCCGGCAGCACCCGGCGCCGAGGCGGCCCAGCGCCCCGAGGGCGAGTCGTGGCCGCCACCGGCGTGGCCCCCGCCCGCCGATCCCGCCGGCGGCGCACCGGAGGGACCCGCAGCCCGCTAGGCACGGCGAACACCCGGAACGAACCGAACCGGGCTGCGCTGCGTCATGAAGGGGGATGGTGGAGCAACAGCTCGCAGAGTGGCTGGAGGACGGCTACGTCGCCTCCTTCCGCACCGCCTGCCTCATCCTGGGCAACCGCGCCGACGCCGAGGAGGCGGTCCAGGACGCCTACCTGCGGGCCTGGCGCTTCCGCGACTCCCTCACGACGGTGCCGAGCATCCGGCCGTGGCTCTACCGGGTCGTCGTCAACTCGTGCTACTCCAAGCTGCGCCGGGAGATCCCCCACCGCGACCGCCGCGCCGGTGACGAGCCGCTGGCGCACGTGCCCGCGGCGGGCGGCGAACCCGAGGCCGGCGCGGAGCAGGCCGAGGTCGCCGGGACCGTGCTCGCCGCGCTGGGGCGGCTGCCGCTGTCGCTGCGCGTGCCCGTCGTCC
>CAYWDQ010000040.1:0-23914 GCA_964457065.1 uncultured Acidimicrobiaceae bacterium | reverse complement strand
GACGCCGGCCTGGGTCAACACGGCGCAGAGCCGGTCCGCCTCGGGTGTGCGGGCCCGCATCACGACGCCCGTCAGCCCTGAGGTGATCTGCTCGAGCGTGCCCTGCGCCTTGAGCTGGCCGAACGAGACGATCACCGCGTCGTCGATGGTCTGCGCCATTTCGGCCAGGAGATGGGAGGACACGAGCACGGTGCGGCCCTCACCGGCGAAGTAACGCATGAAGTCCCGCAACCAGGCGATGCCCTGGGGGTCGAGGCCGTTGGACGGCTCGTCGAGGATGAGGACGTCGGGATCGCCGATGAGCGCGGTGGCCAGCTCGAGCCGCTGGCGCATACCCATGGAGAAGCCGCCCACCTTGCGCTTGGCATCCCCCGTCAGCCCGACCAGATCGAGCACCTCGTCGGCCCGAGCGTCGTCGTGGCCGCCGGCCCGGGCCGCCATGAGCAGGTGGGTCCGGGCCCGGCGCGCCGGGTGGAAGCTGGTCGCCTCGAGCACGGCGCCCACGGTGCTCGACGGGTTGTCGAGGTCCCAGTAGTTGCGCCCCCCGATGGTGGCGGTGCCGGCAGAGGGGTGGACCAGGCCGAGCAGCATGCGCAGGGTCGTCGTCTTGCCCGAGCCGTTGGGGCCCAAGAACCCGGTCACCCGCCCCGGCGCGACGGTGAACGAGAGGTCGTCGACGGCGAGGACGGGTCCGAAGTGCTTGGAGAGGCCGCTGATCTCAATGGGCAGGCCGCGGGTGGTGGCGCCGGCGGTCATCGGGGCGACGTTAGCCCGGGCGCCCCGATGGGTCCGGTCGGTTCAGGCCGGGGCGCGGCGCTCGACCAGCTCGTCGGGGAGGAGCAACCGGACCGACACCGCCAGCTCGTCGTAGACCCTGGCCATGGTGGACCAGCCGTTGATCCATCCGACCAGCGCGGAGTACCAGACATGGCCGATCATCCGGGCCCTGTCCGACATGTCGGGGATGTCGGGCTCGCCCATCGCACGCGAGATGATCCCCTCCATCAGCAGCGTGATCTGCTGCTGGCAGCCGACGGCGCCCGGGTCGGGCGAGGACAGGGACGTGAACACCGCGGCGACCAGCTTGGGCTGGCGGCCCATGGCGCGCAGGGCGCGGTCGAGGACCTCGAGGACGCGGTCGGCGGGGTGCGCCCCCCGGGGCGGGTGCTGGCCGATCCGCGCGTCGAGCATCTCGACCCAGTGCACGAGCGTGGCCGCCAGGAGGTGGTCCTTGCTGGTGAAGTAGCGGTACACCGTGCCCATGGCGACGTCGGCGCGGGCGGCCACGTCCCGCATCTGCACCGCCTCGTACCCGCCCTCGAGCCCGAGGGCCATGGCGGCATCGATCACGCGCTGACGCCGAGCCTGCTGCGCGCGGGTGAGCGGGCGGGCCACCGTCTGCTGCATCCCGACAGCGTATCCGCACCGCCACCTGGGTCTTCGGGAACGGGGCCACTACGCTGGCGTCGCATGCCAGGACGGAGTCCCGGGCCGGAGGCGGCCATCGTCGCCCTGAGTGCGTACACCGAGCAGGTGGCCACGACCGACGGGCGGGTGCCCGGCGAGCGCGGGCGCCAGACGCGCCAGCGGCTGCTCGATGCCACGGTGGAGCTCCTCACGACCACCTCGTGGCGGTCGGTGAAGGTCACCGACATCGCACGGCAGGCGAGCACGTCGCCGGCGACCTTCTACCAGTACTTCGGCAACGTGGAGCAGGCCATCGTTGTGTTGGCCGAGGGGATGGTCGACCAAGCCGCCCAGTTGGCCGACCTGGTCGGGGGGGACTGGTCGGAAGAGGCGGGCTGGGACACCGCGCTGGCGGTCACCGAGGGGTTCCTCGACTACTGGGAGGACAACCGCGCCGTCTTCCGCGTGGTCGACCTGGCGACCGAAGAGGGCGACGCGCAGCTCCGCGGCATCAGGGTGCGGGCACTCAACGCCGTGACCGTGGCCCTGGCCCAGGTCATCGCGAGCGCGTCGCCGTCGCCCGAGGGAGGCCCGGGGGTGGCCACGTCCTCGCCCGCGGGCGCCGACCCGATGGCCGTGGCCGGGACGCTGGTGGCCATGTTCGCCAGCGTGTCGGCGCACCGCTACGGCTTCGAGTTCTGGGGCATCAGGACCCGCAATCTCATCGACACCCAGGCCCGCATGCTGCACTGGGCCGTCACGGGTCGGTCGGCGCCCCCGGCCGCGATCCCGCCGCGTGAGACGACGAGGCCGCGTACCGGGCCGGTGCTGGGCGGTGCCGCGGTGCGGCGGCGTGGCGGCGTTACTTGAGCGCCAGAGGGTTGAGGGGCGAGCCGAGCCCCTCGGTCAGCGGCAGCGGCGTGGCGTCGAGCAGGAACGTGTAGCGGCCGTCCGCTGCGCAGTCCTCGGCCAGCGCGTCGAGCACCCAGTTCTGCCCCTGGGTCATGCCCATCTCCACCAGGTGCAGCAGGTGGACGGGGAGGTAGGCATCCTCGCGCTGGCAGGGGATGACCTCGAAGGGGAGCGTGTCGGTGGCGACGGCGGCCACGTCGCGGGCCCGGAACCACTCGGCCGTCTCGATGGTGAGCCCGGGGGACGGGAACGTGTACGCCGACAGGTCGCGCCGGGCCGGGGCGAGATGCACCATCTGGCCGGTGCGCACGAGCAGGATGTCGCCCGGCTCGACGGTGACGGAGGCGAGCGCGCAGGCCGCGTCGAGGTCGGCGGGCATGATGGGATACCCCGGCGCGAGCACCTCGCGTCCGAGGGCGCGGGCCACGTCGAGCAGGATGCCCCGGCTGACCACCGTGGTGAGCCGGTGGATGCCGCACCGGGTGGCGCCGTCGCTCGTGACGCTGCCCGCCGGGTAGCCGTTGTAGATGACGCCGCCGTAGCTGCTGTGGGCCAGGGCGTCCCAGTGGGTGGCGCACTGGGTGGCCAGGGTGAGGACGTCCTCGCTGAAGCAGACCCAGTCGGGTTCCCCCGCGTTGACCGGGACGTTCACCTGGACCATGGTGCGGGTCGGGTTGACGCGGCCCTCGATGAACCCGAGCTGGATCCCTTCTGCCTCCGAGAGGGGCAGCCCGAGCGCGAAGGCCTTGCCGGACACGACGGAAGCGGCCCCGCGGCGCCGGGCCTCGTCGTCGACCAGGTTCAGCGTCCCGACTTCGTCGTCGGGCCCCCATCGCCCCCAGTTGCGCACCCGGGCGGCGACCTCGGCGAACTCGGCGGGGACGGGCACGCGGCGAGGCTAGCGCCGGCCCGCGGGCTCGACCGCCCGGCCGGCGGCGCGCCGTTTGTCGGCGCCCGGTCCGGCGGCGATACTGAGGGTGCGAACTGGTTCGCGCCAGCCTCAGGGAGGGATTGCCAATGACGACGACGCGTGCGGCGGTGTGCACGGGGCTCAACGAGCCCTGGAAGACGGAAGAGATCGAGATCGACCCTCCGGGCAACCGCGAGGTCAGGGTCAAGATGGTCTATTCGGGCATGTGCCACTCCGACGAGCACCTGCGTACCGGCGACATCAGCCAGACGCCCGAGGTGCTCGAGATGATGGGCGTGAAGTCCATGTTCCCGGTGGTCGGCGGGCACGAAGGCTCGGGCATCGTGACGGAGGTGGGCACCAACGTGACCCAGGTCGCCCAGGGCGACCACGTCGCCGTCTCCTTCATCCCGTCCTGTGGGACCTGCCACTGGTGTGCGTCGGGGCGTCAGAACCTGTGCGACCTCGGGATGATGACGCTGGCCGGCGGCATGATCAGCGACGGCACCTACCGCTACCACCTGGCCGGGGAGAACCTGAACCGGATGGCGCAGCTGGGCACCTTCGCCGACGAGATGGTGTGCCACGAGAACTCGCTGGTGCGCATCAACCCCTGGGACAACATGAAGGCCGCGGCGCTCATCAGCTGCGGCATCGCCACGGGGTTCGGTTCGGCCGTCGACCGGGGCAAGGTGAAGCCGGGCGAGACGGTGGTCGTCGCCGGCTGCGGCGGTGTCGGCTCGGGCGCTGTTCAGGGTGCCCGCATCGCCGGCGCGCGCCACATCGTCGCCGTGGACCCGGTGCCCTTCAAGCTCGAGCGGGCCAAGGAGATCGGTGCCACCCACACGGCACCGTCGCTACTCGACGCCCAGATGATGCTGCCCGAGCTGACCATGGGCCGCAACGCCGACGTCGTGATCCTGACGCCGGGCGTGCTGAAGGGCGACCTCATCGCGGCGGCGTGCGCCTGCGGCTCCAAGGACGCCCGCATCGTGGTGACGGCGATCGCGCCGTTCGACCAGATGGACGTGAAGCTGAACCTGTTCAACTTGGCGATGTTCAACCAGGCGGTGCTCGGCACGGTCTTCGGGTCGCAGAGCCCGCGGGTGCAGGTGCCCAACCTGCTCAACCTCTACGAGGCCGGTGAGCTCAAGATGGACGAGCTGATCACCCAGGAGTACACACTGGACCAGGTGCAGCAGGGCTACGACGACCAGGGCGCCGGGACGATCATCCGCGGCGTAGTCGCCTTCGACTCATGATCGGGCCGTGGCGGCGGCACCGCCGCGGCCTCACCTGCCGAGGTGGCGGCTGAACCCCTCGGGGATGACGAGATCGTCGGGATGCAACTCGTGGATGGACGCGTGCCCGAGGCCCAGGAGCGCCGACTCCACGCCGCCACGCAGGATGTCGAGCACGTTCTCCACGCCGGCCTGGCCGTTGGCGGCCAGGCCCCACAGGTAGGCGCGACCGATCATGACGGACCGCGCGCCGAGCGCCACGGCCTTGACCACGTCGCTGCCGCGGCGGATGCCGCCGTCGAGCAGGACCTCGATCTGGTCGCCGACCGCGTCGGCGACCGACGGCAGGGCCCGGATGGTCGCCGGCGTCCCGTCGAGGTTGTTGCCGCCGTGGTTGGACACCGAAATGGCGCTGACCCCCGCGTCCACGGCCCGCTTGGCGTCGTCGACGCGGGTGACCCCCTTGAGCATGAAGGGGCCTCCCCACTGCTCGCGGAGCCAGGCCACGTCGTCCCAGCTCGGCGGCGGCGTCTGCATCCACTCCCCGTAGGCGCCGAAGAACGTCGGCCCCTTCTGCCCCTTCTCCACCATGTTGGGCGTCGTCAGGTCCGGCCTCCTCCCGGTCTTGGCGAAGGAGAGGAACCAGCGCGGGTTGGCCAGGGCCTCGGGGGCGAAGCGCGCCATCGCCCGCAGGTTCACCGTCTCGGGGATGGTCGGGCTGCCCCAGTCCCGCCCGTGCGAGAAGGACCAGTCCAGGGTCGCGATGAGGCCGACGGCGCCGGCGGCGCGCGCCCGTTCGACGCGCGCCGCGATCTGGTCTCTCGTGCCGATCCAGTAGATCTGGAAGAACGTCTGCGGGCACGCCGCGACCACGTCCTCGATCGGCATGCTGGCGAAGGAGCTGAGCCCCATGGCGGTGCCCCGCGCCGCCGCCGCCCGTGCCACCGCCACCTCGCCCTCGGGGTGCACGGCCTGGACGCCGGTGGGCGAGATGAGGACGGGGAACGAGACCTCCTGGCCCATGACCTTGGTGGTCAGGTCCCTGCTGTCGGCGAGCCCGGCCACGTGGGGGGCGAAGCCGAGCTCGCTGAAGGCGGTGACGTTGTCCCCCACGGTGATGCCGCGCTCGGAGCCGGCGATGAGCGCGCCGTACACCGACTTGGGCAGGCGCCTCTTCGCCCTGCGCTGCGCCTCGGCCACCGTCTCGAACCACTTGTTAGCCATGCAGACCCTCTCGTGATGCCCCGTTCGTCGCGCTCTCGCAGGTGCATCGGCGACCGGGAGACTCTATGCGCCGCCGGCGTCGGGCCCCACACCGGACCGCCGGGGGAGGCCGGGCAGGTCACGCCGTCCCGTGGCTAGGGTCGGCGAGGTGCCCGATCCCGGTGTGATCCCGCTCACGCCCGAGGAGAGGGCGGCCCGTGCCGCCAGTTTCGGCGGTGCCGCCGCACAGTACGAGCGCTACCGCCAGGGGCCGCCGGCCGCCGCGGTGGACTGGATCCTGCCCGACCCCGTCGGGACGGTGGTCGACCTGGGCGCCGGCACCGGCTCGCTGGCCCGCCTCCTGGTGGATCGGGCCGACGAGGTCATCGCGGTGGAACCCGACGACCGCATGCGGGCCGTGCTCGTCGAATCGGTCCCCGGCGTGCGGGCACTGGCGGGCCGCGGCGAGTCGATGCCGCTGCCCGACGCCAGCGCCGACGCCGTCCTCGCGTCGTCGTCGTGGCACTGGATGGACCCGGTTCCCACGCTGCACGAGGTCGGTCGGGTCCTGGTCCCCGGCGGCACGCTGGCCGCGCTGTGGTCCGGCCCCGACCCCGAGTCGGCCTTCATGGCGGGGGCCCAGGCCCTCCTCGGGGGCGGCGAGGCGTCGGCCCTCGACGAGCAGGAGCGCGGGGAGCTCGACGCCGCGCTCAACGACCGCTCCGCCACGGTGCAGGCGCTCGAGATCCCGACGGGGGTCCCCTTCGATCAGCCCGAGCAGACGGTCGTCACCTGGGACGTCGCCCTGAACGCCGACGAGCTGGTCGGCCTGCTCGGCACGTTCAGCTGGGTGATCCTCATGGAGGACGGCGACCGGACCCGCCTCTTCGAGACGGCCCGGCGGCTCTTGCGCGACGCGCTGGGGATCGAGGGCGACGTGACGGTCGACGTCGGGTACCGGGCCGAGGTGTGGAGGGCTCGCCGGCACCGCTGAGCCGGGGTCGGAAGGGGCGTCGTTGCCGTCCCACCAGGGAATTTTGCGCGAGTTGTTCAAGCCGCCCGATCGGCCCGACGACACACCGCAATGACCACAGCGGAGCCCCGCGCCGTCAGCAGGTGGATGCGCCTGATCGCCTGGCTGACCCTCTCGGATCTCCCCGCCCCCGTCGCGCTGGTGGCCATCGCGGCGCTCTTCCCGATCTCGTGGGCCGCGGCCTACTACCTGGGAGGGGGCACCATCGTCGCCCCCCACTGGTTCTACCTGCCCGTCTTCCTGGCCGGTCTGCGCTTCGGGCCCCTCGGTGCGCTGGCCGCCGGGGTGACCGCGATGATCGTGGCCGGCCCCCTCCTGCCCGCCGACGCCGCGACCGGCGCCCCGCAGGCCATGAGCGACTGGGTGAGCCGCGGCATCTTCTTCATCCTGATCGGCGAGTTCGTGACCTACCTCTTCATCGCCGTGCGGCGCACGACGGCCAGGGCCGCCCAGGCCGAGGTGCAGGGCGAGAGCGAGCAGCGCTTCGCGGCGCTGGTCCAACGGGCGACCGACATGATCACGGTGATCGACAGCGAGGGCCTGCTCAAGTACGAGTCACCGGCGGTCGAGCGGATCCTCGGGTGGCCCGCCGGCTATCGGCTCGGCAGGCGGGGGGAGGACTTCGTGCACCCGCAGCACCGGGCGGCGGCGGATGCGGCCGGTCGAGCGGTCATCGCGGACCCGACCAGGTCCCAGACGGTCGAGCTCCGGCTCCTCGACTCCGAAGGCGATTGGCGATGGGTGGAGACGACCGTCACCAACCTCCTCGACGAGCCGACCGTGCAGGGAGTGGTGATCAACCACCGCGTCGTGGACGAGCGCAAGGCGCTCGAGGACGAGCTCATCCATCGTGCCTTCCACGACTCGCTCACAGGGCTCGCCAACCGCGGCCAGCTGCGCGGCCGGGTGCGGGGATCGGTCGACCCCGCCGCCACGTGCGGCAAGTCCCTGCTCTTCATCGACCTGGACGACTTCAAGACGGTCAACGACGGCTTCGGACACGATGCCGGGGACAGGCTTCTCGTCGAGGTCAGCGACCGGCTGAAGCGTTGCGTCGGGGCGCGGGACCTGGTGGCGCGGCTCGGCGGTGACGAGTTCGCCATTCTCATTGAGGAGGACTCCGGCCGCGGCGGCGTCGCGAGCACCGTGGCCCGGCGGGTCATCGAGGCGCTCCAGGAGCCCTTCGACGTGTCGGGCCACCGGACCCGGGTGAGCGCCAGCATCGGCATCGCCGAGTGCGGGGACTCCGCGGCAGACGCCGACTCCGTGCTGATGCGGGCGGACATCGCGATGTACCACGCCAAGGCGAACGGGAAGAACCAGTTCGTCCTCTTCACCGAGGAGATGCAACAGGGCGTGTTGCACCGCCTCGACATCGAGTCGTGGCTGCGCGAGGCCTTGGAGAGCAATCAGCTGCGCGTCTACTACCAGCCCGTCGTCACGATGCGCGACCGGAGGATCCACGCCGTCGAGGCCCTGGTGCGCTGGCAGCACCCCAACCTGGGCATGCTCTCGCCGGACGACTTCCTCGACGTCGCCGAGGAGACGGGCCTCGTCGTTCCGCTCGGCAAATTCGTGCTCCGTGACGCCTGCAGGCAGATCCGCGTCTGGCGCGAGCGCTACGACGAGAACATGATGGTCAGCGTCAACCTGTCCGCCGCGCAGCTGCGGGACGAGAGTCTCGTCGAGGACGTCCGCCTGGCCATGGCGGAGGCCGGCATCGGCCGCGGGTCCTTGATGCTCGAGGTCACCGAGGGCGCGCTGATCGGCGACATCAGCGGGGCCACCGCGGTGCTCGAGTCGCTCTCCGCGCTCGGGGTCACCATCGCCATCGACGACTTCGGGACGGGCTACTCGTCGCTGTCGCACCTGCAGCTCTTCCCGGTCGACGTGATCAAGGTCGACAAGACGTTCGTGGCCGGCATGTGCGGCGACGTCGAGCACTCGACGCTGGTCCGGTCGGTGCTCGCCATCGCGGCCGAGTTCAGCCTGCAGGTGGTGGCCGAGGGCGTCCGGTCCGAGGAACAGCACGCCCAGCTCCGCCGTCTCGGGTGCGACTACGGCCAGGGGTACCTGTACTCGCGCCCTCTCCCCGCGTCGCAGATCGACACCCTGCTCGGGGTACCGGTGCTCAACGTGGGGTAGGTGGCAGCGGCCCTCAGCCCGACGCCGGCTGCAACCCGTCCCATGACCAACGCGGCACGTGCCGGTCTGGCGGCACCACGGCATCGCGCGGGGCGTAGGTCATCACCTCGCCGACGGCCCACGTCATGTAGGCGCGCAGGGCGGAACGGAATTCGGGCTCGGCCGGGAGGCCGGCGTCGTCCGCGGCATGGACGAAGCAGTCGATGAAGCGCCGCCCGAGATCTTCCTGTGCCTCGGTACCGGCATGCAGCTGCAGCATGGCCGAGTGCCCCCCGCAGGCACGGCTGTACTCGGCCGGGCCGCCGAGTGCCTCGGCCCAGTAGCGAGCGAGGTGTTCGATGTGGTCCGGGTCACCGGGGTGCGAGAACGGGTGGTTCAGCACCGGGTCGTCGAGGCAGCGCTGATGGTGTGCGGCAGCCAGCCGCATGAACGCAGGCATCGCGCCGGCGTGCTCGTAGAGGGACGGCCGTTCCATCGGGCTCAGCGTGGCACATCGCTCCCATCCCTAACATGACGCGATGAGCACGGACATCAGGGCCGCGGTGCCGGGCGACATCCCCGGCGTCCTGGACCTGTGGCGGGAGGCGGCGGCGCCCACCTCGACCGACAGCTCCGATGCCCTGCGCCTCCTCCTCGAACGCGACCCCGGGTCCCTCGTGGTGGCCGAGTCGTCCGGGCGGATCGTGGGCTCGGTGATCGCCGGCTGGGACGGCTGGCGGGGATCCATCTACCGTCTCGCCGTCGCCCCCTCGCACCGCGGGTGCGGGTTGGGCGGGCGGCTGCTCCGTGAGGCGCAGCACCGCCTCACGGCACTCGGGGCGCAGAGGATGCACGCCATCGTCGTCGGGTCCGACGACAGGGCGGTGGCCTTCTGGGAGTCGACGGACTGGGAGCATCAGAGCGGTCAGCTGCGCTACACCACCGGAGGGTGAGTCCCCCTCAGTCGTCCGGCGACCGGTCGAGGTCGTGCACCTGCGGCCGGCTGTAGAGCGCGTCGATCTCGCCGACGACGACCTCGAGCGACGGCGCATAGCCGTCGTCCGTGTCCACCAAGAGGACGGGGCACGACAGCGCCAGCGGATCGTGTAGCTCCTCCTGCAGGCGCGTGGCGAGGGGCAGCAGCTCGCGCAGGCGGGCGTTGCCACAGAGCGGGTCGTCGCGCATCCTCTTCTCGAACCGCTCCACCGCCCGCGTGCTCCGGCAATGGACGTTCACCAGCACGGATCGCGGAGCGATTCGCTTGGCCACGTCCGGCTCGCTCACCCCCGGGTAGAAGGTCTGCTCGGCGACGAAGCTCACGCCGAGCTCGAGCCACAGCTCCATCGTCCGGTAGAAGGGCTCGACGCCGGACTCCCCGAACTCCATCGCCCGCCCCCGTGTGCGCCACATGCCGTGGACCAGACGGTCCTTGTGCAGGGCGGGCACGTCCAGGGTGACGGCGAGAGCCTGCGCCAGGGTGGACTTCCCCGAGCCCGGCGCACCGCTGACGAGGACGGCGAGGGGAGGGCGTTGCGGCACCACGCGCTCAGGCGTCCTCCGGTGGCGCGGCGGGCGTCGTGGCCAGCGTGCTGCGCAGCGAGCGGGACGACCACACCCGGGACCGCCACGAGATGCGCGGGACGAGCGGCACGACGGTACGCGCCCGGGCGCTCCCGGCCCAGACGCCGGCTCCGTACGCGACGTCGTCGGCGACGTGGAGGGCGCTGTAGCGCACCGGGTCCAGCCCCCCGGGGTCGTCCGCCCAGTCCCTCAGCGCGGGGATCAGCAATGCGAGCGCGGCCGCACGCCTCGTCCGGCGGAAGGCGAGCCCGAGCACCAGCGCGGGGGACCACGCTCGCACCAGGTTGCCCAGAGAGGGCAGGGCCGAGCGCGCCGTGCCACCCCCGGCGATCCGCATCGCCACCGCGACCGGGTCACGCACCAGACCAACGAGGCGGTCGGCGAGGATGCCGACGGACGCCGCCAGCGTCGCCCAGGCCAGGATCGGCCGGCGGGCCAGCGCCAGTCCCCACACCGCCAACGACCAGGCGGAGGTGTGGAGCGGCGCGACGGCGTCACCGTGACGGAGCGCCAGCGGCCCGGCGGACGACCCGTAGAAGGCCTGGCGCGACACGAGCGACCCGAGGGATGTCGGCCCCTCGTGCTCGACGGTGCTGATCGGCACGTAGCGCACGTCCCACCCGGCCTGCCCGAGCCGCCACACCACGTCGACGTCCTCACCGCAGCGCAGGCCCGGATCGAACAGGTCGGGGCCGGTCACCACGTCGGACCGGACGAGGACCGCCGCGCTCGGCACGAAGGGGACAGGGCTCCCCGGCCGCGCCAGGCCCTGACGCGGGCCCCGGTCGAGTGACGAGCGGACCGCCTTGTACCGGGACAGCGCGCTCGCCGGTCCCGCCGCGACGGCGTGGACGATGCGGGGCGCCACCGCGGCCACCAGCGGGTCGTCGAAGTGGCCGAGGAGCGGGACGAGCCATCCGTCCGACGGCACGCAGTCGGAGTCCACGAACGCGACCAGCGGGCTGTCGGTGGCGGCCAGGCCCGCGTTGCGGGCGCCCGAAGGCCCGGCATTGGTCGCCAACCCGACGAAGCGGGCACCGTGGCGCTCGGCGATCTCCTTGGTGGCGGCCGCGTCGGCGGACGCGTCGTCGACGACGACGCACGCCAGGTCGCCGAGCGCGCCGAGCAGCCGCTCGAGCGGCGCCGGTCGGTCCCGCACCGGCACGACGACCGTGACGTCGCCGGGGCCGAAGGTGCCGGCCCCCGGCTGCGGGACGAACGCCCCCGCCGATACCAGCCGGCGCGCCAGCAGCTGGGCCGCCTTGCTGTCTCCGACCGGTGCGCCCGATCTCCAGCGCGCCACGAGGTCCCGGGCCCGCCGCGAGATCCGAAAGAGCCGGAGCGGGCTGCCCCCCAGGAGCACCGTCCCCCGGTCGAACTCCGTCGTGGACGGGTCCTCGGTCAGGACGAACGAGGCCGGGAGCGGCGTCGATGCACGCGGGGGTGCGGGCCGCAGCTCCGAGGGGGTGGCGGGGGCACCGGGATCGCGCACCGTCCAATCTTGGCAGTCCGGGGCCGAAGATAGGCTGGGTCTTTGCCCAGAGGAGGTCGGGATGCTGGCTGAAGATCTAGACACCGAGGACGTCGAGGAGCTGTCCGAAGACGACCTCGACGAGCTGCTGGTGGAAGAGGTCTCCATCGACGGGATGTGCGGCGTCTATTGAGCGTCACCGAGGCGAGTCCGCCCGTGACGGCCTTCGCCGCCGAGCGTGCGTGGCGCCTGAACCCCCAGGTGGCGCTGCGCGACGAGGCCTTCGGGGCGCTGGCCTACCACTACGGCACCCGGCGGCTGGTGTTCCTCAAATCGCGGCTGCTGGTCGACCTCGTGTCGTCGCTCGGCGAATACCCCAGCGCCGCCGAGGCGATCACCGCCCTCGTGCCCGAGGGCCGGCGCACCACCTACGAGCGGGCGCTGGGCCGGCTGGCCGCGTCCGGGGTGATCGATGTCGGCTGACCCATCCCCTGACGTTGCGATCGCGCCGCTGCCGCTCAAGGAGCAGTTCACCCGGGGCCTCGATGCCCCGATCTGCCTGACCTGGGAGCTCACCTACGCCTGCAACCTCGCCTGCGTGCACTGCCTGAGCTCCTCGGGCCGCCGCGACCCGGGCGAGCTGACGCCGGGGGAGGCCCGCGGCATCGTCGACGACATGGTCGACATGAAGGTCTTCTACGTCAACATCGGCGGAGGCGAGCCGATGCTGCGACCCGACTTCTTCGACCTGGTCTCCTACGCCACCGGGCGCAAGGTCGGCGTCAAGTTCTCCACCAACGGGACCCGGCTCACGGCGCCCTGCGCCGAGCAACTCGCCGCGCTCGACTACCTCGACGTGCAGATCAGCATCGACGGCGCCACCGCCGCCACCAACGACGCCGTCCGGGGCGAGGGCTCGTTCGCCGTGGCGCGGCGCGCCATGGACAACCTCGCCGCAGCCGGCTTCGGCCCCTTCAAGATCAGCGTCGTCGTGACCCGCCAGAACGTCCAGGAGCTCGATGCGCTCGCCGCCATCGCGGAGGGCTACGGCGCCCAGCTGCGCCTGACCCGCCTGCGCCCCTCGGGCCGGGCCGTGGACAGCTGGGAGGCCCTGCACCCGACGGCGGCGCAGCAGCGCATGCTCTACCACTGGCTGGTGGAGCGCCCCGGCGTGCTGACGGGCGACTCCTTCTTCCATCTCTCGGCCCTCGGGGAGCCCCTCGACGGGCTGAACCTGTGCGGGGCGGGGCGGGTGGTGTGCCTCATCGACCCCGTCGGCGACGTCTACGCGTGCCCCTTCGTCATCGACCGCCAGTTCCTCGCCGGCAACGTGCGCGGCCCGGGGGGTTTCCCGTCGGTGTGGCGGGAGTCCTCGCTGTTCACGTCGCTCCGTGAGCCCCAGAGCGCCGGCGCCTGCGCGTCGTGTGGCTCGTTCGACGCGTGCCGGGGCGGGTGCATGGCGGCCAAGTTCTTCACCGGCCTGCCGCTCGACGGGCCGGACCCCGAGTGCGTGCACGGCCATGGCGAGGCCGCGCTGGCGGCGCGGGGCGAGCCGCCGCGCGCGGCCCTCGGCCATTCGAAGGTGCGCCGGGACGGGACGCCGGTCCCGGTGCCCATGCCCGTCCGCTTCCGCTCGCCGGCCCGCGCCTGAGCGGCGTGGACCTCGGCGGCGCCACCTGGCCCCAGGTGGAGGCGACCGGGGGCCGCACCGTCCTGGCGGTGCCGCTCGGTTCCCTCGAACAGCACGGGCCCCATCTCCCGCTCGACACCGACACCCGCATCGCCGTGGCGGTGGCCTCGGGCCTCTCGGCCCGTCACGGCGGCGTGACGGTGGCGCCTCCGGTCGCCTACGGGGCCAGCGGCGAGCACGCCGGGTTCCCCGGCACGCTCCTGATCGGCCACGAGATGCTGGCCGGGTTCCTGGTCGAGCTGGTGCGCTCGGCCCGCGGCTCGTTCGCCGGCGTCGTGCTGGTCAGCGCCCACGGTGGGAACGAAGAGGCTCTCTCCCTGGTGCAGGCACGCTGCACCTCCGACGGCGACGACGTGCTGGCCTGGCGCGCCACGATCGCGGGCGGTGACGCGCACGCCGGACGGACCGAGACCTCGCTGATGCTGGCCATCGACCCCGCCGCCGTGCGGCTCGAGCTGGCCGAGGCCGGGTGTACGGAGCCGCTCGACGCCCTGCTGCCCCGGCTGCGCACCGAAGGGGTGAGGCCGGTATCGTCCAACGGCGTGCTGGGTGACCCCGCAGGTGCGAGCGCCGACGAAGGCAGGGCACTCCTCCATGCGCTCGTGAGCGACCTGGTGGACGCCGTGGCGTCGCGCTGGTCCGACCAGTGAGCCCCGCCGCCGTCGTCACCGGGGCCGCCCGCGGCATGGGCGCGGCCACGGTGGACGCGCTGGTGTCCGCCGGATGGCAGGTGGTCGCCGTGGACCGCTGCGCCGACGACCCCGCGCTCGACTACCCGCTCGCCGCCAAGTCCGACCTCGAGGAGGTGGCCGCCCGACACGGTGCCGCCGTGCGGACGGTGGTCGGGGACGTCCGGAGCCGGTCCGACCTGCGCCAGGCGGTGGAGGAAGCGGTCCGGCACTTCGGGGGGCTGCAGGCCGCCGTCGCCGTGGCCGGCGTCATCGGCGGCGGCCCGCCCCTGTGGGAGGCCGACGATGCGCAATGGGACGTGCTCTTCGACGTCAACGTCAACGGGGTGCGCAACCTGGCGGCGGCCGCGGTGCCGACGCTGCTCGAAGCACCCGCGCCCCGTTCGGGACGGTTCGTCGCCGTGGCGTCGGCCGCGGGACTGCTCGGTCTGCCCCGCCTCAGCGGGTATAGCGCGTCGAAGCACGCGGTGATCGGGCTCGTGCGGTCGTTGGCCGCCGACCTGGCCGGTACGGGGATCACCGCCAACGCGGTGTGCCCAGGCTCCACGCGTGGTCCGATGCTGGACGCGTCGGCCGCCGTCTACGGGTTGGCGTCCGCCGAGGAGTTCGCCGTGCACCAGTTGGTGGAGCGCCTGCTCGAGCCGGCGGAGCCGGCGGCGCTCATCGCGTGGTTGTGCGGTCCGGACTCCGGCGGCGTGACCGGGGCCGCGTTGCCCGTCGACGGCGGGATGACGACGTCGTAGGGATCCGACAGCGAGGAGGTTCGCCATGCCCGAGTGCACGCACCTGGACCAGATCGCCGACGTGGAGCCGCAGACCCCGCAGGGGTGCGGCGCCTGCCTCGCCATCGGGGGGACGTGGGTCCACCTGCGGCTGTGCCTCTCGTGCGGCGAGGTGAACTGTTGCGACTCGTCGCCCAACCGGCACGCCACGGCGCACTTCCACCACTCGGGCCATCCGCTCATCCAGTCCTTCCAGCCCGGGGAGGACTGGATCTGGTGCTACGTCGACGAGGTCGCCGTGGAGCTGGACTAGACGTCCGGGAGGAAACCGTGAGGTCAGCCGGCTCTGTCGCCGCGACGTCAGGGAGCGCCCGCCGCCGATGGGCCGGACGCGGACAGCGGTGCACAACGCCGCCGGCGTGCACGGGGCGGGGGAAGTGGGGACGGCTCTGCCGATTGTCGTGGCGTCGGCCGGCTCTGCGCCGGGGGAGGTGTTAACACCGCCGTGACCCCCGGTTGTCCACACCTCGGCCGGCTCTGCGCCGAACGAGGTGTTAACACCGCCGTGACCCCCGGTTGTCCACACCTCGGCCGGCTCTGCGCCGAACGAGGTGTTAACACCGCCGTGACCCCCGGTTGTCCACACGGCCCACCTCATGGCGTCGGCATATGCCGGTCGACCGGATGTCCCACGGGCGTGACGCTCCCGCCGCACGCACAACGCCGCTCAGCGTTACGGCGAAGGCCGCGCGAACCGGGATCCGTGCGTGCCGTAGATGCATGGGATCTCGCGATTCCGTTGTCATGGAGGTGGAGATCGGGGGTGACCCGACGCAGCCGGGACGGCTCGTGACCCTCCGTGACGGCGATTGTCCCATCGACCTGAACTATCCGGTCCCCGGCCATACCAGGGCAAACGTGCTCCAACGCACACTTCTCGTGAGCCCGATCCGTCCGTGGCGGTCGCGTGAACGCTGGCTTACATATCTGTAATGCCTGTTGCGCTCCCTCGAGACAATCCGTAGGGTGAGCGTCACTGGCCATTGGCAGGCCAGAGGCGTCGCGTGGGATCCGTTCCATGCCGAGGGGGCACCAGGAGGGCCGGGAGATCCCGGTCGAAAGGGGTATCTCCGATGGGGCGTTTGGGGATCGGTCGTCGCTTCACGCGTGTCGTGGCAAGCATCGCCATGGTTCTGGCGGGCTTCACGTCGTTTGGAGCAGCACTCCTGTTCAACGCTGATCCTGCCCATGCACTGGGTACGTCGGTCGCCTCGCCGTCGGTCACCCTTTCGACGACGGCGGCCGGCGCGACCAACGTCACCTACACCGTGTCGTTCGCCACCTCGTCATCGGGTGCGTTGGCCGCCGGTTCGGGGACGATCACTCTGGCCGCCGCTCCGGGGACCGTCTTCAGCTCGGGCGGCTCCTACACGATCGAAGACGTCACCACGGGGACGCAGTGCGGTTTGGACAATTGGGTCACGAGCGACGGCGGGGACACCGTCACCCTGACCGGCGCTTGCGCCATCGCAGCGGGAGACAGCGTGCTGGTCACGGCCACCACGGTCTCCAACCCGACCACGACCTCGACGGGCAACACCGTGGCCGTCTCGACCTCCTCGGACACGACGCCGTCCCAGACCAACGCCTACGCCATCACGGCGGCTCAGGCCGTGACGGCGCCGTCCGTCCATCTCTCGACGAGCGCCGCCGGAGCGACGAACGTCAGTTACGACGTGCGCTTCAGCACCTCGTCGACGGGGGCACTGGCGCCGAACTACTCGACAGTGACCCTGGCCGCCCCGGCCGGCACGGACTTCACCTCCGGCAGTTCGTACACGATCGAGGACGTCACGACGGCGACGCAGTGCGGCTACTACAACGCGGTCACGAGCGACGGCGGGGCGGCGGTCACGCTGAACGACGGCGGCGGATGCACCATCGCAAACGGCGACACCGTCCTCGTCACGGCCAGCGCTGTCACCAACCCGGCCACGACCTCAACGAATGACGCCATGACCGTCACGACCTCTTCGGACACTGCGTCGGCCCAGACCAACACCTACGCCATCACGGCGCCCCAGGCGGTGACCACGCCCACGGTCAACCTGTCGACGCCGGCGGCCGGAGCGACCAACGTCACCTACACCACGTCGTTCACCACGTCGCCGACGGGGGCGCTGGCCCCCTACTACTCGACCATCACCCTGGCCGCCCCGACGGGGACGGACTTCACCTCGAACAGCACCTACACGATCGAAGACGAAACGAGGGCAACGCAGTGTGGGTACTACAACGCGGTCACGGGCAACGGCGGGGCGACGGTCACCGTGGGCCTCGGCGGCAGCTGTGGCACGATCGCGGGCGGGGACACGGTGCTGGTCTCGGTCAGCGCGGTCACCAACCCGGCGGAGACCTCGACGAGCGACGCGCTGGCCGTCTCCACCTCCTCGGACTCCACGCCTGCGGAGACCGGCGATTACGCCATCACGGCGGCCCAGGCGCCGCTCTCGCCGTCGGTCACCCTCTCGACGAAGGCGGCCGGAGCAGGCAACGTCACGTACAACGTCCGCTTCACCACCTCGTCGACGGGGGCACTGTCGCCCTACTACTCGACCATCACCCTGGCCGCTCCGGCGGGGACGGAGTTCACCTCCGACACCTCGTACACGATCGAGGACGTCACGACGGGGGGAAATTGCGGGGAGTACGGCGCGTCGACGAGCAACGGTGGGGCCACGGTCGCCCTGAGCGTCAGCTCGGGATGCGGCACCATCGAGGGCGGCGCCACGGTGCTGGTCACGGCCAGCGCCGTCTCCAACCCGGCCGCGACCTCCACGGGCGACGCCGTGACCGTCACGACCTCCTCGGACACCGTCTCGGCCCAGACCGACACCTACGCCATCACGGCGGCGCAGGCGGTGACCTCGCCCTCGGTGACCCTCACGACGAAGGCGGCCGGAGCGACCAACGTCACGTACGACGTCCGCTTCACCACCTCGCCCACGGGAGCACTCGCTCCCTACTACTCGACGATCACCCTGGCCGCGCCTGCCGGCACCGTCTTCGGCCCGAACGGCTCCTATGCGATCGAGGACGTGACCACGGGGACGCAGTGCGGTGAATACTCCAGCCCGGTCACGGGCAACGGCGGGGCCACGGTCACCGTGAGCATCAGCACCGGCTGCGGCACCATCGCGGGCGGCGACACGGTGCTCGTGACGGCGAGCACGGTCACCAACCCGACGTCGACGTCGACGTCCGACGTCATGGCCGTCACCACCTCCTCGGACACCCTGTCCGCCCAGACCGGCACGTACGCCATCACGGCGGCCCAGGCGGTGGCCTCGCCGCTGGTCACCCTTTCGACTACGGAGGCCGGAGCGACCAACGTCACCTACACGGCGTCGTTCACCACCTCGTCCTCGGGCGGGTTGGCGCCCTACGACTCGACGATCACCCTGGCCGCGCCGGCGGGCACGGACTTCGGTCCCAGCGCCTCGTACGGCATCCAGGACGTCACCAAGGGCGGGACCCAGTGCGGGGACTACAACGCGGTCACGAGCAACGGCGGGGCAACGGTGACCCTGAGCCCCACCACCGGCTGCGGCACCATTGCGGGCGGCGACACGCTGCTGGTCACGATCGGCGGAGTCTCCAACCCGACTTCGACCGTGACGGGCGCCGCCGTGACGGTCACGACCTCCTCGGACACCGTCGCCGCCCTGACGAACAGCTACGACATCACGGCGGCCCAGGCGGTGACGTCGCCGTCGGTCACCCTCTCGACGACGACCGCCGGAGCCACGAACGTCACCTACGACGTCCGCTTCTCCACCTCGCCCACTGGGGCACTGTCCCCGTACTACTCGACCATCACCCTGGCCGCCCCGGCGGGCACGGTGTTCAGCTCCAACGACACCTACACGATCGACGACCTCACGACGGCGACGCAGTGCGGGCTGTACAACGTGGTCACGAGCAACAGCGGGGCCACCGTCACCCTGAGCGTCTACGGCGACTGCGGCACCATCGGGGGCGGCGACACGTTGCTGGTGACGGCGAGCGGGGTCTCCAACCCGACGGTGACCTCGACGGATGACGCCGTGACCGTCACGACCTCTTCGGACACCGTCTCGGCACAGACCAACACCTACGCCATCGGGGGCGGAGCACAGCCCGTCGCCTCTCCGCTGGTCACCCTCTCGACGACCGCGGCCGGAGCCACCAACGTCTCCTACACCACCTCGTTCACCACCTCGTCGACCGGCGCGCTGGCTGCCGACTCGGGGACGATCACCCTGGCCGCTCCGTCAGGGACGGTGTTCGGCCTGAGCAGCACCTACACGATCGAAGACCTCACCACGGCCACGTATTGCGGCTACTACGACGCGGTCACCAGCAACAGCGCGGCCACCGTCACCCTGACGGTGGGCTGTGGCATCGGGGCCGGCGACACCGTGCTGGTCACGGTCAGCGCGGTCTCCAACCCGACGACCCCCTCGACCGGTGACACCGTGGCCGTCACGACCTCCTCGGACACCACCCCGGCCGACACCAACCCCTACGCCATCACGGCGGCCAAGGCGGTCGCCGCGCCGTCGGTGGCCCTGTCCACCACGGCGGCCGGGGCCACCAACGTCACCTACGACGTCCGGTTCACCACCTCCTCGACCGGGGCGCTGGCGCCGGTCTACTCGACGATCACCCTGGCGGCACCGGCGGGCACGAGCTTCACGTCCGACAGCTCCTACACGATCGACGACGTCACGACCGGGGAACAGTGCGGGCTCTACAACGCCGTGACGAGCAACGGCGGGGCCACGGTGACCTTGGACAACGACGGCGGTTGCGGTGGCATCGCGAGCGGCTCTGTGGTGTTGGTGACGGCGACCGGCGTCTCCAACCCGGCGACCACCTCGACGAACGACACCCTGACCGTCACGACCTCCTCGGACACGGTCTCGGCCCCGACCAACACGTACGCCATCACGGCGGCGCAGGCGGTGAGCTCGCCCACGGTCACGCTCTCGACGAAGGCGGCCGGGGCGACCAACGTCACCTACTCCACCTCGTTCACCACCTCTCCGACGGGTGCGCTGTCGTCGTACTACTCGACCATCACCCTGGTCGCAACGGCCGGCACCCTCTTCAGCTCCAGCGACACCTATGCAGTCGAAGACATCTCGACGGGGACGCTGTGCGGCACCTACACCAGCCCGGTCACGAGCAACGGCGGGGCCACGGTCACCGTGAGCGTCGGCGGCAGCTGCAGCACTATCGCGGGTGGCCACACGGTGCTGGTCACGGTCAGCGGGGTCTCCAACCCGACGGCGACCTCGACGGGCGACGTCATCGCCGTCACGACCTCGTCGGACACCCTCTCCGCCCAGACCGGCACGTACGCCATCACGGCGGCGCAGGCGGTGACCTCGGCACAGGTCACCCTCTCGACGTCGGCGGCCGGGGCCACCAACGTCACCTACACCACCTCGTTCACGACCTCGTCCACGGGGGCGCTGGCGCCCTACTACTCCACGATCACCCTGGCCGCCCCGGCGGGCACGGTCTTCACCTCCGACAGCGTTTACACGGTCGAAGACCTCACGACGGGGTCCCAGTGCGGCTACTACAGCCCGGTGACGAGCAACGGCGGCGCCACGGTCACGTTCAGTGACGACGGCGGGTGCGGCACCATCGCCGGCGGCGACACCGTCCTGGTCTCGGTCAGTGGGGTCTCCAACCCGACGGTCACGTCGACGAACGACTCCCTGACCATCACGACCTCCTCGGACACCGTCTCGGCCCAGACCAGCACGTACGCCATCACGGCGGCGCAGGCGGTGAGCTCGCCCTCAGCCACCCTCTCGACGACGGCCGCCGGAGCGACCAACGTCACCTACGACGTTCGCTTCACCACCTCCTCGGCAGGAGCGCTGGCGTCGTACTACTCGACCATCACCCTGGCCGCCCCGACCGGCACGGTGTTCAGCACCGGCAACACCTACACGGTCGAAGACGTCTCGACGGGGACGCAGTGCGGTACCTACTACAGCCCGGTCACGAGCAACGGCGGGGCCACGGTCACCGTGAGCGTCGGCGGCAGCTGCGGCACGATCGCGGGCGGCGACACCGTCCTGGTCACGGTCAGCGGGGTCTCCAACCCGACGGTCACGTCGACGAACGACTCCCTGACCATCACGACCTCCTCGGACACCGTCTCGGCCCAGAGCAACAAGTACGCCATCACGGCGAGCCAGGCCGTGACGTCGGCACAGGTCACCCTCTCGACGTCGGCGGCCGGGGCCACCAACGTCACCTACACCACCTCGTTCACGACCTCGTCCACGGGGGCGCTGGCGCCCTACTACTCCACGATCACCCTGGCCGCCCCGGCCGGCACGATCTTCAGCCCGAGCGGCTCGTACACGATCGAAGACGTCACCACCGCGACGCAGTGCGGCGACTACACCGCCACCACGAGCAACGGTGGGGCGACGGTCGCCTTGAGCGTCAGCACCGGCTGCGGCACCATTTCGGGCGGCGACACGGTGCTGGTCACCCTCGGCGGGGTCTCCAACCCGCCGACCTCGTCGACGGGTGACGTCGTGGTCGTCTCGACGTCCTCGGACGCGACGCCGAGCGATTCCAACTCCTACACCATCGGCAGCGGCGGGCAGGCGGTGACGTCGCCCTCGGTCAACCTCTCGACGGCGGCGGTCGGAGCCACCAACGTCACCTACAACGTGCGCTTCACCACCTCGGCGACCGGATCGCTGGCGGCCGGCGGTGGGACGATCATCCTCACCGCCCCGGCTGGAACCGTCTTCAGCTCGAGCGGCAATTACACGATCGAAGACGTCACGACGGCGACGCAGTGCGGGTTGAACAACTGGGTCACGAGCAACAGCGGGGCGACGGTCACCCTGACCGTCGGCGGCAGCTGCGGCACCGTGGCGGGGAATGCAACGGTGCTGGTCACCGCCAGCGCGGTCTCCAACCCGACGACGACCTCCACGAGTGACGTCATTGCCGTCTCGACCTCCTCGGACACCCTCCCGGCCCTCACCAACACCTACGCCATCACGGCGGCCCAGGCGGTGACCTCGCCGCTGCTCACCCTGTCGACGACGGCGGCCGGAGCGACCAACGTCACGTACACCACCTTGTTCACCACTTCGTCCACGGGGGCGCTGGCGCCGTACTACTCGACGATCACCCTGGCCGCGCCGACTGGGACGGTGTTCAGTTCGAGCGGCTTGTACACGGTCGAGGACACCACGACGACCCTGCAGTGCGGCTTGAACAACTGGGTCACGAGCAACGGCGGGGCGACGGTCACCTTGACCATTGCCGGCGGCTGCACGGTGTCGGCCGGCGACTCGGTGCTGGTGACGGCGAACGGCGTGTCCAACCCGACCGCGACGTCGACCGGCGACTCGGTGGGCGTCTCGACCTCCTCGGACACCCTCCCGGCTCAGACGAACACGTACGCCATCACGGCGGCCCAGGCGGTCACCTCGCCATCGGTCACCCTGTCGACCACGGCGGCCTCCGCCAGCGCCGTCACCTACAACGTGCGCTTCACCACTTCGTCCACGGGAGCGCTGGCGCCGGACTACTCGACGATCACCCTGGCCGCTCCGTCGGGGACGGTCTTCAACTCGAGCGGGGACTACACGGTCGAAGACGTCACGAAGTCCTCGCAGTGCGGGTTGGACAACTGGGTCACGAGCAACGGCGGGGCGACGGTCACCTTGACCATCGCCGGCGGCTGCACCATCGCGTCCGGCGACACGGTGTTGGTGACAGCGAACGCCGTCTCCAACCCGACCGCGACGTCGACCGGCGACTCGGTGGGCGTCTCGACCTCCTCGGACACCCTCCCGGCTCAGACGAACACGTACGCCATCACGGCGGCCCAGGCGGTCACCTCGCCATCGGTCACCCTGTCGACCACGGCGGCCTCCGCCAGCGCCGTCACCTACAACGTGCGCTTCACCACTTCGTCCACGGGAGCGCTGGCGCCGGACTACTCGACCATCACCCTGGCCGCGCCCGCGGGCACGAACTTCGGCTCGGGCGGGGACTACACGGTCGAGGACGTCACGACGTCGTCGCAGTGTGGACTGGACAACTGGGTCACCAGCAACGGCGGGGCCACGGTGACCTTGACCATCGCGGGCGGCTGCACCATCGCGGCGGGCGATTCGGTGCTGGTCACGGCCAGCGAGGTCTCCAATCCGGCGACGACCTCGACCGGCGACACGGTCGCCGTCTCGACCTCCTCGGACACCCTCTCCGCCCACACCAACACCTACGCCATCACGGCGGCCCAGGCGGTCGCCTCGCCATCGGTCGCCCTCTCGACCTACGCGCCCGGGGCGACCGGCGTGACCTACAACGTCGAGTTCGCCACCTCATTGACGGGGGAGCTCGTCGCGGACACCGGGACGATCACCCTGGCCGCGCCGACGGGCACCAACTTCGGCTCCGGCGGTTCGTACACCATCGAAGACGTCACGACGGGCACGCAGTGCGGGCTGGACACCTGGGCGACCAGCAACGGCGGAGCCACCGTCACCCTGACCGTGGCCGGCGGCTGCGCCATCGCGGCCGGCGACACGGTGCTGGTCTCGGCGAGCGCCGTCTCCAACCCGGCGACGGGCTCGACGGGCGACGTCGTGACCGTCACCACCTCCTCCGACACCGTCCCCGCCCACACCAACTCCTACGACATCACGACGGCCGTGGCCACCACGACGTCCTTGAACGCCGTGGCCTCACCGATCACGTATGGGTCGGAGGCCACCGAGACCTTCACGGGCACGGTGACGGGAGCCAGCGGCGACGGCTACCCCGAGGGGACGGTCACGCTCTACTACGGGACGACCCCGGTCGCGCTCTGCGGCGAGACCCTGCCGGCCGGCT
>CAYWDQ010000039.1:5103-24446 GCA_964457065.1 uncultured Acidimicrobiaceae bacterium | reverse complement strand
CGTCTTCATCGGACTGGTCGCCATGGTCTTCCTGCTGGGCCGCATGCGCGGCGACGTCGGGGGCGACCCCGGTGAGCTCTCCGCGATCCAAGGCGTCTCCTACTACTGGCACTTCGTCGACATCGTCTGGGTCGGGCTCTACAGTTGCCTGTTCCTGCTCAAGTAGGCATGCGAGGCGTGCGCGCACCCATCAGAGGGACATTCAAGACCCAATTCCTGCTGCCGGCCGGCCTCCTGGTGGTCGCGGTCATGGCCTCGTTCGCGATGTTCGTCCCCGGTGCCGATGCCGGCGCCAGCGGCCGCGCCGACGCCGCGCAGGTGTCGACGAGCGCAACCCACGTCACCACCCGGGCGTGCGGCACCCTCAACCTCAAGGGCGTCACCAACTCGACGCGCAACGCGGGGAACCCGTTCAACAGCAGCAACCTGTTCTGCCTGCACGGCCACCTCGTCAGCTACGGCAGCCACTACATCACCTACGCCAACCCGCCGCAGGCGCTCGTCTCGGCCGGGCGGCTGCTGTTCGCGCAGACGTGCTCGAGCTGCCACGGCAACGACGCCAACGGCGTCAACCCCCAGGGGCAGGCCACCATCGGGCCGAACCTGCAGGGCGTGGGCGCCGCCACGGTGGACTTCTGGGTCAGCACGGGCCGCATGCCGGCCGCCGACGTCAAGGCGGTCGAGGCCGAGCGCCGACCGACCCGGCTGACGGCGCTGCAGGCGCTCGAGCTGGCCGCCTGGGTCAACTCGCTCGACCCCGCCGTGCCCGCCGTGCCGTACCCGCACCTGGCGACGGCCGACCAGTCGGCGGGCCAGAACCTCTTCTCCCTCAACTGCGCGGCCTGCCACACCATCACCGGCGCGGGCGACGCCCTGGCCTTCGGCACCAACGCCCCCTCGCTGCAGAACCGCTCGGTGACGGCCCAGCAGGTGGTGGAGGCCATGCGGACGGGCCCGGCCAACATGCCCCGCTTCTCGGGCAACCTGACGGACAAGCAGGTCGCTGACGTCGTCTCGTACGTGACGGGGCGCATCCAGCACCCGGACAACCCGGGCGGCGTCGGGCTCGGCGGGGTCGGACCGGTGGCCGAGGGCTTCGTCGCCCTGCTCATCGGTGTGGGCGGCCTCGTCCTCGTCTGCTTCTGGATCGGAGAGCGCTCGTGAGCGACGGGGACCGCCAGCCCTCGCGGACCCGGGTGCCCATGCCGGTGGCCGCGCTGAGCGATCCGCACATGGGCGACGCGGCGAAGCACCCGGCGCGGGTCGAGAAGATCATCGCCGCCGTCTTCCTGCTCGCCATCGTGTTCATCTCCCTGTTCGGCGCCGGCTACGTCCAGAACTGGAAGCCCTGGATCCTCGGTGGCACCCTCGGCGTGGGCCTCTTCCTCCTCGGCTTCGGCCTGACGGCCTGGGGCAAGTACCTGATGCCCCAGGGCCCCTTCGTCGAGGAGCGGCACACGCTCGCGTCCACCGCCGAGGAGCGCGACGCGATGTCGGCCGCCCTCGTGGAGCGCTCGGCCGTCGTCGTCAAGCGCCGCAAGATGCTGGGCGGCCTCTTCGCCCTCGGCGCCGGCATCTTCGGCATCGTGGCCGTGTTCCCGCTCCTGCGCTCCCTCGGGCCGCTGCCCGGGGACAGCCTCGAGGTGACCGACTGGCGCAAGGGCACCGTGCTGGTCGACTCCAACGGGCGGCCGGTGCGCAGGGACACCCTGGTCGTCGGCGGCATCATGACGGTGTACCCCCAGGGACAGGTCAACGCACTGACCGGCTTCATCACCGACAACGGGCAGGCGGTCGACCAGACGGTGCTGATCAGGGTGTCGGACGAGCCGTTCACGACCGTGCCGGGGCGCGAGGACTGGACCCCCGACGGGTACGTCGCCTACTCGAAGCTGTGCACCCACCTCGGTTGCCCGGTGGGTCTCTACGAGCAGGAGCTGGAGCTGCTCGTGTGCCCGTGCCACCAGTCGATGTTCAACGTCCGCAACGGAGCGGTGCCCCAGTTCGGCCCCGCACCGCGGCCCCTGCCCCAGATGCACCTCGGTTACAACGACCAGGGCTATTTCATCGCCATGGCGCCCTACGACCAGCCGGTCGGTCCCGGCTTCTACGAGCGGACCACGACGTGAGCGACACCGCGGCCACGACGAAGCGCAGCGCCAAGGCGGCCAGGGGCCCCTTCGGCCAGGTCGGCCAGATCGTCGACGAGCTCGACGACCGCCTGGGAGTGGCCAAGGGGGGCCGGGTCTTCCTGGACAAGATCTTCCCGGACCACTGGTCCTTCATGCTGGGCGAGATCTCGCTCTACTCGTTCATTGTCCTGCTGGCCACCGGGATCTTCCTGTCGCTCTACTTCGTGCCCTCGACCCAGCAGGTCATCTATCACGGCAGCTACCAGCCGCTGAACGGGCAGTGGGTCTCGGAGGCGTACAAGTCGACCGTCAGCATCTCCTTCGACGTCCGTGGCGGCCTTCTCGTCCGCCAGATGCACCACTGGGCCGCCGACATCTTCACCGGCTCCATCATCGTGCACATGGCCCGCATCTTCTTCACCGGCGCGTTCCGCAAGCCCCGTGAGCTGAACTGGCTCATCGGCACGACCATGCTGATCCTGGCCATCCTCGAGGGCTTCATCGGCTACTCGCTGCCGGACGACCTGATCTCGGGCACCGGGCTCCGCATCGGCTACTCCATCGCCGAGTCGATCCCCTTCGTCGGGAGCTATCTCGTCACCTTCCTGTGGGGTGGTCAGTTCCCCGGCACGGGCATCATCATCCCCCGGTTCTTCATCATCCACGTGCTGATCATCCCGCTCGTCCTGTTGGGTTTGATCTCCGTCCACCTAGGCCTGCTCGTGCGCCAGAAGCACACGCAATTCGCCGGCGAGGGGCGCACCGAGCACAACGTGGTGGGCTCGCCCATGTTCCCGACGTTCATGGCCAAGACCACCGGGTTCCTCTTCATGGTGACGGCGGCGACGGCGATCCTCGGGGCCTTCGTCCAGATCAACCCGATCTGGCAATTCGGGTCCTACGACGCGTCCAAGATCTCCTACGCCGTCCAGCCCGACTGGTACATGGGCTGGCTCGACGGCGCCCTGCGCATCATGCCGTCGTGGGAATTCGCCGGGTGGGGGCACACCATCCCCTTCGAGGTCCTGCTCCCCGCCGTGGTGTTCCCGGGCCTCATCTTCACCATCGCACTGCTGTGGCCCGCGCTCGAACGCAAGGTGACGGGGGACGACGAATTGCACAACCTGCTCGACCGCCCGCGCGACAGACCCAAGCGCACGGCGGCCGGCGCCGCCATGTTCGCCCTCTTGTTCACGCTCTTCGCGGCGAGCTCGACCGACGTCCTGGCCAATTTCTTCCATATCTCGCTCAACGAGGTCCTGTGGTTCTTCCGGATCGCCGTCTTCGTGGTGCCGGTCATCGCCGGCCTGGTCACCTACCAGCTGTGCCGGGAGATGCAGGGCGTGCACGGGATCGGGAAGCGCAAGCGCTCCGTCATCGTGCGCCGCTCCGTCGAAGGCGAGTACTCGACGGTCCCGGCGGCACCGCGGCCCGACGACGTGCACACCGAGCTCGATCCCGAGCCCGTGCCGGTGCGCATCGACATCGAACCACTGAGCAACGGCGACACCCGTGAGCCGGAGAGCTCACCCACGGGCGTGCGCCAGGTCACGCGCTGACCGAGCGGTCGTCCCGGGCCACCGCCCGCGACCTGTGGGTCGCACTCGAGACCGTCCACGCCGTCACCTACTTCGCGCCCGGGTGCCGCGCCGCGCTGCGTGAGGCGGGGCTACGCGGCTTCTGGCCCGGCTATTTCGCGGCCCGGTCCGCCCCGCTCGGGCGGGTCGGCCCCGGACCGGTGGCCGCCGCGTTCTACAACTTCAATCCGAACATGGTCGCCCGGGCCGTACCGGGGTGCTGGGAGGTCGTGTCACCCGAGACGCTCTGCCGGGTGCGCGCCATCGCGGCCGCAGAGACGTTGAACGAGGTCTGCAGCGTCGCCGCCCGGTCCGGTCTCGTGGCCGCGCTGCCCCTGCTGCGCCACGCCGTCGAGGGCGGCACCGCGGCAGGGAGGGTCATGGCCGCCGCCAACCGCGCCCTGTGGCCCGTCATCGCGCCCGCCCTGGGCACGGCCGGGCTGGGCGAGGCATGGCAGGCGTGCACCACGCTGCGCGAGCATCGCGGCGACGGCCACACCGCCGCGCTGCTCGTCCACGGGGTGGGAGGTCTGGAGGCCCATCTGCTGGTGGCGGGCACGAAGGCGATCCCCGCCCAGGTGCTACGGGACAACCGCGGCTGGAGCGAGGAGGAGTGGGCGGCGGCGACGGAGCAGCTCGCCGCCCGCGGCCTGCTGCACGCGGACGGGCGCGCCACCGACGCCGGGCGCACGCTGCACGGCGAGGTCGAGGACCTCACGGACCGGCTGGCCGAGCCCGCGTACGCCGGGCTGAGCGACACCGCGCTCGCCGATCTCCTCGGCGCCCTGTCGGCCTGTGCCGCCGACGTGGCGGCGTCCGGACTGCTGCCCTTCCCCAATCCCATGGGGTTGCCCCGCTCCAGGGTGCGCTAGGCGCGCTTCGCCCGGCCGCGCTCGGCGGGCCTGGGTGGGGGCCAGCCCGCGACGAGGCCGAGCTCCTTGCACAGCGCGCGCGAGGACACCATCTGCCCCGCGTGGCGCCCGGCCCCGGGGTCGTCACCGAGCCAGGCCGCCACTTCGCCGGCCACCTCGGGGGGCGCGGGAACATGGCCTGCCCCCACGAGCACCTTGTCCATGCCCGACGCCCGCATGGACTCGGTGAGCGTCAGCCCCGGCGCGATCGAAAAGGCCCAGATGCCCTGCGACGCGAACTCCACGTGGCACATGTCGGTGACACGGTGGAAGGCCGCCTTGGCGGCGGCGTAGGCCACGCCCCACCCCCCGGCTCCGGCCGGCGCCGGGGGCGTCGTGAAGGCGGCCTCGGAGAGCATGTTGACCAGGCGGCCCTGGCCGCGCTCGAGCATCTGGGGCAACAGGAGCTGGGTGAGGAGGAGCGGGTGGAGGTAGTCGCCGACCAGGCAGCGCTCGGCCAGCTCGAGAGGGAGGTCGAGGATCCGGTCCATCGTGCCGGGGCCCTGGTAGATGGCGTTGTTCACCAGCACGTCGACCCGGCCGAGCTCCGCCAGCGCCACCGCGGCGACACGCTCGACCGACGTGCGGTCCATCAGGTCCATGGGCACCGCCAGACAGCCGCGGCCCAGCGCCTCGATCTCCGCCGCGGTGGAGTCCAGGCTGCCGGCGATCGGCAGCGGGTCGTCGTGGCGCAGCGCGCTCGACGGGAGGGCTCGGCCATCGCCCTCGTGCACCGTGCGGGCCGTGATGACCAGATCGAAGCCCCGCCGGGCCAGCGCGACCGCGGCACAGCGCCCGATGCCGCGGCTGGCGCCGGTCACGAGGGCGACCCTCGTCGCGTCGGGCGCGCTCACCTACATCATCCCCGCGATCTGGTGCCCGCCGTCCACGTGCAGCACCTGCCCGTTGACGTAGGCCGCGGCGTCGCTGCAGAGGAACACGACGACCCGGGCGATGTCATCGGGAGCCCCGAGGCGGCGGGTCGGGTTCGCCTCGGCCAGCCGGCGCTGCACGTCGGCGGGCACCAGTGCCGCGGCGGTCTCGGTGAGGATGAACCCCGGCGCGATGGCGTTGGCCCGGATGCCGTCGCGCCCGTAGCGGACCGCCAAGTGGCGCGTGAGCTGGTTCAGGGCCGCCTTCGACACCCCGTAGGCCACCCTGGTCGACTCGCCGATGGTGCTCGTCCCCGACGAGATGGTCACGATGGACCCGCCCCCGCGCGCGGCCATGGCCGGGATGGCGGCACGGGCCAGGAGCAGTGCGCCGCGCGTCGTGGTCTCGATCACGCGGTCCCACACACCGAGGTCGACGCTCACGGCATCGGTGTCGAGGCGCGGATGGCTCCAGGCCGCGTTGTGGTCGATGCAGTCGACGCCCCCGAACTCGGCCACCGCCCGCTCGACGAAAGCGGCGACCGAGTCCTCGCTGCGCACGTCGCAGCGCACCCCGAGCGCCCGCCCGCCGGCGGCCATGACCGCGTCGGCCACCGACACCGCCCCTTCGGGGGCCACGTCGCCGACCACCACCGCGGCGCCCTCCTGGCCCAGCCGGAGGGCCGTGGCGCGGCCGATGTCCGACGCCCCGCCGCTGAGGAGCACCACCTTGCCGTCGAGCTGCCCCACGTCAGTCGCTGCCGGCGGCGGCCCGCCCGGATGTCATGGCGTCATCGTAGGGGTCCATGGTCATCGGAGGTCACCCGGCGCTTCAGGCGAGCGGGGGAGGGATTCCGTCAGCACTCGCGGCGAGCCCGGGATCCCAGGCGCACATCGCGCAGGCATGACGGAACGCCGCGCGGGCGAAACCGAGCGCGAGCGCTGGTGGATCAGGGCTGGCGCGGACGTCGTCCCAGTCGAGGATGTACTCACCCAGCGCTCCGTCCCAACGAGCGTGTGGCACCGGAAGCTCCGCGCCGCCGAAGTCGTCTGGCGCCGGGTGCGCGTAGGCATAGAAGGCTGCCTTGCCATACCGCGCATCGCCGGGCCACCAGCCCACCGCTACCTCTTGCGCGTTCATGGCGTTGCGCATGATGAAGTCCCTCGATGGAGGCTCGGCCGGTTCGCCGGAGAACAAGTTCACGGCGAGATCGAACGAACCCCACCATGCATTGACCGGGGTCGATCGCCCGCGGTAGGGCGCCCGGAACTCCCCGAGAACGAGAGCAGCCTGCGTCGCTGCCGCGAAGTAGTCGGCAACCAGGCCTTGGTCGTACCGTGTGTGCTCGTTGTCTTCGTCGAGCGGGACGCTCCACGGAACCTCTTGCGGCGTCGGGTCGATCTCGACCGGGCCACCGAGACGGCGGACAGCGGTCAACACCTCACGCGTCACGGCTCCCACTGCTCGATTCGGAGTGAGCGCGACGCGCTCGACCCGACCGCTGCTGTGCTCGACCGCCGCCTCGTGGGCGTGCAAATCGAGGACGATGACGAGAGACCCTGAACCGTCGGGTGCCCGAAGCGGAGCGGTCTCCCAACCCCGGGCGGTCAGGCGCAGCGCCGTGTGCTGCAACTGGTGCTCCGGTGGCGCCAGCCTCACCGCCAACTTGCCGAGCACCTGGCTATGGGCGTGCAGCGTGTCACACGTCTCTCTCCACTGCTCGTACGAAACCGCTGGCCAGTCCGACATGGCTGTACGGTAGCGAAGAAGTCGCCCCGGGTCCTCGGCCGGGCCCCTCCCCGACCCGGGGCAGCGGTGCCCAGCCCTCAGGCCCTCCACCGCCGCACCGACCACACCGTGACTCCCAGCAACGCACCGGAGGTGAGGAGGAGCAGAGCCGACTCCCTCCACTGCAACTCCCAGTAGTGGTTTTGAACTTGGTAGATGCTCCCAAGCTGAAGGTGGTGGTCGGAGAGGCACATCTCGAAGTTGTTCTGTACCGCACATTGCTGCCCGACGACATCGGCCGAGGGTCCGGTCTCATGGGTGCCCGGGGCATAGCGATACCCGAAGCCCAGATACCAGCCTCCGCGGATCTCGTCGAGGGGCGTCGCCTGCGCGGAACTGCTGGGATCGCCGGTGGCGAAGAGCTGCGGCGCCAGAGATGGCCTGACGAAGAGCACGGCCACCACCGAGATCGCGGTGTAGACGACGACGGTCGAGACGATGGCCCACGAGGTCTTTCGGATCACTGCTCCCAGCGCCGTCCCCAAGGCAAAGGCGAACAGCGTGTACGCACTGAAGGCAAGTCCGGTGATCGGAAAGAAGACAGGGTGGATGGGCGTACCGCCGAGCCCTTGCTCAATCGGACTGAAATTGACCCGCTCGGCCGCATGGCCGATCCACCACTGGGTGATCAGGGTCAGCAACGCAACGACACTCACGAGAGTGAGCCCGACGACGCACCACTTCACGATGAGCCAGCGAGTCCTCGAGATGCCCTGCGTCCAGGCGAGCCGGTTCGTGGAGTGCTCGAGCTCGCCTGCCACGAGTGGGGCTCCGAACACCATGCCCAAGAGACACGGAACGAACAACAAGAGGAAGTTGATCACGTCCGCCTGGTTCGACAGGGACAGGGCTCCTCGGTAGACCTGGCAATCGAGAAAGGGGTGACGACACGCGAAGCTTGCCTCAGCACTGTCGGTGGCGCGACCGAGCAAGAGCATCCAAATTCCGAGTCCGCCCAACCCGACGACCGTGAGGGCCATGAGCACCCGGTAGCGACGCCACATCAGCCAGATCACGACGGACGCCCCTGCGACGAAAGGGGCTCGACCATTCGGCCGCGGGTGCGGTCGGACAGATACGCCAGAACGATCTCATCGAGGTCGGGTTGGAGCACTTGCCAGGCCCGACCGAGGTCCGGGGGACGGCCGCGCACAAGGAGGGTCGATTGGCGCTCGGCATCGCGAACGGAGATCACGTCTGCGCCGGAGAGACGTACGTCCCCACGGGGTCCGACCAGCACACGATGGTCGGCCAGCAATCCCTCGATCGAGCCGGTTATGCGGACGGTCGAGGACGACAAGATGATCAGGTTGTCGCACACGGGTTCGAGCTCGCTGATGATGTGCGAGGACAAGAAGACCGTGGTGCCCCGCTCGGCCACCGTCCCGAGCAGGGTCTCGAGCAGTTGACGGCGGGCCAAGGGGTCGAGATTGGCGACGGGTTCGTCGAGCAGGAGCAGATCCGGTCGCTTTCCTATGCACAGCGACAGCGCGACCAGTGCTTGCTGGCCGAGGGACAGCCGCCCCACCCGCTGCGCGAGAGGCACGTCGAGATCGTTGAGCAACGCCAGAGCGCCATCGTCGTCCCATCGCTGGTTCAGCTTGTGGCCGAGCCGAAGCGTCTCGTCGACCCGCAGGCCCGGGTACAGCGGCCGGAGTTGATCGAAGTAGCCCATGCGACGGAGGTGCCGGGTCGAGTTGGGCTCCACCCGCTCGCCGAAGATGCTGACGGCCCCCGTCGTGGGGCGGGAGAGTCCCGCCGCCAAGCGCAGCAGCGTCGACTTCCCGGCACCATTGGGGCCGACGAGGCCGGTGATGGACCCCTCGGGAACCGTGAGCGAGCAGTCGCGCAGACCCCACTTGGTGCCATAGCGCCGACCCAGCCCCACCGCTTCGAGCGCAGCGACGTTCGTCATGCCTCCTCCTTCTTCGAAGACTCCGTTGCCTCGGCCACCAGGGCGGCGATCGCTTCCTCGCCGAGACCGGCGGCCCGGGCCGTGCGCATCCACCGCTCGAGCTGTCGCTGGAGTCGGGGCTGCTCCTCGGGCACCTTCGACAGCGATCGTCGGATGAACGTGCCGCTGCCGGGGCGGCCTTCGGTCAGCCCCTGCGCCTCGAGATCCCTGTAGGCCCGGTGGACGGTGTTGGGATTGATGGCGATCTGCTTGACCACGTCCCGGACGGTCGGGAGCTGGTCCCCTGGTCGGAGGATCCCCAGCCGAACCGCCCGGCGGACCTGGTCGACCACCTGGCGATAGGCCGGGACCCCGGACTTGCGATCGAGCCGGAATTGCATGGTCGGTTCCGGCTCCACACGTACGAATGTACTAGAAGATTAGTACAATCGCAAGAGCCCCGTCGGGGCCTCCCACCAGGGGCTCCCCACCAGCCGGCGGGTCGCCCGATTGGGACGGGAGGCGGCCGGCATGGCACCATCGCGCGGTGCGGGTGCATCGCAGCTTCGCCTTTGTCGACGTGTCGGGGTTCACGGCGCTGACGGAGCTCGAGGGGGACGAACGCGCCGTGGACGTGCTGACCGCGTTCCGTGTGCTGCTGCGCGACATCTGCGCGCGCCGGGGCGTCCGGATCGCCAAATGGCTGGGTGACGGCGTCATGCTGGTCTGCGTCGACACCCGCCCGCTGCTCGAGGCGGTCCTCGAGCTGCACTACGTCGTCGGCGTGGTCTCCGGGCCCGTCGAGACGGTCGCCATCCGCTCGGGCGTGAACGCGGGCGAGGTGATCCTGATGGAGGGCGACGACTACATCGGGCACTGCGTGAACGTGGCGGCTCGCCTGTGCGACCTGGCCCCGGCCGGCGAGGCACTGGCCGGGGCCTCGGTCATGGAGCACCTGCCCAGCTGGGGGCAGACGGTGTCGGAGACCCACATCTCGCTGCGTGGCGTCGAGAGGCCGGTGCCGGCATCGAGCATCCGGATGGCCCTCGGCGGGCCTGACGGCTCCCTCGACCCCATCTGCGGCCTGCCCCTGACCCACGACACGGCCGAGGAGATCGCCCACGACGTCCGGGGCTCGGTGGTGCTGTTCTGCTCGCCGGGCTGCGTCGACACCTGGCGCCGCCGGCCGACCCGCGCCGGGCCGGGCTGAGGGGCACCGCCGGGGGCGTCTCGCCCTCTCGAGTCGCTCAATCCGGGTTTCCATCCTGCCGATACCGGGGGTGCGAGACGGGAGAAGCCGGAACTCGGCATGGGTCATCCTCCAGCACACGACACGACGACCAACGTGGCCAGCTTCTGGCGGAGCTACGTCCACATCGGCGTCTTGACCTACAGCATGGGCGCCTTCGCCGTCGTGCTCTACGCGCTGGCCACTCCCGACGGCCCCCACCGCCCGGCACTGGTCATCATCGGGTGCCTCAGCCTGGCCGCCTCGGTGGGGCCCTTCCGGTGGCTGGGGCTGCGGCTGGTCTCGACCCGGTGGTCGAAGGTGTTCTTCACGTCGTGGGCTGCATCGACCTTCGTCTTCGTCGCGTTGGGGGCCGTCCTCGACGGCGGCGTCCGCAGCCCGATCTCGTACTTCCTCGTCCTCCCGATGCTCTTTGCCGGCCTGGCCTACTCGGCGGGGACGGTGACGCTCCTCGCCGCCTTCGGCGTGGTGACGACGCTGGCGGTCGGAGTGCTGACGCCGGACCCGAGCTGGCCCACCACGGCGTTCCTGGCGGTGGCGATGGTCATCGCCGGCCTGATCACCGCGGCCGCGGCGCTCAACCGCGATCGCCTCATGGCGCACCTGATGGCGGCGGCGAGCCTGGACGCGCTCACCGGTTGCCTCAGCCGGGGGGCGTTCCAGGAGCGCCTGGAGCATGAATCGAAGCTGGCCAAGCGCCACCGGGAGACGTTCAGCCTCATCGTGGCGGACCTGGACAACCTCAAGACGCTCAACGACTCCGGTGGCCACCATTCCGGGGATCGCGCCCTGCGGTCGCTGGCCACCGTGTTGTCGCAGGCGGCCCGGGGAACCGATGTCGTCGGGCGGCTCGGCGGTGACGAGTTCGCGATGCTGCTCCACGAGACCGACGAGGATGCCGCGCTGGCCGTGGCCATCCGGCTGAAGGACGCTATGCAGGCGGCCAACGGCTCGGACCTGGTGACGGCCAGCCTCGGGGTGAGTACGTGGCTCGGGGCCGCCGACCGGCCCGACGAGCTGCTGCGGCGGGCCGACGAGGCGCTCTACATTGCCAAACGGGCGGGCCGCAACCGCTGCGCGCAATGGGAGCCCCCGGCATCGGAGGCCCAGGCTGGGCTCCATTGGCTCGGCCGGCGCCCGCGCCGGGCCGCGGCGTCCAGCGGGGCCTGAAGCGGCGCTCTAGCCCTCGCCGAAGCCGGCCCGAACCGAGGCGGCCGTCGCGCCGTCGAGCAGCGGGTGGGCGTAGATGTCGAGCAGGGCCAGGGCCATCACCCGGTCACCCTCGGGCTCGAACATGTCCGCGCCGAGCGCCCGCGACACGTGCTCGTGGAGCAGCGGGATGCCGAGGGCCATGGCGGTCACCAGGGCGGACCGGATCCGGCGGTCGACGGCGGGAGGATCCGCCCGGCCGTCGTCGGAGCGCGCGAGCCACGCCTCGGTCATCGTCACCATCTCGTCGAAGATCGGCGCCGCCGTGGCGGAGCCGTCGGTCAGGGATCGGGCGATGTAGTGCCCGAACCGCTTGGAGGCCTCCCTGGCGCGCGCCGTGCTGGCGGGATCCGCCAGGATCTGCGAGTTGAGATGGCGCAGTGCCTCGAACACGTACTCGTCGCAGGCCGCGCGGAGGGCGTCCTTCGACCCGTAATGGTGTCGGAGCAGGCCCGGAGAGACGCCGGCGGTCCGTGCGATCCCCCTGATCGTCGCGCCGTCGTAGCCCTCCTCGGCGAAGTGCGCCAGGGCCGCCTCGCGGATGCGGGCGCGTGCCGTCAGGTCCTCGAAGGCGACGGCCCCGTCGACGATCGGGCTCCTCACGGAGGGCGACGGATCGCTGCGGCCGGTCGTCATTCCCCCTGCAGGTCCCTTCGCTTGAACCCCAGTCCTCCCACGAGTGCGCAGGCGACGCCGATGGCGGTCATGATCCCGTTCGCCTCCCAGTCCGGTGGCACGGCCGGAGCCGACGCCATGTGGTGGAAGACCGAGGTGTCGAGGACCCAGTGGTTGGTGGCGCCGATCCCTCCGACGATGACGACGAGGAGGGACCAACCGAGCACCCCGTAGACGACGACGGAGGTGGTCCGTGGCCGCGTCCCGAAGGCGAGGACGCCGATGCCGAGAATGGTGATCGCCGGCGGGACGAGGTTCACCCCCGCCTGGAGCATCGTCGTGAGACCGACGCCGGAATGCTGGCTGGCGGCGCCCAGCCACGCGAAGAATCCCGCGCCGACGCCGCTGACGACGAGCACCACTGCCGCGACGGCGAGTCTTCCGGACAGCCACGAGGCCCGGGAGACCGGGCGGACGAGCATGTGGTCGAGCCTGCCCCCGGACTCCTCCCCGCGCGCCGCGGTGACCTGGCCCGCGGCGACGAAGGCGACCAGGACCGCCAGCACGAGGAAGCACACGCCCAGCACTGCCTCGGCCCCGGTCCCGGGCGCGCCGAGCTTCGAGAACACCTCCTTGACCGATGACCCCGAGATCGTCGCGCCGGCGGACTTCGCGATGAGCCCGTAGAGCAGCGCGGCGGCGGCGATCGCCACCCACCAACTGATGACGGAGGCGCGCAGCAGGCGGATCGCCAGGCCCGCCGGCCCGAACAACAGCGCGAGGTGCGGCCCGGAGCGCGACCGGTCCGGCAGGATGCTGGCGCCGGCGTCCCGCGTGCCGGCGAGGCGGACGGCGCCGACGGCGAGCACCGCGGTGAGGGCGACGATCGGCAGGAAGGCGAGCGGGTGCGGGTCGGTGATCGGTTGGAGCTCCTCCACCCATCCGAGCGGGGAGGTCCAGACCAGCCAGTGCAGGCCCACGCCGGCGTCGGCGATCATCCGCAGCGCGTAGCTGACCCCGAGGAAGACGGCCGCGTACGAGGCGGCCTGCCGCCGGGTCGCCGCCAGCTGGCTCGTCAGCGCCCCGACGCCCAGGAACATGACCGCGGTCGCCACCACCGCCAGCGCCAGGTACAGCGATGCCCCCGCCCCGATGTCGACCTTCGATCCCCGCCCGGAGACGACGGTGATCACCGCGGTGACGTACCAGAGGGTGACGGCGCCGGCCGCGAGGCCGGCCAGGGCCTGGGCCGTGGCGCCCCTCCGGGTGGTCCGGCCGGTGAGCAGGAGCTCCCAGCGACCGCTGTCCTCCTCGCCGCGCAGCAGCCGGGTGCTCGTCAGGAGCCCCCACACGGCACCGAGGGTCATGAGCGTCATGGAGATCTTGAACACGGTGAACCCGCCCACCGTCTGGAGCTGTGGGGCAGGCCCGAACAGCGCGCTCGTGGCCTTGTTGGAGCCGTAGGCGGCGGCCAGCGCGTCGCGTTGCGCCTGCGTGACGTAGATCCTCGTGTAGCTCACCTCCGACGAGGCGATGGCGATCCCGAAGATCAGGCCCCACAGGGCCCCGGAGCGCATGGCCCTGCGGGCGCTGAGGCGGGCGACGAAGGTGCCGGGGAACCGTTGGGCCCGGACCGGCGCGACGGGCGCCGCCACCGCGAGGTCAGCGTGCACGGCCGTCCTCGCCGTACTGGGCGAGGAACAGTTCCTCGAGCGAGGGCTCGCGGCTGACGAGCTCGCTCACGCCGGCGTCGGCCAGGACACGCAGCAGTGGTTCGATGGGCCCCCGTACCTGGCAGCGCACCACGCGACCGTTCGTCTCGACCGAGCTCACGCCCGGCACGCCCGAGAGGTCGGGGACGGTCCCGTCGAAGGTGGCCTCCACGCTGAGCGCGCTGAGGTGGCGCATGTCGGCCAGGGTGCCGATCTCCACCAGGCTCCCCTCGCGCAAGATGCCCACCCGGTCGCACAGCGCCTCGACCTCGCTCAGGATGTGCGAGGACAGGAACACGGTCTGGCCACGTTCGCGGGCCTCGCCGATGCAGTGGCGGAAGGCCTGCTCCATCAGCGGGTCGAGGCCGGTGGTCGGTTCGTCGAGGAGGAGGAGGTCGGGCCGGACCATCAGCGCGGCGACCAGGACGACCTTCTGGCGGTTCCCCTTGGAGTAGGCCCGGACCTTCTTGGTCGGATCGAGGTCGAACCGATCGAGGAGCTCGGATCGGTAGGCCTCGTCCACCTCCCCGTGGACCCGTCCGAGGAGGGCCAGGGTCTCACCCCCGGTGAGCGACGGCCAGAGGTTCGCCTCGCCGGGCACGAAGGCGAGGCGCCGGTGGGTCTCGACCGGCTGGCGCTCGCAGTCGAGCCCGAAGACCTCGGCACGTCCCCCGGTGGGGCGGATCAGGCCCAGCAGCAGCCGGAGGGTCGTCGTCTTGCCCGCCCCGTTCGGGCCCAGGCAGCCGACCACCTCACCCTCGGCGATCTCGAGGTCGAGGTGGTCGAGCGCGACGACGTCGCCGTAGCGCTTGGTCAGCCCTTCCGTCCGTATGGCTGTGGCCACGGGCGCCGCCTCTCGGTCGTGGACTATACGCGGGTATCGCTAACTAATCATCCGTATGGTAGCGAACGGCGAACGCTGGGGGGCGGAGCGTGCCCTCTCGGGCATCGCCGTCGCAGCCCTGTGGGAACCGCCCGTGACACCGAGGGGCGAGGCGCGAGCACGCCGAAGCGGCGCGGCCGCGATCCCGCGCCCTGGCGCGAGGGGCCGACCCGGAGCCTCAGACGAATGCCTGGCCGTTGGGTGACATGAGCAGGATGTTCACGAGGACCCCACCACCCAGCGACTGCTCCCAGACGCGGACGGCGATCTTCAGGTCCTCTATCCACGTCAGCGCGACGGGGACCCCTCGCCCGAACGCGCTCCCGAGGGCGGCCATGATGGCTTGGTCGATCGCCGGTGGGATGGCGTCGAGTACCGCATGGGCCTCGGTCACGATCTCGGGTTCGAATCGGCCGAGGACCCCTGTGCCGACCACGGCGTCGTGCACCGTGCCCGCCGCATCGACGGCGGCGGCGACGTCGAGGTAATCCTGGCTCGACGGGTTGCTCATCATCTGGTTCAACGGGGTGAGGACGACGACCGCTGGCATGGTCGCAACATAACGCAGGAGTCGCGTGAAGAACAGGGAGAATTGTGCCACCACCGGCCCGTCGCACTACCGTCCGTTCGACGCGGGGTGCCACACTTCTGGGATGCCGCCCCCGATGTCGGTGATCCGCTAGCCGCCATGCTGGCGCCGCCCGCGATTGCGTTCGCCCGCTACGACGGCAGGCACCTCGCGTACCAGACGGCCGGCACGGGCCCGCCGGACATCGTGTTCGTGGGTGGTTCGTTCGCCACCACGCTCGCCTGGGACGAGCCCGCACCGGCCCGGGCCTTCCGGCGCCTGGCCAGCTTCTCCCGCCTGATCACCTACGACCAGCGGGGCATGGGCTATTCCGACCCGATCGACCTCTCCTCCGTGCCGACGTTGGAGGACCTGGTGACGGACCTGGAGGCGGTGGTCGCCGCGACAGGCGCGTCGGAACCCGTCCTCTTCGGCATGCACAACGGCGCCGCGGTCTCCGCCCTCTACGCCACCAGGCATCCCGTGCGGCGGCTCGTCCTGTGCAATGCGTGGGCGCGGCTCGGCGTCGCCGACGACTACCCCATCGGGTTCAGCCACGAGGTCCTGGACCATCTGGAGGACCGCTACCGGGAGAACTGGGGCGAGGGCAGGATCTCGAGGTACTGGGCCCGGCCCCGGCCCGAGGACGAAGCCACGCAGCTCGAGCTCAAGTCGACGAGCCGCAACCAGGCCGTGACGCTGTTCCGTATGAACCGTGACTATGACATCCGCGACGCGCTCCAAGCAGTTGCGGCGCCCACGCTGGTGGTCCACCTGGAGGACAACCAGATGATCCCGCCGTCCTTCGGGCGGTACATCGCGCAGTCGATCCCGGGGGCCCGGCTCGCCCTGGTTCCCGGCGGCGACCAGATCTTCCTCCGCAATTACTCCGACGAGGTCATCGACGCCGTGGAGCCGTTCGTGACCGGCACCCGCACCCCGTTCGCCGACCGCATGACGACCACCATGCTCTTCACCGACATCGTCGACTCGACCCCCATGGCGGCGTCGCTCGGCGACGAGCGGTGGAGCGCGCTGATCGACCAGCACAACGAGCGGGTGCGCCGTCATGTCAAGGATTCGGGCGGCCACGAGGTCAAGTGCACCGGTGACGGGTTCCTCGTCGCCTTCGACGAGCCCGCCGCCGCCATTAGATGCGCCCGGTCGTCGATCGAATCGATCGCCGGGCTGGGGCTCGAGCTGCGCGCCGGCGTGCACCTCGGTGAGGTGTCCCGGATGGGCAGCCACGACCTTTCGGGCCTCGCCGTGCACTTCGCCCAGCGGCTGTCCGCCAGGGCCGAGGCCGGCCAGGTGCTGGTGTCGGCGGCCGTGCGGGACGCCTGCCGTGGTACGGGCTTGGAGTTCGCAGATGTGGGGAAGGCGCAGTTCAAGGGCATTCCCGGTGAGTGGGAGGTCTTCGAGGTCAGCCTCTAGCGGTGGGGAGGCTGTGCTTGACATGTGACTAAACAGTCACATATAGTGACCGGGTGGACGAGGTGTTCAAGGCACTGGCCGACCCCACCCGGCGGGAGCTGCTCGACGAGCTCTTCCGGGAGGACGGCCAGACCCTGGGCATGTTGGACGAGAGGTTCTCCATGTCGCGCTTCGGCGTCATGAAGCACCTCAAGGTGCTCGAGGAGGCCGGCCTCGTGGTGACGAGGCGGCGGGGGCGCGAGAAGCTCCACTTCCTCAACCCGGTGCCGATCCGGCTCGTCCACGACCGCTGGGTCAGCAAGTACTCGGAGCCCTGGGTCGCAGGGCTCAGCGAGATCAAGGAGAGACTGGAGAGGCCAATGGAAAAGGTGTACGAGATCTTCATCAAGACCACGCCCGAGCGCCTGTGGGAGGCGATCGTCGATCCCGAGATCCGGGCCAAGTACAACTTCGGCGCCGCGGTCAATTCGGACTGGAAGGTGGGCTCGCCGATCAGCGTCGACGTGGCCAGGCACGACGTCCACCTCGGCGAGGGCGAGGTGCTCGAGGTGGACCCGCCGCGGCGCCTCGTCCACACCATGGCCGCCCTCTGGGACGACGACGTGAGAGCCGAGGGCTTCTCGCGGGTCACCTGGGAGATCGAGCAGGTGGGCGACTCGTGCCACCTCACGCTCACCCACGACCAGCTGCGCGAGGGCGCCAACGCGCAGATCTTCGGCGGCTGGCCCATGGTCCTCTCGGGCCTCAAGACCTGGCTCGAGACGGGCGAGTTGCTCACCACGCCCGGCTCGATCATGTACGCCTGAACAGCCGGCACGACAACCGAGAGGAGCAAGAAGATGGCACAGACACACACACAGACCAGCGCACCCATCACCGGCATGCTGACGGTGGGCGTCCCCGTGGTGGACCAGGACCGGGCTCGGGCGTTCTACGCCGAGACGCTCGGGTTCGAGACGCGGCTCGACGTCCCGGCGGGCAACGGCTCCCGCTGGATAGAGCTGGCGCCCCCCGGCGGCGGCGTGTCGATCGCGCTCGAGCGCGCCCGTGAGGGCCACCCGGCGGGTGTCGAGACGGGCATCCGGTTCACCACCGCCGACGCCGACGTCGCGCACGCGGTGCTCAGGTCCCGTGGCGTCGATGCCGACGACGTGCTGCGCTGGCCCGGTGTTCCGCCCATGTTCGCCTTCCGCGATCAGGACGGCAACGGGCTCGAGATCGTCGAGGCCTGAGCGCGAACGGCCGGCCGCACCCGGTCGTAGGCCGACATCGCCAGCGTGAGGACGCCGAAGCCGGCACCGAGGAGGCAGACTCCGGCCCAGCCGTGGGTGCCGTAGAGGGCGCCGGCGCTCACCGAGCCCACGGCGCCGCCCAGGAAGTAGCAGACCATGTAGGCGCTGTTGATGCGGCTGCGCGCATCGGGGCGCAGCGCGTAGATCACCGCCTGGTTCGTGATCTGCATGCCCTGGGTCCCGATGTCGAGCACGACGATGCCGATGATGAGGGCGGCCAGTGAGGTGCGGCCGGCCCACAGCAGCGCGAAGGAGGCCGCCAGGAGCACCCCGGTGCCGACGGTGGTGGCGTTGGCCCGCGCCGAGTCGGCGAGCTTGCCGGCCAGGTTGGCGGCGAGGATCCCGCCCGCACCCACGAGGCCGAAGAGCCCGATGACCGCGTTGGAGTAGCGGTAGGGGCTCCCCGAGAGCAGGAAGGCGAGCGTCGTCCACAGCACGCTGAAGGCGGCGAAGGCGCAGGCGCCGTGCCAGGCCCGCCGGCGCAGCACGGGCTCGGTGGCCAGCATGCGCAGTGACCCGCCGACCAGTTGGCCGTAGCTGCGGTGCGGTCGTCGGCCCTCCGCCGGCAGCGCCCGCCACAGGACGAAGGCGAAGGCGACCATCAGCACGGCCGAGAACCAGTAGATGGCGCGCCACCCGGCCGCCTGGGCGACCAGCCCCGACACCGTGCGGGCCAGCAGGATGCCCATGAGCAGGCCCGTCATGATGCGGGCCACCACGCGGCCGCGGCGCTCCTCGGGCGCCAGGTCGGCCGCGAAGGGGATCATGACCTGCCCGGCGACCGACGCGCCACCGACGGCGACCGAGGCCAGGCCGAAGAGCCAGAGGCTCGGTGCGAGCGCGCAGCCGACCAGCGCGACGGCGGAGACGAGGAAGAGCCGCGTCACCAGCGCGCGGCGCGGGTGGAGGTCCCCGAGCGGGACGACCAGGAGGAGGCCGGCGGCGTAGCCGATCTGGGTCGCGGTGATGATCGACGACGTCGGCCCGGGCCCGCTGTGGAAGCTGCGCGCCACCTGGTGCAGCACTGGCTGGGCGTAGTAGAGGTTCGCCACCACGGCGCCGGTGGCGACCGCTATGAGCGCGACGAGCGCCCGTGAGAGCGTGTCTTCGTGTGCCGGGGCTGCCACCGGGTCAGGCTACCGGTGGCCCGTCCAGCGTCAGACGTTGCCCCCGCGCCGGCTCTCGGCGGTCACGCCGGTGAGCGCG
>CAYWDQ010000039.1:0-5093 GCA_964457065.1 uncultured Acidimicrobiaceae bacterium | reverse complement strand
GGTCAGGATCAGTGGCACGCCGATGAACAAGAGCCACGCGCCGAAGACCAGTGCCAACACGGTCATGAAGGCACCCATACCCATGACGAAGGGCCAGATGGAGGTGCCGGGGAACGCGTCGATGTTGCCCGCTCCGTCTGCCATCTCGGCGTCCACCCGGTCGGAGGAACGCTCGCCGGCGACGGGGATCTGGCCCCAGAAGAAGTACTTGTGGCCGTGGAAGCGCCGGTACCAGAAGAAGTAGTAGCTGCCGGGCAGGAAGCCGAGCAGCGTGGCGCCCAGCAGCATGACGGCGCCCCCGTCCTCGTAGGCCCAGAACCAGTAGACGAGGCCGATGAGCCCGAAGAACAGCCCGAGGAAGAGGAGGAAGACCGCCGAGACCCTCATACCGTCTCCTTGACCCTTCCGTTCCCGCTCCCGTTCCCCTTTCCGTTCCCGTTGGCGTGCCCGTTGTGGGCGCCCTTGCCATGGGGCACGGTGAGTGAGTCAGGGTGGTTGTAGTCCCATGTGGGCCGCTCCGAGCGGATCGGCGGCAGATGGGTGAAGTTGTGGTGCGGCGGCGGGGAGGTGGTCGCCCACTCCAGGGTCTGCGCGTCCCACGGGTTGTCGCCGGCGGGGATCGGCTTGCGCCACGACACCACGAAGTTCACCAGCAGGAAGGCGAACGAGGCGGCGATGATGAAGGCACCCACCGTCGAGACGATGTTGTAGCTCTGCCACCCGAGGTTCGACGGGTAGCTGGCCACCCGGCGCGGCATCCCGAGGAGCCCCACCACGTACTGGGGCATGAAGGTGATCCAGAAGCCGATGAACATCAGCCAGAAGTGCCACTTGCCCAGGCTCTCGCGCAGCATGCGGCCGAACATCTTCGGGTACCAGTAGTAGACGCCGGCGAAGCCGGCGAACACGGCCGTCCCGAAGAGGACCTGGTGGAAGTGGGCCACCACGAAGTAGGTGTCGTGCGTGGCGAAGTCGATCGGGGGCGACGCGAGCATGATGCCGGTCACCCCGCCCATGAGGAACGCGAAGAGGAACCCGAGACAGAACAGCATGGGCGTGGTGAATTGCAGCTGTCCGTGCCACATGGTGCCGATCCAGTTGAAGAACTTGATGCCGGTCGGCACGGCGATCAACAGGCTCAGGAAGGAGAAGAACGGCAGCAGCACGGCGCCGGTGGTGAACATGTGGTGCGCCCACACGCCGGTGGAGAGGGCCGCGATGGCCATGGTGGCGAAGACCATGCCCTTGTAGCCGAAGACCGGCTTGCGGGAGAAGACGGGGAGGACCTCGGTCACGATGCCGAAGAACGGCAGGGCGAGGATGTAGACCTCGGGATGTCCGAAGAACCAGAAGAGGTTCTGCCAGAGCAGCGGTGACCCGCACGATCGCATGGGGAGGCCGTTGACGAGATGGCAGCCGACGGCCGTGTAGATGTGGGTCCCGAAGTGGCGGTCGGCGAACAGCATGATCAACGCTGCGGTCAGGACGGGGAAGGCGATGAGGATCAGGATCCCGGTCACGAGCATGTTCCAGGTGAAGATGGGCATGCGGAACATGGTCATGCCCGGCGCGCGCAGGTAGAAGATCGTCCCGCACAGGTTGACGCCGGTGAAGATGGCGGAGAACCCGGTCAGGGCCAGCGCCATGATCCACAGGTCGGGCCCGGCGCCGGGGGAGCTGGTCGCGCTCGACAGCGGCGCGTAGGCGACCCAGCCGAACTGCGCCGCGCCGCCTGCCACGAAGAACGTCATCAGCATGGTGATGGAGCCGGTCAGGTACAGCCAGTAGCTGAGCGCGTTGAGGCGCGGGAAGGCCATGTCGGGCGCGCCGACCTGCAGCGGCACGATGTAGTTGGCCAGGCCGCCGAACGCGAAGGGACCGGCGAAGAGGTACAGCATCAGGCTGCCGTGCATGGTGAACAGCGCGTTGAACTGCGAGAAGGTCAGGAACGAAGAATGCGGCGAGGCCAGCTGCAGCCGCATCAGAAGGGCCATGATCCCCGAGAGGTAGAAGATGACGATGGCGGTGATCATGTAGCTGAGCCCGATGACCTTGTGGTCGGTCGACGTCAGCCACTTCAGGATGCCGGTGGGGCCGTGCTCCTCGTGGCCGCCGTGGGGCTCGTGCCCGTCACCGGGCACCTGGGGAGGCAGGTGGAGCTCTGTCGGTTCGTGTGTCTCGACCGGTGGAGCGATGACGTCAGTCACCGTAGAGCGCACCTCCTGTGTTGCCGGTGTTCCCGCTGCCCGAGTTGCCGGAGTTGCCCGTGCCAGAGTAGCTCGGCACGGTCCCGTTCTGGTTGGCGTGCAGGTCGGCCGGGAGCTGGCCGATGGAGCTCGGGTGCGCCCGCTGGTACGCGCCGGTGACACGCAGCCATGTCGCGTAGGCCGACGGTGACACCGAGCGCACGTTGAAGAACATCAGCGAGTGGTAGAGGCCGCACAACTGGGTGCACTGCCCCCGGTAGACGCCGTCGTGCAGCACGTTCAGGTCGAAGCTCGTCCAGTACCCGGGGCTGGCGTACCGGCTGAAGTTGAACTCGGGCACGTAGAACCCGTGCAGCACGTCGTAGGAGCGCAGGTAGATCCGCACCGTCTGGCCGGTCGGGATCACCATGGTCGGGGCGTCGGTGGTCTGGCCGATGACCTTGACGCCGTTGGGGTACTCGAACTCCCAGCCCCACTGGAACGCGTAGACGTGGAGCGCGGTGGCCGGGTCCGGCTCGACGGCGGTGACCTTGTTCTCCACCAGGACGGTCGCGACGAACAGCCCGAGCACGATCAGGATCGGCACCACGGTGTAGATGATCTCGGTGAGCGTGTGGTACTGGGTCTGCACCGGCATGTCGTCGGAGCGGCGGCGGTAGCGGAAGATGGCCCAGAGGATGAGGAGCAGGACGAACCCGCCCACGAAGAGGCTGGTGATGAAGAAGCCCTGCCAGAGGTGGAAGGTGGAGCGGGCCTGCGACGTGGCGCCCTTGTAGGCCCCGAAGCTGGGGAGCTGGCAACCGGTCAGGAGGAGGGCGCCGAGACCCACCGCGCCGGCCGCCAGCCGCCGTGGGCTCTTACGACTGCGAGCTGGGATTTCGGGCGTGTCGAGTGGGGGGCCGGTCAGCGACGAGTCCACGGCGCTGACACTATCGAACCGCGCAAAAAAACCTCTAATCGGCAGTCCAGCGGGGTGGCACCGCGGGCCTCAGTGCGGGTGGGGGTGCGGCGGTGCCGCGGACTCGTTGGAGGCCCAGGTGAACACCCCTCTTGCCATGGTGGAGGTGGCCAGGGCCGCCCGGGCCGCGTACACCTCGCGGCGCACACGCTGTACCCCTGCGTCGTCCGGGTCGGCCAGCCAGGCGTGCTCCGCCAGGTGGCTCGCGACGCGCAGCGCCCCTTCGGCCTGCTCGGGCTCCGAGTCGGGGGCGTCCCGCGCCACCGCCAGGAGCTCGAGGGCGCGGTCGGCCAGCGCCCCCGGGCCACCGGCGAGCGCGGCCAGCTCGGCCGACAGGGCGCGCTCGGGTGCTGGCTTGAGCGTGGCCGGGTTGCCGTCCCACCAGCCGCCGTACTGGCGCCAGACCGTGTGGACGATGAACTCGGGCTCGTCGTAGACCGGCCGCAGGTAGGGCCGCGCCTCGAGCTCGGCCGGGGCGCGGACGCCGTGGATGGCGTCGTCGAGCCGGCCACCGGCGTTCATGACGGCCAGCGTCTGGTCGACCAGGGAATCGAGCAGGTCCGCCGTGTCGGTGAGGGCGCGGCGGACCCGGTCGGCCCCGATGACGGGGAAGCCGTGCCCGGGCAGGAGGAATTCGGCCTCGAGCTGCAGCATGCGGCGCAGTGCCGCCGCCCACTCCCTCGGGTAGCGCTGCACCTTCTGCGGGTTCCCGGCGTTGGGCGAGGCCCAGATGAAGAGGTCGCCGCAGCACAGCACGCGCCGGTCCGCCTGCCACGTGATGGTGTGGTCGTCGGTCTCTCCCTTCTCGTGGCGGAGGGAGAAGTCGACGCCGCCGACGCTGAGGTCGAGGGTGTCGTGGTAGGTCCGGTCCGGGTAGCGGTACTCGGTGGGCCAGTTCAGGTCGGTGAAACCGAACTGCCGCCGGTTGATGATGGTGTTGTAACCGGCGGTGAAGATGTAGCGGTCGAAGCGGGCCGGCAGGGCGTGGTGGGCGATGACCTCGGGGGCCTCCCAGCCCCGGGACGCGGCCTCCTCCTCCCACACCGGCACACCGAAGACGTGGTCGATGTGGCCGTGGGAGTAGATGGCGGTGTCGAGGCGGGCCGGGCTCCACGTGCGGATGTCGTCGTGGACGACCTTGGCCAGCGGTGCACTGCCGGTGTCGACGAGGAGGAGGCCGTCGTCGGTGGCGAACGCCGACACGTTGGCGAAAGAGGGGCAGAAGCCGACCCCGTCGGTGATCTCGACGAAGCCACCCATGTGGTCGACCGGGTGGAAGGTCGCCGTCGAGATCTCGCCGTTCCAGAGGCGGTCGGCGACGGCCAGGACGTCAGATGGCATGCACCCCCCTGTGGTCGGGCCTCGCGGTCGGACGCCCGGCGACGCCGGTCACGCCGGCGGGCGCGTCAGGCGCCCTGGGACTTCTCCTCTGTCGAGGTCGGGGCCGGCGTGTCCGCCGCCGTCGAGGTGCCGTTCGTGCTCTCGGCCCCTTCTGCCTTGCCCTCCGCCATGCCCTTCTCGAACTGGTTCTTGGCCGAGCCGAGGTTGCGGGCCAGCTTCGGGATGGCGGCGCCGCCGAAGAGCAGCACCACGAGGACGATGGCCACGATGAGCAGGTCGGGCCCGAAAATGTCAGCCAGCATGAGAATCTCCTTCACCCGGGACCACGTGGTGGTGGGCTGGGTCCAAGGTTAGACCCATTCCACCGGGGCGGTACCCGCACTCGACGATCTCGTCACATCTGTTCGGAGTCAGCCCGCCAGCAGGATGCCCATCACCAGGGCGGCCACGCTGGCCACGCCGCCCACCGAGCCCCACAGGGCCAGCTGGCCCTTGGTGGTGGCCCGCTGGTGGAGCCAGACGGCCAGCCCGGCCAGGAGCACCACGGCGATCTTGGCCATGAGCACCGCCTTCCAGGCCGAGTCCTG
>CAYWDQ010000038.1:0-24610 GCA_964457065.1 uncultured Acidimicrobiaceae bacterium | reverse complement strand
AGAAGATCCAGGCCCACCTGAGGCCGCGCCGGCCACCCTCGACGATGGTCCACAGTGGCATCAGCACCACGTTGACGATGACGTAATCCTGGGCCGCCGAGTCCGCCGCCCAGTTGGTGAAGAGCATCTTGGTGTAGTTGACGTAGGTCGCCCGGTGGCCGTACAGGTGGGTGTAGCGGATGTTGAAGTACCAGCCGAGCAGCAGCGAGCACACACCCACGGCGTAGTAGATCCCCTCGAGCACGGTCACCGGGCCCGCCGCGCCACCGGAGAACAGCCGCCGGTTCACGACGAATGCCAGCACCGTGCTCGCGATGCCCAGGATCCCGTAGAACACCAAAGAACCGGTCACCACCGCCCTCCTCGTCTCCCCCGTGTCACCAATTGCGCCAACCCTAAGAGCCGTCGCCGACCGAGCGTGGGACGCTCAGAGGAGCCCGATGGGTTCACGAAGATCTGCGGCCGCACGCACCGACTCTGCGAGGAGCGCGCACAGGGGGGCAGAGGTGCCGCTCAGTTCGAGTCCGGTGGCATGGCCGCCAGGGTCTGCGCCCAGCCGTAGGTGAACGACCGCGCCGGTGCATCGGCGACCGCGAGCGTGACCGCCATGGAGGTGCCGCCGGAGTCACCCCTGTGGGTGTCACCTCTGCTGTTGACGGCGGCCCCCATCACCAGGTTGGCCCCGGACCCGAAGTCGTCCAGGATGCCCTTCCGGTGTCCCCAGCAGCCGGGGGCCCCTCGATGCAGACAGTCGAGATTGCCGCTGTCGAACCCGTCGTCGTACATCCACCCGTAGTCGGCGTCGAGCCCGTTGGAGGAGCCACCGGCCCACTCTGCGTCGTCGAGCACGTACTCCTGGCCGGGATCGGGCGGATCGCTGGCGATGTCCGCGCCTCGTTGGGCGTTCTCGTTGAGCGCGGTGGTCAGGCCGCCGAACGGCGAGAGACCCCGGTCGACTCTTTCGAGATTGACCACGACGAAGAGCTGATCGGCCACGCCCATTTGGGCAAATCCCGAGGGGAGCACCATGGGCCGGATGCCCTCCAGCGCGTGCGCGTGGTTGATGGCGGCCAGGGCGGCGTCGATGCACGCAGGGGAGTCGTCCAGCCCGCTGGAGCACACGCGGGTGTAGTCGGGAACGGGGAGCACGTTGGTGCGCGGATCGGGGATGCCGCTGTCGGACTCGGTGGACGGGATCGACCGGAGCGGTCGCAGCGTCCCGGCCGCCATGGCCGCCTGGGCCTCCCTCCACGAGTAGCTGTAGGCGACGTCGCGCGAGCTGGTCGCCGCGAATGTCGCAGCGAGCGAGGACCCACCCTTGTCGCCCGGCGAGGTGTCACCGGCTGGGTCGAAGGCAGCTCCCATCACGAGGTGCCGGGACCCGAACCGGTCCAGGACGATCTGGCGGTCGGCCCAGCACCCCGACGTCCGGCCGCCCGAGCAATCCGGCACGCCGCTGTTGGGGCCGTCGTCGTACATCCACTGGAAGTCGGCATCGAGGCCGTTGTCGATCGCGCCGATCCACTCGGTGTCGACGTCGGCGTAGCCGGCGCCCGGGCGGGGCGGCAACCCCGCGTCGTCGGCGCCCTTCTGCGCGTTCCCGTCGAGGGCCGCGGTCAGGCCCGTGAACGGGAGGAGTCCCCGGTCGACGCGCTCGCTGTCGACCGCCACGAAGAGCTGCTCGGGCACGGTGAGGCGGCCGAAGTCGGACGGCAGTCGCATCGGGCCCAGGCCCTCGGCCGCCCGGGCGGTGTCGATCGCCTCCAGTGTGATCCGCAGGCACGGGCTGGAGGTGTCAGCCCCGATGGGGGCGCAGATGTCCGTGTAATTCGGCGTGGGGGACACGGTGCGGGGTGGGTTCGCCAGTCCTCCTTCACCGGAGTGCCCGCCCGCCGAGCACCCGGCGAGGAGCAACGCGAGGGGCAGCACGGCCCACACGGCCAGGGGGCACCAGCTCCGCCTGACGGCGGCAACGGTCAGGTTGTCGCGGCCCCGCATCAAGGGTCCCAACGTAGCCATGCTGGCAGTCGGGGTCAGCGCGAGCAGGAGCTATATCAGGAGGCCGGATTCCCCGTGCTGCCGTAGCGAGGCGGTCGCTTCTCGAGGAAGGCGGCCACCGCCTCCTGCATGTCGCCCGTCATGGAGGACAGGACCTGGGTCCGGTTCTCGAGGTCGATGCCCGCCTGGAGGGACGCCACCTCGAGCTGCGACCACATCACCTCCTTGGTCATCCGGATGCCCCAGGGGCTGTTGGCGGCTATGAGGCCCGCCGTCTCCAGCGCGGCGCCGATCAGGTCGTCGTCGGGGACGACGCGCAGGACCAGGCCGATGCGGTCCGCCTCCTCGGCCCCGATGATGCGGCCGGTGAGCATGAGCTCCCAGGCCCGCGAAGCCCCGATCAGGCGGGGGAGCAGCCAGCTCACGCCGATGTCGCAGCCTGAGATGCCGAGCCGGACGAAGGCGACGTTGAAGCGCGCCGACGCCGCCGCGATCCGGATGTCACTGGCCAGGGCCAGCGCCAGCCCACCACCCGCAGCCGGCCCGTTGACGGCCGCAATGACCGGCTGGGGCAGCGAACGAAGGCGCGGGACGAGCGCGGCGATGTGCGTCTGCGTCGCGAACGTCCCCTCTACCCGGCCGAGGCCCCGGGAGCCTGGTGCGCTGCCGTAGCCGCCCAGGTCGAGGCCCGCGCAGAATCCCCGTCCCGAGCCGGTGAGCAACACGACTCGGCACGAGGTGTCCGCCGCGATGCCGCGCAGGACGTCATGGAGCTCTTCGATGAGCTCTGCGTTCATGGCGTTGAGTGTCTCGGGCCGGTTCAGAGTGATCCGGACGACACCGTCTTCGGGTCGGTCAACGAGCAGCGTGGACATCTGGTCTCCCTCCGCTGGGCTGGTCACATCCTTTCCCGGCCTGCGGTCATGGGCCAACTCCGGCCGTCCCGGGCCGATCAGCGCGCCGCACTTGCGCGACACGTGGCGCCCGACGCGCCGCCGCCGTATCGTCGCGGTGCATGATCACCGGGGTCCACACACTTGTCTACGCCGAGGACGCCGACGCGGCGCGAGCGTTCTTTCGCGACGTGCTCGGCTGGCCTCACGTCGATGCCCACGGGGGCTGGCTGATCTTCAGGACCGGGCCCTCGGAGCTCGGGGTGCACCCGGCCGACGGGGGGGCGCCGCACCACGAGATCTCGCTCGTGTGCGACGACATCGAGCAGACCGTCGCCGAGCTCACCGCCAAGGGCGCGCATGTCGCGGGGGGAATCGAGGCCCGGGGGTTCGGCCGCACCGTCGAGCTCGAGATCCCCGGTGCCGGCCACATGCTGCTGTACGAGCCGAGACATCCGACCGCGTTCGATCTCTGATCAGCCCCCCGGGCGTTCAGGCCCCGGGCTTCACGGCTACCCCGAGGGTCAGCCAGCACCACGGCTTCGGCCCACGCACGTAGCGCTGCTCGTTGCGCTGCATGACGAAGCCTGCACTCTCGACCAGCGCAGTCGGTTGTCGGGTCAGGTGGCACCCGTCGGCGACGCGCCGCTGTACCGGCTCGAGGCGGTGCTGCCAGCGGGCCACGCCGGCGTCGGGGGACAGCCCGTGTTCGAGGAAGTGGACCGTGCCGCCCGGCCGGAGCACCCGCCGCACCTCGGAGAGCGCCAGGGCTGGGTCTGGCACCGTGCACAGCGTGAACGTGAAGAGCGCCGCGTCGCAACAGGCGTCGTCCAGCGGAATCTCCTGCCCGTCGAGGCCCACGTGCTCGACGCGGACGGTGGAGGCGCGGATCCGTGGCTCGGCCCGGCGCCGCGCCACGAGAGCGGGCTCCACGGCCAGCACCTCCTCGACGGAGTCGGGATAGTGCAAGACGTTGAGCCCGGAGCCGAAGCCCACCTCGACCACCCGGCCCGTCAGGCCGTCGGTCACCCGTGCCCGCCAGGGGTCGAACCCGGCCGCCCCGCACATCCGATCGACCAGGCGGGGCACCACCTGGTCCCGGTAGACACCCACGGCGGGCACGCTACCGCCGGGTGTGCAACTAGGGAAGAATCGGGCCCATGGACATCCACGGGAGTGCCTTGGTCACCGGTGCGAGCCGCGGCATCGGGAGGGCGGTTGCGCTCGAGCTGGCCAATCGGGGGTTCGACACGGTCGCGACCATGCGTGACCCGGCCGCAGGGGAATCCATGGTGGACGAAGCACGCGGCCGGCTCACGGTCCGGCGCCTGGACGTGACCGATCCGTCGACGTTCGAACTGCCCGACGACCTGCGCGTGCTGGTCAACAACGCGGGAATCGACACCGATTACCTCCCCGTCGAACACGCCAACCTCGACGACTGGCGCCGGATGTTCGAGACGAACGTCTTCGGCGTCGTCTCCATGACGGCGGCAGCCATTCCGATCCTGCGCGCCAATCGGCCATCGGTGGTGTGCACCGTCACCTCGTCGTCGATCATTGCCGCCGTGCCCTTCTTCTCGGCGTACCGGGCCTCGAAGGCGGCCGCGTCCGCGTTCGGGGACAGCCTCCGGGTCGAGGTCGCCCCCTTCGGCATCCGGGTCGTCGAGATCATGCCTGGGCCCGTCGACACCGACATGTTCCGCCTCAGCACGGGGGAGGCGGATGCATCCCGCTTCGCCGACTACCGGGCCATGGCGGGAGTCGCCGCCACCCTGCGACAGGAGCACGCCGATCCTCGTGTCGTGGAGCCGGCAGCGGCGGCCACCGCCGTCGTCGACGCCATCCTCGACAGCTCGGGCCCCATGCGCTACGGCTGCGATCCCATTTCGCTCGAGCTGCTCGACCTGTGGCGGCAGTGTGACGACGAGACAGTCTTCACCATGACGGGCAGCTCGCTCCTCGACCTCGTCGCCGCCGCCGACGGCGGGAACGCGGTGGCCGGCTAACCACCGATCGGGTCTGCCTTCCCCTCCGGGGGGGCCTCGGCCATGAGCGCGGCCCTCGCCGCGCGCTCCAGGCGCCTCTGCTCCTCGGTGACTTCTGGGTAACGGGGGTCGAGCTCCTGCAGCGCCTGCACGAGTATGGCCCCGACGCAGATGCGGGCGAACCACTTGTGGTCCGCCGGGATCACGTACCACGGCGCCCACTCGGTGCTGGTGTGGGACAGCATGTCCGAGAACGCCCCCTGGTAGTCGTCCCAGTACTTGCGTTCGTGGACGTCGCTCGCCGAGAACTTCCAGTTGTGGTCGGGCAGGTCGAGACGCCGCAGGAAGCGCAGCCGCTGCTCCTCCTTCGAGATGTTGAGGAACACCTTGAGCACGCGGATCCCGTTGTCGCTCAGGTAGCGCTCCCACTCGTTGACCTCCGCGAACCGGCGCTTCCAAATGTCCTCGCCCTTGGTCTCGCCCGGCAGGTGCTGGCGTTGAAGGAGCTCGGGATGCACCCGGACGACGAGCACCTCCTCGTAGTGCGAACGGTTGAAGATGGCGATTTCGCCGCGGGCCGGCAGCCGCTTGGCGTACCGCCACATGTAGTCGTGGTTGAGCTCCTCGGTCGAGGGCACCTTGAAGCTGCTCACGTGCACGCCCTGGGGGTTCACGCCGCTCATCACGTGGCGGATGGTGCCGTCCTTCCCGGCCGCGTCGAGCGCCTGCAGGCAGAGCAGCAACCCGTCGGTGTCCTGTGCGGCCAGGCGATCCTGGTACGCCGCCAGGAGTTGCACACTCTCGGCCAGGAACTCGGCTCCGTCCTTCTTGTCGACGAAGTGGGCGGTGAAGGAGGGGTCGAAGTCCTTGGAGAGCGTGACACGGGAGCCGGGCGCGACCCGTAGCAGGTCGACCAGCTCCCCGATCCATTGTGGCCTCGTGCGGCTCATCGTCGGCCTCCCGGTCCGTGCGAGGCACGGCGGCGCCGTGCCGATGGGGCCGAAGGTACCTTTTTCGGTGGCAGGAGCGTTGCACGGGCGGCCAATGGGTCATTCGGCCCTAGGACACTCCCGTCGCCATCGCCATCGTGGCTTCATGGGCGGAACGGAGATCGAGGAAGTTCCTGCCGCGGACGGCCTGGACGGGACGGCCGCCCGCGGCGCCGACTGGCTCGACTGGAAGCGGACGACCGTGGACGGCCGTGGTGCCGAATACGGCGAAGCCGGCACGGGTGCTCCGGCCGTGTTCCTCCACGGCTGGGGTCTCGACCACAAGGCGTACAAGCGCGCGCTCTCCCGCCTCGTGCGCGCCGGGCTGCACGTCTACGCCCCCGCGCTCCCCGGGTTCGGAGGGACGGCGGCCCTGCCGGGCGCATCCTCCTCCCTCCGCGGCTACGGGGACTGGGTCGCCTCATTCCTCGACACCGTCGGCGTGGGGGACCCCGTGCTGCTCATGGGCCACTCTTTCGGCGGTGGGGTCGCCATCGAGCTGTCGCACGACCACCCCAACTTGGTGCGCGCCCTCGTCCTCATCAATTCCGTCGGGGGCTCGGCCTGGGCCCACTCGGGGTCGACGATCCGGTCCATGTCGGAGCGGCCGCTCTGGGACTGGGGCATCCACTTCCCCTCGGACCTGTTGCCCATCCGCCAGGCGCACCGGGTCCTGCCCGTCATCCTGTCCGAGGCGGTCGGGAACCTGGTGCGAAACCCGAGATCGTTCTGGCGCACGGCCGGGATCGCCCGCCGGGCCGACCTGATGGAGGAGCTCGACGAGCTGCGCTCCCGCGGTCTGCCCGTGGTGGTCCTCTGGGGGCAGCGCGACCACCTCATCACACGCGACTCGTTCGAGGACATGTGCCGCGCGCTCGGTGACCCCGACGTCGTGACCGTCGCGGGGACGCACTCGTGGATGCTCGCCGACCCCGATGAGTTCGGCGAGGTCATGACGAACGTCCTGGCCATCGTCGACCAGACCGACCCTGGGGAGGCCGTGGCCGACGCGGTGTGACCGCGGCGAGCGAGCGCGCCGCTACTCGTTGACGCGCGGCGGGTTGTCGAGCTGGAAGAGCACGGACTCGAGGATGGCTCGGCGTGCGCGCAGCACCTCCCGGTACTCGGGATCGTCGGTGTCGGCGATCTCGGTGCTCAGGTCACTCAGTGACCACTCGAGCAGGCGCTGAAGTTCCGCGCACTGCGCCTCGGTGAGTTCGATCAGCATGGACGTGCCTCCCCGAATCCTCGGGCCGACGGGCGGCCGGTCACCGGTGACCCCGGAGGGTCGCCCGACACAAACTACGTGAAGCGCCCGCTCGGCGCTCGCACGCTACGTTCGACCCCGACAGAAAGGTCGCATGCAGCTCGCCATCGTCCTCGCCGTGTACCCGATCATCTTCCTGGGCGAGCTCCCGGACAAGACCATGTTCGCCTCGCTGGTGATGTCGACGCGGGGTCGCCCGGGAATCGTATGGCTCGGAGCCGCCGCCGCCTTCGCAGTCCACGTGGTGATCGCCACGACGATCGGCGTGGCGCTGTTCCACCTGCTGCCCCACCGGGCGCTCGAGGCGCTCGTGGCGGTGATGTTCCTCGCCGGTGCGGTGCTCGCGCTGCGGGAAGCGGCCAAGGAGCGTCATCAGGAGGAGCTGGTCGAGCGGGAGGTGGCATCGCACAGCCGAGTCGCCGTCACCGCCTTCCTGGTCATCTTCGTCGCAGAGTGGGGCGACCTCACCCAGATCCTGACCGCCAACCTGGCAGCGCACTACCACAACGCACTCTCCGTGGGCGTCGGGGCCGTGCTCGCTCTCTGGACGGTGGCGGCGCTCGCGGTGGCCAGCGGCCAGAGCCTGTTGCGAGTGATCAACATCGCTACCGTCCGGATCGTCACCGCAGTGGTGCTGGCCGGACTGGCCGCCTGGGCCGCCTGGGCCGCGATCCACTGAGCCCGCGGTCCGACGGCCCGGTGGGACGCATGTGACCTGTGGCCCTGGCGTACCGGAGGGTCATCCGATAAACGGGAGGCATGGATGCGGAGCGCATACGCGCGGTCATGTGCGCAGTTCTGGGCGTCGTGGCCGTGCTGCTCGCAGGCGGCGCTCCGGAGGCCGGCGGCGCCTCCAGCGCTCAGGTGGCGTTCACGACTTCTCAGGCGCCCGACGGGGCGGCGACGGCCGGCCATCGGGTGATCGCCCTCACCTTCGACGACGGTCCGGGCCCCTTCACCCCGCAGGTGCTCTCGGTGCTCGAGCGCTACCAGGTGCCCGCCACGTTCATCGAGATCGGCGAGGAGGTTGCCCGCTATCCCCAGTACTCCAAGATGGTCGCCGCCGCGGGCTTCCCCGTCGAGGACCACACATGGAGTCACCCTGACCTCACCACGCTCCCGGCCTCGGGTGTCGACTCCCAGGTCGACATGACCCAGGCCGAGATCCGCAATGTGACCGGCACCACGCCACAGTGCGTGCGCCCCCCGTACGACGTATGGAATGCCGGCGTCCTGAACCAGATCGCGTCGCGCGGGCTCACCACCATGAGCTACTCCATCGACCCCAGGGACTGGGCCCTCCCTGGCGCGCAGGCGATCGCCGACCGGGTGGTCGGTGCGGCCTTTCCCGGTGCCGTCGTCGACATGCACGACGCCGGGGGGGACCGCACGCAGACGGTGGCCGCCCTCCCGCAGATCGTCACCCGTCTCCGGGCGATGGGGTACTCCTTCGTCTCCATTTGTGGCGGGGGACCGGCAGACCGCCCCCAGGTCACCGCCACCTACCCCTTCGGCGATGCACCGGCTGCCGGAGCCGCCGTGACGTCCGATCGGTCGCTGGTCGGGGCGGCCCCCGCCGACGGCGCCGGCTACTGGGAGGTGGCGTCCGACGGCGGCATCTTCTCCTTCGGTGACGCGTCGTTCCACGGGTCGATGGGCGGCACGGCGCTCAACGCCCCCATCGTGGGCATGGCGGCCACCGCCGACGGCGCCGGCTACTGGGAGGTGGCGTCCGACGGCGGCGTGTTCGGCTTCAACGCACCGTTCTACGGTTCCCGCGCGGGACTGAGCGCCGAGGACAGATTCTTCTCCATTGTGCCGACGTCCGACGGCGGCGGCTACCTGCTGGTGGGAGAGCACCCGGCCGAGTAGCGAGCGCCGGCTCGGAAGCCGTGGTGCGCGCTAGCCACCCTGGTCGGAGAACCGGTAGCCGATGCCGCGGATGGTGGTGATCCACCGTGGGTTCTCGGGGTCGGCCTCGATCTTGAGCCGGACCCGGCGGATGTGCTCGGTGACCGTCGAACGGCCCTGCCACCGACCATTGGAACCCCAAACCCGTTCGAGCAGGTCCTCACGTGAGAAGACCCGTCCCGGTGCAGAGGCCAGGAAGGCCAGCAGGTCGAATTCCTTGCGCGTCATCGCGACTTCGGACGCGCGGACCGTCACCGTCCGGGTGCCCTGGTCGATGACCAGGTCGCCGTGCTCGAGAGTCGTCGTCGGTGCCGCACTGCCCCGGCGGAGGACCGCCCTCACACGCGCCTCGAGCTCGGCGAAGGAATACGGCTTCGTGATGAAGTCGTCGGCACCGAGGTTCAGCAGGCTGACGCGATCGCGCTCGGAGGCGTGGCCCGAGCAGACGATGACGGGGACCGTGCTGCGGCGCCGGATCTTGGTCAGGACCTCGGAGGTCCCGCCACCCTGGTCCAGGTCGAGGATGATCAGATCAGCCGGGTCCCTGAACGCGGCCTCGAGCGAGGACGTGACACTGGCGGCCTCAATGACGTGGTAGCCGAACCGGCTCAGGTAGTGCTGCAGGGCCCGGCGGCAGTTGTTGTCGTCTTCCGCCACGAGGATCGTCCGCACCGCGGCGCCGCTCGCGCCGGGCGGAATCAGGACGCCGGGGTCGTTGGAACCGAGCCGCTTGGAAGGCGGATCCCCGTGATGAGCCGTCGAGTGGTGTGACACGTCGAGTGGCATCGTCACGCGCCGCCCGATCCGGAGATGGCGAAGCGGGTTGCGGCGGTGATCTGATGCTGCGGACCGGGCGCGCACAGCGAGCCGGATGTCATGGTGAATTCCCCCTCGTTCCGTCCCCCACCTCTGATGCGGGTGCGGGTCGTCACAACTAATTGTCGGAGCGCGATTCGTCGGGCTGCATAGGTCTTTTGGCCCAATCCAGGCTCGGGATTCAGGCCCCGGGCGCGGAGAAGCGGTAGCCGACGCCGCGGACAGTGGTGATCCACCGTGGCGTGTCGGGATCGGGCTCGATCTTCAGCCGGACGCGCCGCACATGCTCGGTCACCGTCGAACGGCCCTGCCATTCCTCGGTGGAGCCCCAGACCCGTTCGAGGAGGTCCTCGCGTGAGAAGACCTGACCCGGAGACGCAGCGAGGAAGGCGAGCAGATCGAATTCCTTGCGGGTCATCGGCACCACCTCGTCGCGGATGGTCACCGTGCGCGTGTCGCGATCGACCACCAGCTCACCGTGGTGGAAGCAGGTCGCCGCCGGCTCGTTGTTGCCACGGCGCAGCACGGCACGAACCCGAGCCTCGAGCTCAGCAAAGGAGAAGGGCTTGAGAACGTAGTCGTCGGCTCCCAGATTGAGCATGCGGATACGCTCGTCCTCTGAGACGCGGCCCGAGCAGACGATGACGGGGACGGCGCTGTGGCGGCGGATCTTGGCCAGCACATCACTGCCGTCGAAGCCCGGGAGTCCGAGGTCGAGGATCACCAGGCTGGCTGAGTGCTGGAAGACCGCCCGCAGCGTCGACGGTCCGTCGATCGCCTCGATGACGCGGTATCCGGTCCGTTCGAAGTACGTGTGCAGCGCGCTGCGGCAGCTGAGGTCGTCCTCGGCCACCAGGATCGTCTGCTCGGCGCTGTCGGCCCTGCCGTTCGTGGGCGAGGAGGTGGCGCCGGCCGGCGTCGTGATCCGCGGGCCGCGAGCGTGGGTCGTGGCACGTCGTGCGACGTCAATTGGCGGAGTCATCTGCGGCAGGGTCCTCTCTGGGGTGTCGAGCACAGCGCCCTCACCCACTTCTCCCTCTCACTCACTCCCAAAATGTCGGTTCGACAGGCCGCGACCTTGAGGAATGGCTCCGACCCCCGTGCCCCTCGGACCGCCCTCGACCGCCCGGAGGCACGGATCCCGGCTTCGACGTGGCCCTTTCCGCGCCGCATCTGGGAACAAAGCCCCACCGCGCGTCCAGGCCGCCGGTGTGTGGTGCACGCCCGGAACCGGTTCTTCCGAGGAGCGGCCATCGGCACGCCACGCCACGTTCGACCGCAACGGAATTGTTGCTCGCTGGTTGCGGTGGCCTCTGCAACCGGGGAGCAACGTTGGAGCAACCGCTCTGACAACACACGGTTGATTAGAGTGGTGTACTCCTGAAACAGGCTGATGGCGAATGCGAAATGGGCGTGGTCACCTGGGCCTCAGGAGAAGAAGTGGCATCTGTCGGAGATGCCACCTGAGGGAGGGGGAAACGTGGGATCGACGTCACGTCAAGTTTCCACGGCGCACGAGTCGGCCGAGAGAGGCATCAACGACCTGTGGTCCGAGTTCAAGCGGACCGGGTCACAGACGCTGCGCAACCAGCTGATCATCTTCTACTCGCCGTTCGTCAAGTACGTCGCCGGACGCGTCCTGGCCGGCCTGCCCCGGCACTTCGACGAAGAGGATCTCGTGAGCTACGGGATCATCGGGCTCATCGACGCCATCGAGCGCTTCGAGCCCGACCGCAACCTGCGGTTCGAGACATACGCCATCCCGCGCATCAAGGGGGCGATCATCGACGAGCTCCGTTCCATCGACTGGGTGCCCCGGTCGGTGCGCACCAAGGCGCGCGCTGTCGAGCAGGCGTACACGCATCTCGAGGGGACGCTGCGCCGAACCCCGAACGAGGCCGAGGTCGCCGCCGAGCTCGAAATGACCGTCGGCGAGTTTCACAAGTCACTGCGCAAGATCTCCACGGTCGGCATGATGGCTCTCGATGAGACGCTGCGGGGGGGTGAGCGCTCCGAGCGCTCGACGCTCGGCGAGACGTTGCCCGACCGGTCGCAGAGCCCGTTGGACGTGCTCGAGGCGAAGGAGTCCAAGGAGGCGCTCGTCAGGGCGGTCGATGGCATGCCCGAGCGGGAGCGCACCGTCTTGATGATGTACTACTACGACGGCCTCACGCTGACGGAGATTGGTGACGTCCTGGGCGTCACCGAGAGCCGGGTGTGCCAGATCCACACCAAGGCGCTCCGCCAGCTCCGTTCGAAGTTGGCGGACCGACCCGAGAGCGCCGACCAGCGTGCCGTGGCACGTGCGCCGGAGCGCCGGGTCCGCGCCGGCCGGCGTGACGAGCAGGCACGCCTGCAATTGATCGCCTCCTGAGCGACATCAACCTCGCGACGAGCTCCGGCCGCGTCCGGCGCCCCGGATCAGCCCGCGACTGATCGCGTCTCCGGTCGCTCGCGCCTGAATGGGCCAGTACGGTGGGCCGTACCGCCGTACGAGCCGACAGGAGGCCGCGATGCCGCTGCACAAGAGGGAGACCGTGCGGGAGGGGATGATCGACTCGATCTACGCCGACCGGGACATGTTGGCCGGCCTCCCCACGCACCACTGCCCCGGCGAGGAGATGCCGCCGGCCGAGGCGTACCAGGCGATCTCCGACGAGCTGCTCCTCGACGGCAACGCGCGCCAGAACCTGGCCACCTTCTGCCAGACGTGGGAGGAGCCGCAGATCCACCAGTTGATGGACCTCTGCATCGACAAGAACCTCATCGACAAGGACGAGTACCCCCAGACGGCCGAGATCGAGCGCCGCTGCGTCTCCATCCTGTCCCACCTTTGGAACGCGCCCACGACCGAGGACCCGGTCGGCTGCTCGGCCATCGGGTCCTCGGAGGCCTGCATGCTCGGTGGGATGGCGGCCAAGTGGCGTTGGCGGGCCAAGCGCCGGGCCGAGGGGAAGTCGACCGAGAACCCCAACATGGTGTGCGGACCGGTCCAGGTCGTCTGGCACAAGTTCGCCAAGTACTGGGACATCGAGATGCGCGAGATCCCCATGTCCCCCGGTCGCTACTGCATGGACGTGGAGCAGATGCTCGAGCGCGTCGACGAGAACACCATCATGGTGGTGCCCACCTTCGGCGTGACCTACACCGGCGCCTACGAGCCCGTGCTCGCGCTCTCCGAGGCCCTCGACAAGCTTCAGGAGGACACCGGCCTCGACGTCGACATCCACGTGGACGGGGCCAGCGGCGCCTTCCTGGCCCCCTTCTGCGCCCCGGACATCCTGTGGGACTTCCGGGTGCCGCGCGTCAAGTCCATCAGTACCTCGGGGCACAAGTTCGGGTTGGCGCCACTCGGCGTGGGCTGGGTCCTGTGGCGGGACACCGCGGAGCTGCCCGACGACCTCATCTTCCACGTGACCTACCTCGGCGGGGACATGCCCGTGTTCCAGATCAACTTCTCCCGGCCCGCCGGCCAGATCGTGGCCCAGTACTACAACTTCATCCGCCTGGGGATGGACGGCTACCGCAACGTGCACACCGCCTGCTACAACACCGGCCAGTTCCTGGCGGCGGAGATCGTCAAGCTCGGCCCCTTCGAGCTGCTGTGCGACTCCAATCCCCTCACGGGGATCCCCTCGGTGGCCTGGCGCATCCGGGAGGGTGAGGACCCGGGGTACACGCTCTACGACGTCGCCGACCGCCTGCGGACCCGGGGCTGGCAGGTGCCGGCCTACCCGTTGACCGGGTCCGTGGCCGACATCTCGGTCCAGCGCATCCTGGTGCGGCAGGGCGTGAGCCGGGACCTGGCCGGGTTGCTGCTCGAGGACATGACGCAGGCCATCGCCCACTTCGACCGCCACCCGGTCACCGTGTCCATGACGAAGGAGGAGTCGGGCGGCTTCAGCCACCTGTAGGCGTGGTCAGGGGACAGGTGCGCCGGCCGGTGCCCCCACGTCCATGGACCAGTCGACGTGCAGGGGGCGCCGGCGCAGGAAGCGCGGCTTTCCGACTTCGGCCGGGCGGTCCGTGGTCCAGGGCGAGGGGTAGGCGGTGGTGAGGCCCGCCAGGGCCCGCAGTGCGGGGTCGTAGGCGGAGCGGATCCGGGCGAAGCGGCGCCACCCCTCCTCCTCGCGGCCCGGGTCGAGCACGAGGACGGGCGCCAAGGCGGCCATGGCGGCGAGGTATTCGTCCCGGCCGATGCTGATGGGCGGCGCGGGCTCCCCGAAGTGCGGGGTGAGCTCGGCCAGCCTGGTCGGCTGGGGCAGCGGGATGTTGGCCGCCCGGGCGATGCGCACGATGAGCGGCAGCCCGTAGACGAGGACCAGCAGGGGCCCCTTCTCGACGTCCGCGAAGACCTCGCCGGCCTCCGCCTCCGACGCCGACACGACCAGCGCGGCGGCATCGAGCAGGGTCCCGACGGTGGCGACCCAGGAGTGGTCGGTGTCGGTCTCGGGGAAGTAGGAGAGGATGGGGAAGGCGGTGTGGGTCTGCTCGAGGTCGAGCATCCAGTCGGCCTGGGTCTTCCAGAAGTCGGGGTCCTCGAGGACTCCCGTGCGGTGCAGCGTCAGCAGGAGGTCGGTGGCCCTGGGGGGCGCCCCGGCGACGGGGCGCAGCCGGATGATGCCCTTCTCGCGCCCGTTGTAGGCCGAGAAGATGGTCGGGAGGTAGCTGATGAGGAGGGCGACCAGCCCGAGCCCGATCGTGGCCTCAATGAAGGCGAGCCAGATGCGGCCCGTCCCGTTTGGCTTTGAGAACCCGAGGGTCGTGAGGGAGGAGCCGCTGATCTCGAACGCCTTCTGAATCGTCAGGCTGCCCGTGCCCCAGAACACGAAGGTGAAGGCGACGACCATGAGGAGCATCCAGACCAGCGGGAGGCTCACGAGGGCGACCGGCGCGTAGAGCGCCCGCAGCGCCTTGGCCAACGACCCGCTGCGCCACCGGCGCACGAGGAGGCGGTACACGAGTGCGAAGACGGCCTGGGACAGCCGGGGGAAGCCCCCTTGGGGAAGCACCACGGTCTTGAGCGCGGAGCCCAGGATGGCGAGGACGGCAAGGGTGCCGAGGAGCAGGGACAGTATGTGGAGGGCGATCATGACCTTCGGCGCGCCGCGCCGGTGCGGCGGACGGCCCGAACGCTACCCGGCGCGCGCCACCTGGGTCGGCCCCGACCCGCGGGCGTTCAGGAGAGCTCCTGCGCCGCCTCCTGGACCGCCTTGTCGACGTCCTTCTTGTCGACCTGCAGCTCCTTGGACACCTTCTTCTGCGCCTTGAGGTCGGCCTTCTCCACATAGGACTCAATGGTCGTCTCGCCGACGATGACCAGGGCGGCCTCGCCGGCGTCGATGGCGTCGCCGAACTCCTTCACGTCGGCCCGCGACATGCCCTTCCAGAGGTGGCCGCTGACACCTCCGATGGCCGCGCCGACCACGGCGGAGCCGATGATGGAGGGCGGGAACAGGATGCCGACCAGGGCGCCGACCCCGGCACCGCCCCAGGCCCCGTGACGTGTCGTGGTCTCGTCCTTGTTCACGTGGACCTTGCCCTTGTCGTCCTTGGTCACCACCGCGGCGTCGTAGGTGCCGACCGCCCCCAGGGCGTGGAGGTCCTTGACGACGTCATAGTCGGCGCGGGCGTCGACCTCGCTGGCGTAGGTCCCGATGTAGATGAAGACACCGTCTGCCTTGGACATGGCAACGCTCCTTTCCGCGCCCACCAATGGCGGGCGCGCACAATCCCTGGGCCCACTCTCCCCGGCGGGCGCCCGGCATGCGTAGGGCCTTTGGTCACATTCCTCTCCGGCGGCCGGGCGCCGGGGTCTGGCATGATCCCTCACGGTGCCTGTCCCCCCGGCCATCGAGATCGCGCGGCGTGCGACCCTCCGCCCGGTCGCCGACATCGCCGCGCAGATGGGCATCTCGTCCGAGCTCCTGGAGCCCTACGGCAGCCACGTGGCCAAGGTGAGCCTCGAGGCCGTCGAGGCCCTGGCGGACCGGCCGCAGGCCCGCTATGTCGTGGTGACGGCGGTCACCCCGACGCCGCTCGGGGAAGGCAAGACGACGACGACGGTCGGCCTCGGCCAGGCGCTGGCGTGCATCGGGCGGCCGGCGACCGTGGCCATCCGCCAGGCCTCCATGGGCCCCACCTTCGGGATCAAGGGCGGCGCCGCCGGCGGCGGCTACAGCCAGGTGGTCCCCTTCGAGAACCTCAACCTCCACCTGACCGGCGACCTGCACGCAGTCACGGCGGCCAACAATCTCCTGGCGGCCATGTTGGACAACCACCTCTACAACGGGAACGCGCTTGGGATCGACCCGCACGGGATCACGTGGAAACGCGTCCTCGACGTGAACGACCGATCGTTGCGCAAGATCGTCAGCGGCCTCGGTTCCCAGCAGGACGGCATTCCCCGTGAGACGGGGTTCGACATCACGGCGGCCTCCGAGGTGATGGCCGTCCTCGCGCTGTCGCGCTCGCTGCAGAATCTGCGGGAGCGCATGGGCCGCATCGTCGTCGGCTACACCACGGCCGGGGAGCCGGTGTCGGCGGAGCAGCTCAAGGCCGCCGGGGCCATGACGGTGATCATGCGCGACGCCATCAAGCCCAACCTCCTGCAGACGCTCGAGAACACCCCCGTGCTGGTCCACGCCGGCCCCTTCGGCAACATCGCCCACGGCAATTCGTCGGTGGTCGCCGACCTGATCGGCATCCACGCCGGCGAGTACCTGGTGACGGAGGCCGGGTTCGGCGCCGACATGGGGGCCGAGCGCTTCTTCAACATCAAGTGCCGGATCTCCGGCCTGGCGCCCGACGCCGCGGTCGTGGTCACCACGGTGCGGGCGATGAAGCTGCACTCCGGCCGGCACCGGGTCGTGGCCGGACGCCCGCTGCCGCCGGCCATGCTGGAGGAGAACCCCGAGGAGGTGCAGCTCGGCGCCCCCAACCTGCTGGCCCACTTGGCCATCGTGCGCCGACACGGGGTGACGCCCGTGGTCGCGATCAACGCGATCGACGGTGACTTCCCGTCCGAGCACGCCGCCATCCGGGACATCGCCGCTTCGGTGGGCGTGCGCGCCGCGGTCTGCACGCATTTCGTGGACGGCGGCAAGGGCGCGGTAGAGCTGGCCGAGGCGGTCGTCGAGGCTGCGGCCGAGCCCGGCGAGTTCCGCATGCTCTACGACGACGGAGCGACCTTGCGCGAGAAGGTCGAGGCCATTGCCACCGAGGTCTACGGCGCCGACGGGGTCGACTACCTGCCGGCGGCGTCGAGCCAGCTCGACACCTACGAGCGGGCGGGCTTCGGCTCCCTGCCGGTCTGCATCGCCAAGACCCACCTGTCCATGTCGTCGGATCCGAAGCTCCTGGGCGCGCCGCGGGGCTGGCGTCTGCCCGTGCGAGAGGCGCGGGCCAACGTGGGGGCCGGCTTCGTCTATCTGGTGAGCGGCGACATGCGCACCATGCCCGGGCTCTCGCACAGCCCGGCCGCCGAGCGGATCGACATCGACGGCGACGGCAACGTGGTGGGCCTCTACTAGGTCCGGGAGGAGCACATGGCTATCGACTTCACCCTGGCTCCCGAGCACGAGGAGATCAGGGCTCGCGTGCGATCCTTCGTCCGCGACACGGTGCAGCCCAGGATCGAGGGCTTCGACGACGAGGAGAGGGTCACGTCGCGCCACGAATACCTCGTCACCATCGTGGAGCTGCGCGAGGAGGCCAAGAGGGCCGGTCTGTGGCTGCCCCACATGCCCAAGGAGTGGGGTGGCATGGGCCTCGGGCACGTGGAGCTGGCCATGGTGCAGTCCGAGGCCGGCAAGACCCGGCTCGGGCCCTGGATCCTCAACTGCATGGCGCCCGACGAGGGCAACATGCACACGCTCCTGCACTGGGGGACCGAGGCGCAGAAGGAGAACTACCTGCGGCGGCTGTGCGAGGGCACCGCCATGTCGTGCTTCGCCATGACCGAGCCCGAGGTGGCGGGCTCCGACCCCACGCTGATTCAGACCAGGGCGGAGAAGGACGGGGAGGAGTGGATCATCAACGGCCACAAGTGGTTCATCTCGAACGCGCGCCGGGCCCAGTTCGCCATCCTGGTGGCTCGGACCGAGCCCGACGTCCCTGCCGGCTCCCGTGGCGCCAACACGGCGTTCCTCGTGGACCTCCCGGCGGAGGGCTGGCGTGACGTGCGCGAGGTCGAGACGATGCACGGTTCGACCGGCCACTCCGAAATCGTCATCGAGGACCTCCGGGTGCACGACTCACAGATCCTCGGGGGCCGCGGCAACGGCCACCGGTTGGGGCAGTACCGGCTGGGTCCCGCCCGCCTGGCCCACTGCATGCGCTGGATCGCCCAGGCCGAGACGGCGCTCGACATGATGGTGGACCGCTCCCTCAACCGCTACTCGCACGGCTCGCTCCTGGCCGAGAAGCAGGGCGTGCAGTGGCTCATCGCCGACTCGGCCATGGAGCTGTACCAGTGCAAGCTCATGGTGCTCCACGCCGCCTACAAGATCGACCGCGGCGAGGAGTTCCGGACCGAGGTGTCCATGGCCAAGCATTTCGTGGCGAACAGCCTCAACCGCATCATCGACCGGTCCATGCAGGTCCACGGCGCACTCGGCTACTCGACGGACACCCCTCTGGCCTCCATGCTGCAGCACGCCCGCTGGGCCCGCTTCGCGGACGGGGCGGACGAGATCCATCAGATGCGCATCGCCGAGCGGACGATTGCGGCCTACCAGGACACGGGGTCGACCTGGGCCGCCACCGGCGGCCTCCCGGTCTGAGATCCAGTGGGCTGCCTCCTCGCACTCCTCGCGGCCATTTCGCCCCGCTTCGTGATCTTCCTGCTCTGGGTCTTCACGGACCGGCTCGCCATCGCCTTCCGCTCGGGGTGGGAGGGCGTGCTCGGCTTCCTCCTGCTGCCGTACACGACGCTGTTCTATGCGCTGGTCTACGCACCCGGGAAGGGCGTCGACGCGTTCGGCTGGGTGATCGTGGCGGTCGGCGTGCTGATCGATCTCTCCTCCCTGACCTTTGGCTCGCGGGCGCGCCGGCGCCGGGCCAGGGCTGAGAACTAGGCGAAGCGCAGGCGCAGGTCCGGCTCGGGCCCGAAGGCCCGACCGCTCGGGCCCGACGTCCCCAGCACGTGCCACCCCGCCACGCCGATCATGGCGGCGTTGTCGGTCGCCATCGATTGGGGCGGGATCAGCAACCGCGTGCCGAACTCGTCGGCCAGGGCCTGGGCCCGGGCGCGCAGGATGGGGCTGGCCGCCACCCCGCCGACGACGGCGACGGCGGGGTCGCCGAATTCCTCGAGGGCCCGGCGGAGCTTGGCGCACAACACGTCCATGCAGGCCGCCACGAAGGAGGCCGCGACCTCGGCCTCCGAGAAGCCGGGGTCGGCGCGCACGTGGTTGACGACGGCCGTCTTCAGTCCCGAGAACGAGAACGCGTAGCCGTCGGCGAGCATGGGCCGCGGGAAACCGAGCACGTCCTCACCCGCGGCGGCCAGTCGGTCGAGGACGGGGCCTCCGGGGTAGCCGAGCCCGAGGAAGCGGGCGACCTTGTCGTAGGCCTCGCCGATGGAGTCGTCGACGGTCTCGCCGAGCAGCTCGTACTGCCCCGGTCCCGTCGACCGGGTGAGCATGCAGTGCCCGCCGGACACGAGGAGCGCGATCTGGGGGAACGGCACGTCGCGGCCGGCGAGGTACACGCTGGCGAGGTGGCCTTCGAGATGGTTGACGCGCACGACGGGCACGCCCCACCCGAGCGCGAACGCCTTGGCCGTGGCGATGCCGACGAGGAGGGCACCGACGAGGCCGGGGCCCGACGTCACCGCCACCGCCGCCAGGTCGGTCCCCACCACGCCGGCCTCGTCGAGGGCCCGTTCGACGATCTGGGTGATCACCTCGACGTGGGCGCGGCTGGCCAGCTCGGGCACCACACCTCCGAAGGCGGCATGCAGGTCGATCTGGCTCGCCACCACCGACGAGCGCACCGTGTACGCGTCGTCGACGACGGCCGCGGCCGTCTCGTCGCACGACGTCTCGATGGCCAGGAGCAGCCGGGTCATGGTGCGTCCGACAGGGCGTCGGCCACCTCGGCGCGCGAGATGGCCCCCTCGCGCTCGACCACCGGCTCGGTCCCGCGCACCGTGACCAGCGTCGACGGGACGTCCTCGAGCCGGCCGCCGTCGACGACAAGGTCGACGGACGGGCCCAGGCTCGCCGCCACGTCGAGCGCCGTGCGTGGCGTCGGCGCACCGTGGGGGTTCGCGCTCGTGACGACGAGCACACCGGTCCGCGCCAGCAGCGCGCGCAGGAAGCCGTGGTCCGGGATCCGGACCGCCACCTCGTCGCGCCCCGAGAGCCACTGCGGTCGCCCGGACCCCTCCTCGAAGCCGAACGCCATGGTCAACGGGCCCGGCCACCACCAGCGGGCGAGTGCGAGCGCGGCCGGGGTGACGTCCACGCCCAGAGCGTGCACCTGTTCCAGCGAGGCGGCGAGGACGGGGAGGTGCATCCCTTCGGGGCGGCCCTTGGCGCGGAACACCGCCTGTACGGCCCCCGCGTCGACGGGCCGTGCCGCCAGCCCGTAGACGGTGTCGGTCGGAACGACGACGACGCCCCCACCGTCGAGCACCTCGGCGGCGACCAGCGCGCCGTCGGCGTCGGCGCGCACGATCCTCATGACCCCCTCACAGGACCCTGCGTCCGCCGGCCGGACGGCTCAGAGCTTCAGCGGGCGGATCGGCGCGGCGAACAGCGTCGGATCCGACCGCCAGTCGACCCCGGGCACGTCGACGTACAGCTCGATCTCGTTGCCGTCCGGGTCGAGGATGTAGAGGCTGTGGGTGACCGTGTGGTCCGAGGCGCCCACGACGGTGGCGCCGGCCTCGCGCACCTGGGCCAGGGCTTCGCGCAGGTCCTCGTCCGTCTCGCCGACGTTGAGGCCGAAGTGGTAGAGCCCGACGTGCCGTCCCTGGGGGATCGGCGTGGCGTCGGCGCCGACCTCAATCAACAGGAGCTCGTGGTGTGTGCGGCCCGACGAGAACGCCGCCACCCCGACCGGGTCCTGTCCCGGCTCGGGCACGACCTGTCGCCAGCCCAGCACGTCCCGGTAGAAGTCTGCCGAGCGGCCGACGTCGCGGACGTACAGGACCAGGTGGCCGAGCTCGCGTACCGTCATGCGCCCACGCTACCGGTCGCCTCGGCCTGGGTCGACGCGTGGGAGCGGATCCAGTTGGCCGTGGGCGGCATGCCGGGCCCGAGGTGGATGGGCACGTCGAACGGTTCGGCTTCGAGCCCGGCGGCATCCATCAGCTCCGTGAGCGCGTCCGGCACCGCCGCCGCGATGTCCCACAGGCGCGGCACGGCCCGGGCGTCCGAGGCCAGTCCCCAGTAGAGGACGCCGAGGTAGCTCATGATGGTGATGTTCAAGCCGAAGCCGTCCATCACAGGGCCGAGGGGGAACATCCCGAGCAGCTGGCTGCCCCCCAGGTAGAGGGGGAAGTCCGGGCCTGGCACGTTGGACACGATCAGGTTGGCCACCGGACGGTGGCGATCGGCCAGCTTCATCCCGGTGTAGAGGCGGGCCGCGGCGGCGAACACGTTGGGCGTCGCGTGCTCGGCCCAGTTCTGCAGCGTCGTGGCCCCGAGTGCCTTGTGCTCCTCCTTGGCCCCCTTCGTGCACTCGTGGATGACGCGCAACCGCTCCAGCGGGTCCTCGATCTGACAGGGCAGCGGGACGAACATGGCCGACACCTTGTTCGATCCGCTGAGCTCGGCCACGTCCGGTGTGACCGAGACCGGCACCACGGTGACGAGGGGGACGTCGGGGAGCTCGTCGCCGGCCAGCAGGTACGTGCGCAGCGCGCCGGCGCACATCGCCAGCACGACGTCGTTGACGGTCGTGCCCATCTCGTTCTTCAACGCCTTGACGTCGCCCAGGCCGGCGGCGGCGAAGGCGACCCGGCGCCGGGCGTGGACGGCCACGTTGATGGACGTGCGCGGCGCCGTCAACGGCAGCGCCGCGTTCCCGGTCAGGCTCTGGCGGATCCGGCGCACACTGAACAGGTTGTGCGTCGTCCGCAGGAGCATGCGCCCCACGTCGAAGGGCGCCACCAAGCCGGCGATCATCGCCTGGGACACCAGCTCGACGCCCGAAGGGATGCGCGAGTCGAGCTGGCGGGGAGTGAGGGTCGGCGTGGCGGGTGGCTCGGGCTCGAAGTCGAAGAGCACGCCCAGCAACTCGGCGCCGGAGACCCCGTCGACGGTGCTGTGGTGCATCTTGGCCACCAGTGCGATCTTCCCGTCCTCGAGGCCCTCGACGATCCACATCTCCCACAGGGGACGATCGCGGTGCAGCTGGCGGCTGATCACGTCGGCCGCGAAGTCCGCGAGCTCACGCATGCCGCCGGGGGAGGGGAGCGCGGCCCGCCGGAGGTGATTGTCGATGTCGAACTCGGGGTCGTCCACCCACACCGGGAAGCCCAGCCGCATGGGCACCTCGACCAGGCGGCGCTGGAACACCGGTGCCAGCGGGATGCGGTCGCCGATGAGCTGGCGGACCCGCCGGAACGAGTAGCCGCCGGGCACGGTGGAGGGGTCGAAGACGGCCGTGATCGCCACGTGCATGTGCAGGGTCGGCGTCTCCATGTAGAGGAAACTCGCATCGAGCCCGCTGAGGCGTTCGGGGGTCATCGACTCTCCTTGGTCATCGCGTCCCCTCCTAACCTCGCACCAACCGGGCCCTGGGGCAAACGGGGCACCCGCTGCGACCAGGGCAGACCTGCGCCACGGGCTCTCCCGGGGGAGAATGGTGGGATGGTGTCCTACGCCTTCCTGATCGTCACCCTCGTCGGGGCCGCCGCCGTGACGCTCGCCTACCGCCCGATCCGGCGGGAGCCGTTCACCATCGTGAGCTTCGTCTCCGGCTGGGTCGCCGGGGAGCTCGCCTTGCAGAACATCCTCTGGCAGATGATCGCGACCGCCATCTTCATCTCGTTCGGTGCACTGCACGGATGGGCGGGCTGGCTCGGCCTGGCCGTCGCCGTCGTCGACTGGGTGGGGCTCCTCGGACTCGGCATCGCCGGCCGCCGGGCCGCCGCCGTCACCGCCGCCGCCCTCGACGAGGTGCGCAGCGACGCCTTCCCGGTCCCCACCGAGCCGACGGCGCCGACGTGGGGCCGCTGGTGGCGCGTGACCCGCGCCATCCCGCTCAAGTCGCGTGCGGTGCAGACGACCTGCAACATCGACTACTGGGGCGACGGCATCCGCCGCCACCGCCTCGACGTCTACCGCTCGCGCCTCGCGGCGCCCGAGAAGGCCCCGGTCATGGTGTACATCCACGGCGGGGCCTGGATCATCGGTGACAAACGTGAGCAGGGCAAGCCGATGATGTACGAGCTGGTCGCCCGCGGCTGGGTCTGCGTCGCCATCAACTACCGCCTCAGCCCGAAGGCCACCTGGCCGGACCACATCGTCGACGCCAAGCGCGCCGTGGCGTGGGTCAAGGAGCACATCGCGGAGTACGGGGGCGACCCCTCCTTCGTCGCGGTCAGCGGGGGTTCGGCCGGCGGCCACCTCTGTGCGTTGCTGGCCCTCAGTGAGGGTGACCCCGCCTTCCAGCCGGACTTCGAGGAGGCCGACACGGCGGTGCAGGCCTGCGTCCCCTTCTACGGCGTCATGGACATGACGGGCTCTCCGGAGGGGTCGGGACGCTATGGGCCCGGCCTGCTCGAGATGCTGGAGAAGACGGTCATGAAGACGAAGGAATCCGAGCACCCCGAGGTCTTCCGCGAGGCGTCACCCACCTTCCGGGTCCGTCCCGACGCGCCGCCGTTCTTCGTGCTCCACGGTGTGAACGACACGCTGGTGCCGGTGGAGACGGCCCGCACCTTCGTCGAGCGGCTCCGGGCCGTGTCGCGAGAGCCGGTGGCCTACGCCGAGCTGCCCCTGGCCCAGCACGCCTTCGACGTGCTGGCCTCCCTGCGCTGCCAGGCCACGACCTCGGCCGTGGCCGACTTCCTCGAGGGCGCCCGGGCTGTGGCAACCCCAGGCCACGGGCCGAGCGCTTCGGCCGACCCGATTTCACCGGACGTGGAGTCGGAAACCCGTTCATGACCCGCCGCCCCGGTCAGGCCTCCTCGGCGAGCTCCGCCTCGACCGAGAGCGTGTCGCCCGCCGCCACCACGAGCTCGTCCACCCCGCCGGCGTCCATGAGATCGCCCCGCGCCGCCTCCACCGCGGCCAGCGCCGCCGCCGGCCCGGTGACCGTGAGGCGCGCCACCCGGGCCCGCATGGAGCGCTTGTGCGCGGTCTTCTCGCGTCGCACGGCCCCCAGCACCTCGGCGGCCACCGACAACACGTCGGCGTCCGCACCGGCGTGCGTACCCAGCTCGGCGATGCCCGGCCATGGCGCCACGTGCACCGACCCCTCCTGCCACCAGCTCCAGACCTCCTCGGTGACGAAGGGCAGGAACGGCGCGAAGAGGCGGTGCAGCACCGAGAGGGCGAGGGCCAGCGTCGCCCGGGCCGAGTCCGTCCCGGCGGGGTCGCCCTCGCCGTAGGCCCGTGTTTTGACCAGCTCGACGTAGTCGTCGCAGAAGGTCCAGAAGAACGTCTCGGTGATCTCGAGGCCGCGCGCGTAGTCGAAGCCCTCGTGCGCCGTTGTGGCGGCCTCGACCAGCGCGGCGAGGTGCGCCAGCAGGGCGGCGTCGAGCGGCTCGCGCACAGCGTCAGGGCCGGG
>CAYWDQ010000037.1:0-25055 GCA_964457065.1 uncultured Acidimicrobiaceae bacterium | reverse complement strand
ACGCCGGGGACGGCATCGCGGTGGCCATCCGGATCGAGAGCCACAACCACCCCTCCGCGATCGAGCCCTACCAGGGCGCCGCCACCGGCGTGGGCGGCATTCTGCGCGACATCTTCACCATGGGGGCACGGCCGCTGGCGGTGATGGACCCGCTCTTCTTCGGGCCACCCGACGACGCCCGCCAGCGTTGGCTGGTCGAGGGGGTGGTGAGCGGGATCTCCGGCTACGGCAACTCCGTCGGCGTGCCCACCGTCGGCGGCGAGCTGACCTTCGACCCCTGCTACGCCCAGAACCCGCTCGTCAACGTGCTCTGCATGGGCGCCCTGCCGACCGAGCGGCTCGTGCTCGGCATCGCGTCGGGCCCGGGCAACCTGGCCGTCCTGCTCGGCTCGAGCACGGGTCGCGACGGCATCGGTGGGGTCAGCGTGCTGGCCTCCGCCGGCTTCAGCGGCGACGAGGAGGGCGCGGACGACACCAAGCGGCCGAGCGTCCAGGTGGGCGACCCCTTCGAGGAGAAGCGGCTCATCGAGGCCTGCCTCGAGCTGCTCGACACCAAGCTCGTGGTCGGGATCCAGGACCTCGGCGGTGCCGGCCTGGCCTGCGCCACGAGCGAGACGGCGGGACGGGGCGGCGTCGGCATGGACGTCGACGTCGCCGCGGTGCCCCGGCGCGAGGAGGGCATGGAGCCGTGGGAGGTGATGACCAGCGAGAGCCAGGAGCGCATGCTCGCCATCGTCACCCCCGAGTCGTGGCCCGCGGTGGCGGCCATCTGCGCCAAGTGGGAGGTGCGGGCCACCGTCATCGGCACGGTCACCGAGCCCGATCCCGCCGGTGGGGGCCGCCTGCGCATCCGCGACGGCAGAGACGGCCCCGTGCTGGCCGACGTGCCGGCCGCCTCCCTCTCGGACGACGCGCCGCTCTACGACCGCCCCCGGCACGCGCCGGCGCGCCGGCGCGCCGAGCCGCCCGCCCCGCCCGCCGACTGCGCCGCCGACCTGCTGGCGTTGCTGCGCTCGCCGCGCTGGGTCTACCGCCAGTACGACCACCAGCTCTTCTTGAACACGGTGGAGGGGCCCGGGGGCGACGCCGCGCTCCTGCGACTGGCCGGTCCGGGGCTGCCCCCCTCCTCGCGCGGGGTCGCCGTGACGACCGACTCCAACCCGCGGGCCTGCGCGCTCGACCCGCGGGCGGGCACGGCGCTCGTGCTCGCCGAGGGCGTCGCCAACCTGGCCTGTGTCGGCGCCACACCGGCCGCCGTCGTCAACTGCCTCAACTTCGGCAACCCCGAGCACCCCGAGGTCATGTGGCAGCTCTCCGAGTGCATCGACGGGATGGCCGAGGCGTGCCGCGCCCTGTCCCTGCCGGTGATCGGGGGCAACGTCAGCCTCTACAACGAGAGCGGGGGCGCCGACATCGACCCGACGCCGGTGCTCGGGGTGCTGGGGCTCGTCGACGCCGTGACGGCGCGGCCGCCCGGCCGGGCCTGGTCCAACGGGGACACGGTTGTCCTGCTGGGCGCGCGGTCGGCCCCGGACAGATCGTTCCCGCTCGAAGGCACGCGCTGGGCCACCGAGCGGCGCGACCACCGCACCGGCGACGTGCCCGCCGTGGACTTCGCGACGCACGCCACGCTGTGCGCCTTCGTCGCCGGGCTCATTGCCGCGCAGGTGGGTGGCGCGGTCGGCGACGGCCCGGTGCACGCCGTGCACGACGTGTCGGGGGGCGGCCTCGCGCTGGCGCTGGCCGAAATGGCGGCGGCTGCGGGCACCGGGTGTGCGCTCGACGTCGAGGACGCCGCCGAGCTCTTCACCGAGCTGCCGTCGCGCTTCGTGGTCGCCACCCCGGTGCCCGACGAGCTGTGTGCCCGGGCCACCGCCCTCGGGATCCCCGCCGCCGTGCTGGGCCGGGCCGGTGGCGACCGCTTCGCCCTCGGTGGACTGGTGGATCTCCCGCTCGAGGCCTTGCGCGAGGCCGAGGAGGGCAACCTGGCCCGCGTCCTGGGCGACTCCTGATGGCACGGGCCTGTGAGAGAATGGTCGCTGCGTGAAGGAAGCGTGCGGTGTCTTCGGTGTCTACGCGCCCGGAACGAGGGTGGCCAACCTCACGTTCGACGGGCTCTTCGCCCTGCAGCACCGGGGCCAGGAGTCGGCCGGCATGGCGGTCAGTGACGGGGACACCGTCACCGTCGTCAAGGACATGGGACTCGTGGCCACGGTCTTCGACGAACGCACGCTGTCGGGATTGGCCGGTCATCTGGCCATCGGTCACACCCGCTACTCGACGCACGGCGCCTCGGACTGGGCGGGGGCCCAGCCCGTCTATCGGCCCGTCGGACGGGCCGGTTTCGCGCTCGGGCACAACGGCAACCTGACCAACACCCGCGCCCTGGCCGAGAAGGTGGGGATGCTGCCCGGGTCGATCGCCACCGACAGCGACGTGGTCGCCGAGTTGCTGGCGCAGTCCTTCCCCGAGTCCGAGGACCTCTCCACCGCGCTGCAGCTGGTGCTGCCGATCCTCGAGGGTGCGTTCTCCCTCGTCCTCATGAGCTCCGAGCGTCTCTTCGGCGTGCGCGACCCGTACGGGTTCCGCCCCCTCTGCCTGGGCCGGCTCGGTCCCGCCGACGCCCCCGAGGGATGGGTGCTCGCCTCCGAGACGCCGGCCCTCAGCGTCATCGGCGCCACCTTCGTGCGCGAGATCGCACCCGGCGAGTTGGTGGTGATCGACGCCGACGGGCCCACCAGCCTCGAGGTCCCCTGGCTGCGCGACGTGACACCGCGTCTGTGCATCTTCGAGTTCGCCTACATCGCGCGGCCCGACAGCAGGCTCTACGGCCGCGAGGTCCACGAGACCCGCTGCCGCATGGGCGCACTGCTGGCGGCGCAGGCGCCCGCCGAGGCCGACATGGTGATGGGGGTGCCCGAGTCCGGGGTCCCCGCCGCGGAGGGCTTCGCGCGGGCGAGCGGGATCCCCTACGGGCAGGGCCTGGTGAAGAACCGCTACATCGGCCGCTCGTTCATCGCGCCGGGGCAGCAGGAGCGGGCCGACGCGGTGCGACGCAAGCTCAACCCGCTGACCGACGCCATCGCGGGCAAGCGGCTCGTGGTGGTGGACGACTCCATCGTGCGCGGAACGACGCAACGCTCGGTCATCCGCATGCTGCGCGAGGCCGGGGCGGCGGAGGTGCACCTGCGCATCTCGTCCCCGCCGTGGCGCTGGCCCTGCTTCTACGGCATCGACACACCCTCCTACGAGGAGTTGCTGGCGACCGACCACACCGTCGAGGAGATGGCCGAGATCCTCGGGGCGGACTCGTTGGCCTACATCAGCATCGAGAACCTGAAGGAGGCCATCGGCGCCGACGGAGGGTTCTGCGACGCGTGCTTCACCGGCGACTACCCGACGCCTGTCGCCCACGCCGCGCCCGCGCCGGTCACCCTCGGCCGGACGGCGCCGGTGACGGCCAAGGTCCACCAGGCCGCGCTGCCCGGGGTCTGAACGCCGTGGGACAGGGCGGCGCCACCTACGCCGGCGCCGGTGTGGACATAGCCGCCGGAGATGCCGCCGTCGAGCGCCTGCGTTCCATGGTGGCGGGCATCGGCGGGTTCGGTGGCCAGTTCCCGCTCGACACGGACCGCTTCACCGAGCCGGTGCTGGTGGCGTCGACCGACGGGGTGGGCACGAAGCTGGTGGTGGCCCGGGCCACCGGCCGCTTCGGGACCGTCGGCATCGACCTCGTCGCCATGTGCGTCGACGACCTGGTGTGCGTCGGTGCCGAGCCGCTGTTCATGCTCGACTACATCGCCACCGGCAAGGTCGACCCCGACCACGTCGCCACGGTGGTGGCCGGCGTGCACGAGGGCTGCCGCCAGGCCGGCTGCGCGCTGATCGGCGGCGAGACGGCGGAGCACGCCGGCGTCATGGCGGTCGACGAGCTCGACCTGGCCGGCTTCGCGGTCGGCGTGGTGCAGCAGGGCACCCAGCTGGGGCCCGAGAGGGTGCGGGCGGGCGACGCCATCGTGGGTCTGGCCTCCCCCGGGCTGCGCTCCAACGGCTACACGCTGGCGCGCCACGTGCTGCTCGAACGGGCGGGCCTCGACCTCGGTGACCCGGCCTGGCAGGGCGCAGACCACAGCGTCGCCGACGAGCTCCTTCGCCCCTCGGTGATCTACACGCCGGCCGTCCTCGCCACCCGGGCCGCCCTGGGCGCCGCGCTGCATGCCTGCGCGCACATCACCGGCGGGGGGATCGTCGGCAACCTGCCCCGGGCCCTCCCCGACGAGCTGGGGGCGCGGCTGGACCGCTCGTCCTGGGAGGAGCCGCGCGTCTTCGCCGAGATACAGCGCCTCGGCGCGGTGGACTCCGACGAGATGGACCGGGTGTTCAACCGGGGCATCGGGATGGCGCTGGTGGTCGATCCCGCTGCGGCGGACGCTGCGCTCGCCGCGCTGGCGGAGGCGGGCCGGGAGGCGAAGGTGATCGGCGAGGTCACCGCCGGCGGGCCCGGCGTGCACATCGCGTGAGCGGGGCCGACGCCTTCGGCGAGCTGCGCGACCACCTGCTGGCGCACTCGGTCAAGACCGGGGACTTCACCCTCAAGTCGGGTCGCAGGAGCACGTGGTTCATCGACTCGAAGCAGACGGTCTGTCGGCCCGAGGCCATGGTCCTCGTGGCCGACGCCGTGCTGTCGGTGATGCCCCCCGAGGCCACCGCCATCGGGGGCTTGACCATGGGGGCCGACCCGGTGGCCTTCGTGACCGCCGGGGTGGCGGCGACGCGGGGTCGCCCGCTCAAGGCCTTCAGCGTGCGCAAGGAGGCCAAGGACCACGGCGCCGGGGGGCGCATCGCCGGTGCGCTCGACCCGGGCGACAAGGTCGTCGTCACCGAAGACACCGTCACGCGCGGCACCTCGCTCCTCGAGGCGGCGCACGCCGTGCAGGAGGCAGGGGGCGAGGTCGTGCTGCTCGTCGCCGTGGTCGATCGCGGCGGGACGGTCGAGGCCATGGCGGCCGCCGAGGGGATCCCCTTCCGCGCCATCCTCAGCGCGCCCGACCTCGGGTTCGCCTACGAGGGGGCCTGAGCTCCGGTCGTCACGTTGCGTGCGTGCCGGGCGGCACGCGCTGGTCACGCGACGGGTCAAAGATCAGACAACCGGGCCCGAGGTCGTTGCCCCCGGTGACTTTCTTCCCTATATTGCGTTGGGGGATCGAGACCGCGGAGGTAGCTCGTGTCCAAGGCCAGTCACACCCGTACCCGGCGACACGCTTCGGGTCGGGTGACCCCGTCGAGGTTGCGGCGCAACACTGTCATCGCCGTCGACGGCGTCCTGGCCCTCGGCACCGGAGCCCTGGGCGGCCTCTTCGCCACCGGCGCCGCGACGGCGGCCGCACCCACCCCCGGTTGGACCGGGGCGCAGACCCCGTTGCCGAGCGGACCGAACGCCCCGGCGTCGCCGGACCCGAGCAGCGGGTGGGCCTCGGTGTCGTGCGTGTCGGCAGCGTTCTGCGGGGCGGGAGGGTCCTACGAGGATTCAGCCCACATCGACCAGGCACTGCTCGGCGTCAAGTCGGGGGGCTCATGGTCTGTGGTCGCAGCACCCCTTCCCTCTGACGCCGCACCGAGCCAGGCTGCGTTCATCGAAACCGTGACCTGCCCGTCAGAGGGCAGGTGCGTCGCGCTCGGCGACTACGAGGATTCGACCGACCGCTTTCACGCTGTCATCGAGACGCTGACCGGCGGCACGTGGTCCGACATGGAGGCGCCGCTGCCTCCTGATGCCGCCACCGGCTCGGGCTTCGGCGCCTTTCTCAAGTCGGTCGACTGCCAGAGCGCCCAGAGCTGTATCGCCGTCGGCGACTACAAGAGCGTCAACGGGACCGGTGACCACGAGTACGGCCTGATCGACACCTACAGCGGCGGCGTGTGGAGCGCCCAGGCGGCGCCACAGCCGGCGGACGCGGGCACCCACCAGGAGGTCTACCTCAAGGACGTCTCGTGCCCGAGCGTAGGTCCGTGCGCCGCCGTGGGGTACTACGTCAACGCCAGCGACGACGAGCAGGCCCTCGTCTTCCAGCCCATGGGCACCTCCTGGACCGTCGACGCCCTCGCACTGCCCCCGGGCTCCGACACGGGGACGAACGAGTACAGCGAGCTGACGTCGATCTCGTGCTCCGGAGCGATCTGCGAGGCGGCCGGTCAGGTCGCGGACTCGTCGGACAACGATCACGGGCTGCTCGCGCAGTACGCCGGCGGGGCGTGGAGCACGGCGATGGCCCCCGAGCCTGCCAACGGCGGGACCGGTGGGAACCAGGAAGCGGGCCTCGACGACGTGGCCTGCACCTTCGACGGCATCTGCAACGCAGTCGGCTACTACGACGACCAGGCGAACGACGTCTCCCGCCCGCTGATCGACACGGTCAACGGCGCCACGATCACCGCCACGGAGGGTCCGCAGCCGGCCGACGCGGCGACCGGTGCCCACATGGGTGCCGAGCTCGATTCCGTCTCGTGCCTCTCCGGGACTCAGTGCACGGCCGTGGGCGACTACCGCAACAATTCGAACTCGGGCAAGGACGTGGCCCTCCTCGACTCGTCGTCGGGGGGCTCGTGGAGCAATGTCGTCGCACCCGTCCCGGCCAACGCCGGCACAGGCGCCCAGGCATCGTCCTTCCTCGAGTCAGTGGATTGCGGCTCGAGGAGCGCCTGTGAGGCCGTCGGCGACTTCGAGGACGCCTCGGGCAACGAGTTCGGGCTGAACGACACCTACACCCCGCCGGAGGGCTACTACTCGGTGGCCTCCGACGGCGGCATCTTCAACTACGGCAGCGCGAACTTCCACGGCTCGCGGGGCGGCCAGGCGATCAACGCGCCGATGGTCGGCATGGCGGCCACCCCGGGCAACGGGGGCTACTGGGAGGTCGGCTCCGACGGGGGTATCTTCAGCTACGGCAACGCCCTCTTCCACGGCTCGACGGGCAGCCTGAAGCTCAACGCGCCCATCGTCGGCATGGCGGCCACCCCCGACGGCGGGGGCTACTGGCTCGTGGCGAGCGACGGGGGCATCTTCGATTACGGCGACGCCGGCTTCTACGGCTCGACGGGGAGCATCCACCTCAACAAGCCCATCGTCGCCATGGCGGCCACCCCCGACGGCCACGGCTACTGGCTCGTGGCGAGCGACGGGGGCATCTTCGACTACGGCGACGCCGGCTTCTACGGCTCACGCGGGGGCCAGCCCCTCAACAAGCCCATCGTCGGCATGGCCGCCGACGCCACCGGGCTGGGGTACTGGCTCGTGGCGAGTGACGGGGGCATCTTCAACTACGGCGACGCCTCGTTCTTGGGCTCACGCGGGGGCCAGCCCCTCAACAAGCCCATCGTGGCGATGATGAGCACCTTCGACGGCGCCGGCTACTGGCTGACCGCCTCTGACGGTGGCATCTTCGGCTACGGCGACACCGGCTTCTACGGCTCGGCGGGGAGCATCCACCTCAACGCACCCGTGGTGAGCGGCACGCCGAGCTGAGCGCGGCGGTCGGGTCGCACCCCGGCCGGAGTTCGGCAGATCAGAAGAGGGCGATCGGGTTCACCGGTGACGCCGTGCCGCGGCGCAGCACCAGCGGCGCCACCGTGAGGAGGAATTCCCAGCGCCGCTCCTCGGAGCACGCTGCGGCGATGCCGTCGAGGTCCAGGTTGTCCATCAGGTGGACACCCAGGGCGACGATGGCCACGGTGTGGATCGGCATGGTCACGCCCTCGACGCCGGAGGGCAGGACGTCGGAGACGCCGTCGCTGCCCAGCGTCGCCACGTCCCGGTCGCGCAGCCACGGCAGGCACGAGGCGTCCAGCCCGGCCGCCAGGGTGCCGGCGTCCCACGGGCCGTGCTCGGCGCGCCAGCGCCATCGTCCCGTGCGCACCAGGAGCGCGTCGCCGGCGCGCACGACGAGACCGGCCTTCTCCTCGGCCGCCTCGAGGTCCTCAGGGAACACCGCCTCGCCCGGCGCCAGGGCGTCGACGCCCCAGAGCGCCGGGATGTCGAGCAGCACCCCCCGCGTCACGATCCCGGTCTGGAGGTGGTGGATGCCCAGGCGGGTGGCGCCGTGGGCGGTGACGGTCTCCGCCGGGTAGCCGTTGTAGATCCTGCCGTCGTGGAAGATGTGGCACAGGGCGTCGATGTGGCTGGTGGCGAAGCCGTGGGGCGCCAGGGCGATGTAGTCCGCGCCGCCGCCCTCGGTCGCCGTGCCGATCATGTGGTGGGCCACCGGTTGGGGGTTGTCGACCGCGGGGCGCGTGTCGAGCGGGCGGGCGCACGAGACGGTGCGCCCCACCTGGACGGTCGCGGCGGCGGCCGCGGTCACCTCGGGCGTGATCAAGTTGAGCGCCCCCAGCTGGTCGTCCTCGCCCCAGCGCCCCCAGTTGGACAGGCTGTCGTGGAGGGCGAGGACGTCGCCGGGCGCCATGGGTTCGCGGGCCACGGACGGACAGTAGCCCGGGCCAATACGATCGCCCTATGGAGACACTTCAAGGTGAGTACGAGCCCAGCCCGTCCCAGTGGGTCCGCGACCAGGTGGCCGAGTACGAGGCGTCCGGGGGCCAGCGGGCCAACACCCTGCTCGACACGGGGATGCCCATCATCGTGGTGGCCACCCGGGGCGCCAAGAGCGGCAAGGTCCGCAAGAACCCGGTCATGAAGGTGGAGCACGACGGCGAGTACGCGCTGGTGGCCTCCAAGGGCGGGGCGCCCGAGAACCCCGAGTGGTTCCACAACCTGGTGGCCCACCCCGACGAGGTCGTGATCCAGGACGGGTCCGAGCCCTTCGCGGTCACCGTGCGCGAAGTCAGCGGGGACGAGAAGGCGCAGTGGTGGGAGCGCTCCGTGGCCGCCTACCCGCCCTACGCCCAATACCAGGAGAAGACGGACCGCCAGATCCCGGTGTTCATCGCCAGCCCGAAGAACGCCTGAGGGCCTCGTTCAGCGGGCCCCGGCGAACGCCTGCACCATGGCGGCGCGCCAGGGCACCAGGTTCGCCTTGCGCTCCAGCGGTGTCTTGCCGAGGCGCACCACGACGAGGTCGAGGGTGGGGCAGATCGTGATCGACTGCCCCTCGTAGCCCGCGGCGCGGAAGGTGCCCAGCGTGTCGCCCACGACGCCGTACCAATGGGCGCCGTAGGGGTCGCCGTCGTCGGGGTCCACCGAGGCCCAGGTGCGGCCGTAGTCGACCCAGCCGGGCGGGAGGATCCGCACGCCGTCCCACATGCCGTCGCGCAGGTACAGCAGCCCGAAGCGGGCGAAGTCGCGCCCGGTGGCATGCACGTAGGACGAGGCGACCCAGGTCCCGGCCTCGTCGAATTCGGGGTCGGCGCTCGCCATGCCGATGGGCCCGAAGAGGCGGCCGTGCAGGAAGCGGGCGTAGTCCTCACCCGGCCCCACCGCCCGGGCGACGACGCCCGAGATGATGTTCGAGGTCCCCGACGAGTAGTTGAACCGGGTCCCCGGCGCAGCAGCCAGCGGGCGGTCGGCGGCGAAGTGGGCCATGTCGGGCTGCCCCTCGCCGAAGAGCATGTGCATCACGTCGGACACCCTGTCGTCGACGTAGTCCTCCACGAAGTCGAGCCCGTCGCGCATGGCGAGCAGCTGGCGCAGCGTGATGGCGTGGCGGGGGTCGTTCAGAGCCGACCACTCCGGCACCTCGGCCGGAGCGTCGAGGTCCAGCCGCCCGTCGCCGACCAGCAGGCCGACCACGGCGTGCAGCATGGACTTGGCCATCGACCAGCTGAGCAGCGGCACCTCGGCGGTCACGGGGGTGGGCGGGCGGTCGAAGTGCTCGAGGGCCCCGCCGTAGCGCTCGGCCACGACCGTGCCGCCGTGGACGACGAGCACGGCGAACGTGGTGGCGAGCGGCCCCTCGTCGTCGAAGGCCTGGTCGAGCAGCGGCGCCAGGTCCACGCCGGGTGGCGGGTCCCCCGTCGGCCACAGCGCGGCCGGCCACGGAACCCCCGGCGGTTGGGCCGGCAGGGGGACGAGGCCGCTCATCTCGTGGCGGCGAGGAACTCCAGCAGCGCGGCGTTGGTCTCGGTCGGCCGCTCCTGCTGCACCCAGTGGCCGGCCCCGTCGACGACGGTGCCGCCGCGGAAGTCGGGGAGCGCCTCGGCCATGGCCTCGGCCGCCCCCGGCATCATGGAGTTCACGGGGTCGAGCGACCCCGTGATGAAGGCGGTGGGCATGGTGTAGACGGAGGCCGGAATGTCCTTCGCCCGCTCCCAGTTGGCGTCCATGTTGCGGTAGAAGCTGACCGGCCCGAAGAAGCCGCTCTCCTTGAAGGCCGCGGCGTACACGTCGACGTCGCCCTCGCTGATCCAGTCCGGGAGGACGTCGGGCGCGGGCGGCAGGATGTCCATGAAGCGGGTGCCCTCGCGGGGGGCGTCGGGCAGCGGGTTCGCGTTGGCCATCCCCTCGCCGCCGGCGGCGTAGAGCATGGTGCGCAGGAACAGGCGCGGGTCCGCCTCGAACTCCGCCTCGGCGGGACCGACGGGCTGGAAGTAGAGCATGTAGAAGAACTTCCCCTCGAAGATCACCTCGAAGATCTGCGTGGGCGGCGCGGGCGAGTTCGTGTAGGGGACGCTCATGTTGCAGATGGACGACACCCGCTCGGGGCGGAGACGCCCCATCTCCCAGACCAGCATCGCGCCCCAGTCGTGGCCGACGAAGGCCGCCTGCTCGTAGCCGTAGTGGTCGAGCAGGCCCGCCATGTCGCCGGTCAGCTTGTCGGACCCGTAGTCGCTGACCTCGTTCGGACGCGCGCTGGCGCCGTAGCCCCGCAGGTCGGGGGCCATGGCCCGGTAACCGGCGTCGGCCAGCGCACCGAGCTGGTGGCGCCACGAGTACCAGAGCTCGGGGAAGCCGTGGCAGAGCACCACGGGGGGGCCGTCGGCCGGGCCGGCGACCGCCACGTGCAGTTGGATCCCGTTCGCCGGGATCTGCTCGTGCGTGATGTCAGCCACGGGGGGTCGCCTCCTGCGTCTCGGCCTTCTGGGCCCTCTCCTCCTGGTGCGTCTGAATGGCCGACATCACGGCGTTGACCGCGCTGCCGATGAACTCCGGTCGGTTCTCGGCGGCCCAGTCCCGGCTCCGGGTGAGCGACGCCGCGGAGTCCCCGAAGCGCGGTGCCACGTAGCGCGCGATCAGCTCGTAGGAGTGCCGGGTGGCGGCGGTGTCGGCCCACTCGTGGCCCATGAGCAGGTAGGTGCCGAAGCCACCGGATTGGGCCTGCAGCCGTTCGATCTGCGCGATGGCGTCGTCCACCGTGCCGATGACCGCGAGGCCCGATGCGTTGAGGGCGTCGACGAGGGACTCGAAGTTCTCGGTGTCGGGCGCCAGGGGCAGGGCGGCCACCCGCTCGAAGTAGTCCACCCAGTCGGCGAGCCCGAAGGCGACGTCGGCCACCGCCTGCTCCTTGGTGTCGGCGATGTGCATCGGCCCGACCAGCCGCCAATCGTTGCGGTCGACGGTGGTGGAGAATTCTGCGGCGCGCTGCTCCATGACCTCCCAGTGCGAGCCCAGCACGTCGAAGCCCCCGGTCGTCGTGGCACCGAGCGAGAGCAGGCTGCAGCCGAAGCGGCCGGCCGCCCGCGGCCCGGCCGGTGACACCTGCGCGGCGACGGCCACGGGGAAGGGCCGCTGGGAGGGCAGCAGCTGGAGGCGGGCCTTCACGAGCTTGAACCACTCGGTCTCCATGGTGACCGTCTCGCCCGCCAGCAGCAGCAGGATCGCTTCGAGCGACTCCTCCATCATGTCGCGCTGTTTGGCGGGGTCGATGCCCATCATGAAGGCGTCGGAGGGGAGCGCGCCGGGGCCGACGCCCAGCATGACGCGGCCCCGCGTCAGGTGGTCGAGGAGCACCATGCGGTCGGCGAGCATGAACGGGTGGTGGTACGGGAGGGACGAGACGCCCGTGCCCAGGCGGATGTGCCTGGTGCGCTGGGCGGCGGCGGCGATGAACACCTCGGGCGAGGCGATGATCTCGTAGCCGGCCGAGTGGTGCTCGCCGAACCAGGCCTCGTCGAACCCCAGCTCGTCGAGGTGCTCGATCAGCTGGAGGTCGCGTTCGAGCGCCAGCGTCGGGTTCTGGCCCACCGGATGGAACGGGGCCAGGAAGATCCCGAACCCGAGTCGGCCGTCGGCGTCAATGGTCGTCATCGCTCTCCATGTCTTTCGGTGTCGTCGTCTGTCGGTGTCGTCGGGGTGGCGTCGCTACGGCGTCACGAGGATCTTGCCGTGCTCGCCCGGTGTGCGCAGGGTCTCGAAGGCACCCGGTGCGCCGGCCAGGTCGACCGCGGAGGTGACCAGCAGATCGGCGCCGGGGACACCGGCGGCCAGGCGGGCCAGCGTGGCGGCGAACTCGTCGGGCGTGTAGCCGAAGGAGAAGCGGAGCTCCATCTCCTTGGTCACCGCCATGAAGGGCTCGATGGCGTCGGTGTGCATGCAGACCCCCACCACGACGATCCGGCTGTGCGGCGGGGCCTCGGCGAGGAGGGACTGGAGCATGCCCGGCACGCCCACCGCCTCGAAGATGACCGGGTCCTTCACGGCGGCCCCGAGCATGCCCGCCCCGATGCGCTCCATGACGGTGCGGGCGATGCCGAAGTCGGACCAGCGCTCGTGGGGTGAGGCCTCGGCGGGATCGAGGACCTCGTCGGCTCCGAAGGCCTCGGCCAGGCGCCGGCGGGTCGGGGAGTAGTCGGCGGCGAGGACGGGCCCGTGGCCCCGTCCCTTCAGCGCGGCAATCACGGCCAGGCCGACCGGGCCGCACCCGACGACGAGGCAGGGCTGGCTCTCGGTGAGACCGGCCAGACCCACGGCGTGCTCGCCCACGGCCAGCGGCTCGGTCAGCGCGGCGAGCTCGGTGCTGACGGCGTCGGGCACCGGGAGGCACAACAGCTCCTGGAGCACCATGTGCTCGGCCAGGGCGCCCGGGTAGGCGTTGGAGTAGCCGATCTGTTCCACCCCGGTCGGCCCGAGGATGATGGGCACCGAGCAGACGCGGGTCCCCACGGGCAGCGTGGCGGCGGTGTCGGGCCCGTGCTCCACCACTTCGGCGCAGAATTCGTGGCCGAACACGCAGTCGGAATCCGGGTCGAGGGCGGGCACGCCCACCGAGTCCATCAGCCCGGTGAAATGCGGGAAGTCGGCGAGAGCGTGGAGGTCGGATCCGCAGATGCCCGCCGCCAGCGAGCGCACCACGACGTGGCCCGAGGACGGCACGGGGTCGGGCACCTCGCCCACGACCAGCCTTCCGCCCCTCGTCACTGCGGCACGCACTCCGGTACCACCCCCCGGGCGGCGCGGCCGCCCGCATTCGTCGCTACGTTTGCCCGGTGAGTTTCACACAAGGACCTGGGCAGCGCCCGTTCGCGGGCCGGGTCGCGCTCGTGACCGGCGCGGCGCGACCGCGGGGCATCGGCCGGGCCACGGCGCTGGGGCTGGCGCGGGGCGGGGCGGACGTGGCGTGCCTGGACATCGCCCGGCCCTACGAGGACGCTCCGTTGCACGGCACCGCCAGCGACGACGACCTGGACTCGCTCGCCACCGAGCTGACGTCCCTCGGGGTGCGGGCTCTGACCGTGCAGGCCGACGTGTCGGACGAGGACGCCGTGGAGGCCGCCGTGGCCCGGGTCAGCGAGGACCTGGGAACGATCACGCTGGTGGCCAACGTCGCCGGCGGCAGCGGTCCCGGGTTCGGCCTCGGCCCGTTGCTCAATGTCGGGGTCGCCGAGTTCCGCCGCGTGCTCGACGTCAACGTGGTCGGGACCTGGCTGGTCTCGCGGGCCTGTGCCACCCGCATGGTGGCCGACGGTGTGGGCGGCCGGATCTGCAACGTGTCGAGCCAGGCGGGGAAGCGGGGCTTCCCCTTCCTCGGCCCCTACTGCGCGGCCAAGGCCGGCGTGATCCTGATGACCCAGACCATGGCGCTCGAGCTCGGGTCGGCCGGCATCGCGGTCAACGCGGTGTGTCCCGGCACGGTCGACACCGACCTGATGAACAAGGACTCCATGTTCGAGAACCTCATGGGCGGCCCCGAGGGTCTGGCGGCCTACATCGCCCGTGAGATCCCGCTGGGCCGCCTGCAGAGCGCGGAGGAGATCGCCAGCGCCATCTGCTGGCTGCTCTCCGAGGCGGCGGCCGGGGTCACCGGCGAGGCGTTGAACGTGAGCGCCGGACAGACAATGGTGTAGCGATGCCGATCCTCGACGCCCGCCACGACCTCGCCCACCCGGTCGAAGGGGACACCGCCTGGAGCGAGTCGTACTACTTCAACGCGTACGACCCCGGAACGGACTCGGGTCTCTTCAGCCGCATCGGCATCCGGCCCAACGAGGGGACGATGGACGTCGGGATGTCCCTGTGGCTCCCCGGCGGCGAGCTGGGCGAGTACCGCTCGGTGAAGGAGCAGCGGGAGATGGTCGACAGCGTGCTCCAGGTCGGCGACGTCCGCTACGAGATGCTCGAGCCGCTGCAGTCGTGGCGACTGACCATGGAGGGTGAGGTACGGGCCCGCCCGTGCGTGCGAGGGGAGACCGCGACCCACCCGGTCCCCGTCTCGCTCGACGTGCGCTTCGACGCCGTCACGCCCGCCGTCGGCACGGACGGGCAGCCGAGCGGAGGCCCCAAGTCCGCCGAAGCGGCCGCCGCCGCGGGCACGGTCGGCAAGGGGCATCTGGAGCAGGCGGGCCGCTGGAGCGGCATCCTCACGGTCGACGGCGTCGGCCACGAGTGGCGCGGCGCGCACGGCAACCGCGACCGCTCCTGGGGGCCGCGGCGATGGGGCGGCCCGAGGATGTGGCGCTGGTTCTCCATCAATTTCAGCGACGGTGACGTCGGCGAGGACCTGCACTTCGGCGGCATCCGCCTCGGTACCGACGCCGGCGACCTGCACCGGGGCTGGGTCTGGGACGGCGACCGGGCGACCTCGGTCCGTGAATGGGACGTGCGCACCGAGCTGGCCGACGACGGCGTGACGCACCGGGTCGTGCACCTCGAGGTCCACGACAAGAAGGGCCGCGTCTACCCGCTGCGCGGCGACGTGCTGCGGGTGGCCGACATCGGCCAGGCCGGTGGCACGATGGTCAACGAGGGGCTGGCGCGCTGGACCTACACCGAACCGGCCGGCCGGACCCGGACCGGCTACGGCATCTGCGAGTACCTCCACCAGCTCGACGACGGCGGGAGGCCCGTCGTCCCCGTCACCTAGCCGACCCCATGGCACCTCTGCGCAGCGACGAGATCGTGGCGGCGCTCGGCGCGCATCTCGGCGGGACCGTACGGGACCTGCACCGGCTCTCGGGCGGCGCCTCGCGGGTCACGAGCGCGTTCGAGCTCGAAGCGACCGGCGCGCCCCCGCGCCGGCTCATCCTCCAGATGGACCGCGGTGACCTCGGCCCCCAGGCCGGGAAGGTCCCGATGGAGCGCTCTCTGCTCCTCGCGGCGCGCGCGGTCGGGGTCCCGGTGCCTGCCGTTGTGGCCATGGGCGTGGGCGACGACCTGGGCGCCGACTGGCTGGTGGTGGAGTGGCTGGAGGGCGAGACCATCCCGCGCAAGATCCTGCGCGACGCGGAGTGGGCCGCGGCCCGGCGCGCCCTGACGTCGCAGTGCGCCGGCGCGCTGGCCGCCGTCCACACCATCGACCCGGGCTCTATCGACGGGCTGCCGAGCGCCGATCCCCTCGGCGACCCCCTGTCCTTCCTGGACGCGCTGGGCGAGGCGCGCCCCGCGCTCGAGCTCGGCGTCCGCTGGCTGGAACGGCACCGCCCGGCGGCCGGGCCGCGGGTCACGGTGCACGGCGACTTCCGCCTCGGCAACTTCCTGGTCGGCCCCGGCGGCCTGCGGGGCGTCCTCGACTGGGAGCTGGCCCACGCGGGCGACCCGGCCGAGGACATCGGGTGGCTCTGCGCCCCGGCCTGGCGCTTCGGGGGCCCCGCCGAGGTGGGCGGCTTCGGCACCCTCGAGGAGCTGCTCGGGTCGTACGCCGCGGCCGGCGGCGAGGCGATGGACCGCGACCGGGTGCACTGGTGGCAGGTGCAGGCCACGGTCAAGTGGGCGGTCATCTGCTCCCTGCAGGCCTCCGCCCACCTGAGCGGGTCGACCCGCTCGGTGGAGCTGGCCGCCATCGGGCGGCGGGTCTGCGAGAGCGAGTGGGACCTCTTCACGCTGCTCGGCGTCGCCCCGGGCGACCCCGCCCCCGAGCCGGTGGCCAAGGGCAACCCGGTGGCGCCCTTCGGGAGGCCGACGGCGGCCGAGCTCGTCGAGGCGGTGCGCGAGTACCTCGAATCGGCCGTGATGGAACGCGGCGAGGGCGGCGTGCGCTTCGAGGCGCGGGTGGCGCGCAACGCCTTGGCCATCGTGGAGCGCGAGCTCGTCTACGGCCGCGAGGTGGCGGTCGCCCACACCAACCGGCTGCGCGACCTCGGGATCACGGACGACGCCGCCCTGGCGGCGGCCATCCGGGCGGGGGACTTCGACGAGGGGTGGGAGCCGGTGGCCGCCGCCCTCGCCGCGTCCGCCCGCGACCAGCTGCTGGTGGCCAACCCGTCCTATTTGCCGGCCGCCAGCGCGTAGCCCGTGGCGTCCACCTCGGGCGCCTCGTCCAGTGCCACCGCCCCGGCGTCGGCGGTCTCGGTGACGCGGGCGCCGATGCCCTGCAGGACCGCGCCGGCCAGCAGGCTGCAGGCGATCATGAAGATCCAGGCGTGGTGGAAGGCCGTGACGGCGGATGCGCCCGTGGTGGCACCCAGGATGGCGACGAGGCACGCCACCCCGAGGGCGATGCCGATCTGGCGCGTCATGGCGTAGAGCGCGGAGCCCGTGGCGAAGCGCTGCGGGGGCAGTGGGGCGGTGGCGGCACCGCCGAGCGAGGGGAGCATGAGCCCCACGCCGATGCCGCTGACGATGCTGCCGGGGAGGTAGGCGCCGGCCCAATCCGGCACGGCGCCGGCGTGGGTGATCCACCACAGGCCGCCGGCGGCGAAGAGCAGCGACCCGACGGTGCCGACGGCGCGGTGCCCGAGGCGGGCCCCGAGCAGTCCGCCGGGGAAGGCCGTCAGCGCGGCCAGAAGGGGGCCGGGGGCGATCATGAAGCCGGCACGAAGGATCGACTCGTGCCAGACCCCGGTGAGGAACAGCACGCCACCGAGCACCAGCGCGCCGAAGCCGCTGAAGAAGGCGAGCGAGCTGACGTCGGCCAGAGCGACGGCGCGGTGGCGGATCACGGCGGGCTCGATGATGGGGTTCGCGTGGCGCAGCGAACGCACGACGAGCCAGGCGCCCGAGGCGAGGGCCACCAGGAAGGCCCCGACGATGCGCGCGCTGGTCCAGCCCCAGTCCGAGCCCTCGACGATGGCGGCCACCAGGCTCGCCACCGACACCGAGAGCAGCGCGGCACCGAGCAGGTCGGACTTGTGGGCCGCCGGGTCGCGCACCTCGCGCAGCAGCCGAAGTCCGAACACGAGCGCCAGCACGCTGAAGGGCAGGTTCACGAGGAACACCCAGCGCCAGCTCACCTGCACCAGGAGCCCGCCGATGGGGGGACCGAAGGCGGCGGCGGCACCGCCGACCGCGGACCACAGCCCGATGGCGGCTCCCTTGCGCTCGGGACCGAACGCCGGGAGGAGCAGCCCGAGCGAGGTGGGCAGCATGAGCGCCCCGCCCGTCGCCTGCAGGATGCGAGCGGCGACGAGGAAGCCGAGCGAGGGGGCGAGCGCGCAGAGCGCCGAGGAGGCGGTGAAGATCGCCAGCCCGATGAGGAAGGCCTTCTTGCGCCCGGCGCGGTCGGCCCAGCGACCGGCCGGCACGAGGGCGGCGGCGAAGACGATCGTGTACGCGCTCAGCACCCACGACAGCGAGCTCAGGCTCTCCCCGTGGAAGCCTGCCGAGATGCTCGGGAAGGCGATGTTGACGATGAAGAGGTCGAGCGAGGACAGGAACACCCCCGTGAGCACGATCAGGGCGGTGAGGACGGGGCGGGAGCGCTCGCCGGGGGCACCGGGGCGGACCATCAGTTCTGTCATGAAACGTACTGTACCAAGAAAGTTGCATAAAACAACCTATTGGGATGAAATCGGCTGTAGACTGGGGGGATGCTGAAGCGTGACTACCCGAGCCAGTACTGCCCGGTGGCGTCGACGCTCGAGGTGGTGGGCGAGCGGTGGACCCTCCTGATCGTCCGCGACGTCTTCCTCGGCATCCGGCGCTTCGACGACCTCCAGCGCGATCTGGGGGTGGCGCGCAACATCCTCCAGTCCCGCCTCGAGCGCCTGGTGGAGGAGGGGATCCTCGTCAAGCGCCCCTACCAGGAGCGCCCGCCGCGCAGCGAGTACCGCCTGACCGAGAAGGGTGCCGACCTCTGGCCCGTGCTCGTCGCCCTCCTGCAGTGGGGTGACCGCTACGTGCTCGACGGCGAGCGGCCCATGATCCTCCAGCACCGCGGTTGCGGGGGCGAGCTCGACGACCGCCGCCGCTGCCTGTCCTGCGGCGCCGACGTGACGGTGACCGAGGCCATCGCCATCCGGACCGGAGCGCGGCGGCCGGAACCCGCCGCCGAGTCCGTGGGAGCCTGACCCACCGCGAGCGCGTCGCGGCGCACCTCGCTACCGTGGCGCGATGAGCGAGGACACGGCATGGCTGGATGCGACGGCACAGGCGGAGTTGGTCCGCACGGGGGAGGCCTCCCCGACCGAGCTCGTCGACGAGGCCATCACGCGCATTGAGAAGCTGAACCCGCAGCTGAACGCGGTCATCCACGAGCTCTTCGACCGGGCCCGCACGGAGGCGGCCGGCGAGCTGCCCGAGGGGCCGTTCCGCGGGGTGCCGTTCTTGTTGAAGGACCTCGGGGCGGAGCTGGAGGGCACGCCGTTCAACGAGGGAAGCGACTTCTCGGGCGACTACACGTCGACGGTGACCCAGGAGCTGACACGGCGCTACGTCGACGCCGGGTTCGTCGTCTGCGGCAAGACCAACACACCCGAGTTCGGCATCCTCCCGACGGCCGAGCCGCGCCGCTTCGGGCCCTCGCGCAACCCGTGGAGCACGGAGCACTCGACCGGGGGGTCCTCCGGCGGGTCGGCGGCGGCCGTGGCGTCGGGCATGGTGCCGGTCGCCCACGCCAACGACGGGGGCGGGTCGATCAGGATTCCCGCCTCGTGCTGCGGCCTCGTCGGGCTCAAGCCGACCCGGGGGCGCAACTCCCTGGCGCCCCAGTACGGCGACATGATGGGCGGGCTGGTGGTCGAGCACGTGGTGAGCCGGTCCGTGCGCGACAGCGCCGCCATCCTCGACGTCACCGCCGGACCGGTGCCCGGTGACCCCTACTGGGCCCCCCCGTTGCGCGGTCCCTCCTTCGCCGCCGCTGCAGCCACCGCGCCGTCCCGGCTGCGGGTGGCGGTCATGGTGGCCTCGCCGACCGGCAGCGAGGTGCACGCGGACTGCGTCGCCGCGGTCCGGGCCACGGCTTCGCTGTGCGAGTCCCTCGGCCACCAGGTGGAGGAGGCGGCGCTGTCGGTCGACGGCGACGCCTTCACCACCCACTTCATCAACCAGTGGGCCTGCAGCAACGCCTGGACGATCGGCGACTGGGAGGCCCGGGTGGGCCAGAGCGCGGAGGAGGGCGACGTGGAGCCGTTGAGCTGGGCCCTCATCGAGCTCGGCCGCTCCCTCAACGGCGCCCAGTACCTCGCCTCGGTCCAGGAGCTGCAGAAGATCAGCCGCCAGATCGCGGACTACTTCGAAGGCATCGACGTCCTGCTGACCCCGACGCTCGGCGAGCCGCCGGCGCCGCTCGGGACTTTCGACTCGCCTCCGGGCGAGCCGCTCACCGGTCTCTTCCGTGCCGCGGCCTACGTGCCCTTCACCCCGCCCTTCAACGTGACGGGCCAGCCGGGGATCTCGCTGCCCCTGCACTGGAACGACGGCGGGTTGCCCATCGGCGTGCAGTTCGTCGGGCGCTTCGGCGACGAGGAGACGCTGCTCTCCCTGGCGGGACAGCTCGAAGAGGCGTCCCCGTGGGCGGCGCGCCGGCCGCCGGTCGGGGCTTAGGCGGAACCGGGGCGGTCGTCCACCAGGACGCAGCGCGTGCCCGAGTAGATGGTGGGCATGCACTTGTTGCAGTGGATGCACAGCGAGGTGCTCGCCGAGCCCGCCTGCATGCGGTTCGGCAGGTCGGGTTCGCGCAGCAGGGCACGGGCCATGGCGACGAACGCGAAGCCCTCGGCCAGTGCCGACTCGATCGTCGCCAGCTCGGTGATGCCGCCGAGGAGGATGAGCGGGGTGGACAGGGCGGCCTTGAACTGCCGCGCGTAGGGGAGGAAGAAGGCCTCTTCGTAGGGGTAGGACTTGAGGAAGCGGTGGCCGACGACCCGGAACCCGAGCCGGACGGCCGCCGGCAGGGTGGCCCCGAACTCCGACAGCGGGGCATCGCCCCGGAAGAGGTACATGGGGTTGGCGAGCGAGCTGCCCCCCGTGAGCTCGAGCGCGTCGAGTGCGCCGTCGGCCTCGAAGAGTGTGGCGACCTGGACGCTCTCGTCGAGCCAGAGCCCGCCGTCCACGCCGTCGGCCATGTTGAGCTTGGCCGTCACGGCCGCCGTGGGTCCCACGGCGTCGCGCACGGTCCGCAGGACGTTGCGGGCGAAGCGGGCGCGGTTCTCCACCGAGCCACCGAACTGGTCGTCGCGGCGGTTGAGCTTGGGGCTCAAGAACGCGCTCAGGAGGTAGTTGTGGCCGACATGCACCTCGATGGAGTCGAAGCCCGCCTCGACCGCCAGCGCGGCAGCCCGCCGGTAGTCCTCGGTGATGCGCTCGATGCCGGCCACGTCGACGGCGCGTAGGCGCGACCCCATGGGGGTGAAGCCGCCCGAGGGCGAGAGCGCGGGAGCCCCGTTGGAGCGCGCGTTGGCGACCGGCCCGGCATGGCCGATCTGCGCTGCGACCGCGGCGCCCTCGGCGTGCACGGCGTCGGTGAGGCGACGCAGACCCGGCACGGTGGCCTCGTCGAGGCGCAGGCAGTGGCGGTCGGTGCGGCCCTCGGGCGACACGGCGAGGTAGGCCACCGTCGACATGGCGGCGCCGCCCGCAGCCACCCGGCGGTGGAACTCGACCAGTGCGTCGCTGACCTTGCCACCGGGCATCACGCCCTCGAAGGTGGCGGCCTTGATGATCCGGTTGCGCAGCGTGAGCGGGCCCAGGGAGCCCGGGGCGAAGACCTGCGGCGTGGCCGAGCGAACGGTGCGTGGCATGCGCCTACCTTTGTCGACGCGGGGGCGGCCCGCACGTTGCCTCAGTGCGGGCGGTTTCCCGCGGCCAGGGGAGCCCCCAGGACCGGAGGACCGCTGACCCCGCAGGACCAGCATGCCTTGTCGTGCGAGGCGGGCGCCGGGGCGCGCGAGGGGTTGCGAATGGTCAGGGCGGCGATGACACCGCCGGCGGCGCAGGTGAGTCCGGAGATGAGCATGGCCGTGCGGAATCCGGCGGCCAGCTCGGTGGCGCCCAGCGCCGCGGCGCCGGTCAGGCCGGCGAGCAGCGGCAGGACGGCGACGGCCAGCAGGCCGCCGGCGCGGGACACGACGTTGTTGACCGCCGACGCGATGCCGGAGTGCTCGGGTGGCGCGGCGCCCATGGCGGTGGACGTGAGGGGGGCGACGGTCACCGCCAGGCCGAAGGCGAAGAGCAGCACGGCGGGGAACACCTGGGTCCAATATGTCCCCGGGTCCGCGGCGCGCGTGAGCAGTGCGAGGCCGGCGGCGACGATGAGGGGCCCCGCCGTCATTTGGAGGCGAGGGCCGATGCGCGTCGAGAGCTGGCCGGAGCGGGCCGACAGCGCGAGCATGACCAGCGTCACCGGCAGGAGTGCGAGTCCGGACTCGAGCGGGCTGTAGTGCTCCACGATCTGCAGCTCCACCGGCAGCAGGAACAGGGCGCCCCCGAGGGCGCCGTAGACGGCGAAGGTCACGGCGTTGGCCCCGCTGAACTGGCGGGAGCGGAACAGCCCGAGCGGCAGCATGGGATTGGCGCGGCGGTGTTCGACGACGAGGAAGGCGGGCGCGGCAACCGCGGCCAGGACGAGACTGGCCACCACGGCCGGGCTCGACCAGCCGCGTGTCGGGGCCTCGATGAGCCCGTAGGTCAGGCCGGCCAGGAAGACGACGGCGAGCGCTGCGCCGACGCTGTCGACCCCGCCGGTGCTCGTCGGATCTCGCGTCTCGGGCACGTGGCGCGCGGTAATGGCCAGGACCGCTGCCGCCACCGGGAGGTTGATGTAGAAGACCCAGCGCCAGGAACCGATGGCGAGGAGATAGCCGCCGACGAGCGGGCCTGCCGCCGCCGCGACGCCGCTCAGCCCCGACCAGGCGCCGATGGCGCGGGCGCGGTCCTCGGGACGGAACGAGGCCTGCAGGATGGCGAGGCTGGCCGGGGTCAGGAGAGCGCCGCCGATGCCCTGGACCACCCGCGCCACGATGAGCAGCGTGGCGTTCGGGGCCACACCGCAACAGGCCGACGCGACCGCGAACCAGACGACCCCGACCGAGAAGATCCGCTTGCGGCCGTAGCGGTCTCCGAGGGAGCCCCCGAGGAGGAGGAAGGCGGCCACCGTGAGCGAGTACCCGGTGACGACCCACTGCAGCGTGCCGACGCCCCCGTGGAAGGCGCGCCCGATGGAGGGGAGCGCGATACCGACGACGGTCGAATCGAGAAAGGCGATGCCGGAGCCGAGGACGGTGGCCGCCAAGACCCAGTGACCCCGCCCGCTCGAGAAGGCGAGCGGCTCGGAGGCCGTGCCCGCGGGCGGTGGGTAGCCGGCGTCAGCCCGTCCGCTCACCGTGGAGACCATTGGGCTGCGGGCGGATCATTTCAGGATGTTGACCGCGCGCGCGACGACGAGGATGCCGACCACGAGGGAGATGGCCGACTCGGCCATCATCATGAGCTTCGCCCAGATCTTGACCGCCGACACGTCGGTCGGGCTGAAGGCGGCGGCGGTGGCGAACGAGAAGTGGAAGTAGTCGACGAACGTGGGATACCACCCCTCCTCGACGTGCTCCTTGTGGAGCATCTCGGGGAAGATCAGGGCGGGCTTGGGACCGGTGCCCGCGGCGCGCGCCGCCGGTCCGCCCCGGTCGAGGTTCCAGTACCACAGCGCGAAGGCGATGATGTTACTGAGCCAGATGGCGGCGCCGCTGGCCAGCAGTACCTTGGCGTTCTGCGTGAAGTTGGACACGTCGACGATGCCGACCACGAGCCGGACGGCCGCACCGGCGTTGGCGAGGGTGATCAGCCCGATGATGACGCTGGTCAGGTTGTGGAGCCACGGGCGGTCGCGGTCGATGCGGCCGGGGTCCCCGATGATCACTACAGCGAGAAGGACGACGAGGAGGACCAACAGGACCCAGGCGGCATCGCCGTTGCGCAGCTGGTGGGGCAGCGTCGCCCGGAGCACGCCCGTCGCGATGACGGCGAGCGCCATCGGCCAGCGGGGCTCGCCGGTACGGCCCGTCCGCTGCTCGCCCACGGGCTCGGGGACGCTGGACATGGGGCCATCTTCCCCCAACGCGCGGGCCGGAGGCCGGGAACCCGGGAACGCGCCCGTGGTGACCACCGGGGTCACGTCCTGGCGGGACGGCGGGGGTGCGAGCACCACGCCGGACCAGGGGCTGGCTCGACCGATCGCCGGTCAGACCGCCGGGTCGACGAACAGCACCGGCTCGGATCGTCCGTCACGCTTGGATCGGTACATGGCGGCGTCGGCCTGGGCGACCAACGCCGTGGCATGGGCGCTCCGTTCGTCGGACCAGGCGACGCCGAGACTGGCGCGTATCTCCACGCTGGTGGTGCCGAGATCGATCGCTGACCCGAATGCACGGTCCGTCAACGAGCGCGCGATCGCCAATGCGGTGCCGGGGTCGGCCACGTGCGGGCAGATCACGAGGAACTCGTCCCCGCCCAGACGCCCCACGACATCGCCCGCGCGCAGGGACGTGCGGATCCGTTCCGCCACGCGGAGGAGCACCTCGTCGCCGGTCGCGTGACCGAACTGGTCGTTCACCCGCTTGAAGCCGTCGAGGTCGACGAAAAGTGCTGCCGTCCCCATCGGGTCGCTCACGACGGCCGGGGCGCGGTCCAGCGTGTCCTGCAGCACCGCCAGGGTGCCGGCACGGTTCAGGCAGCCGGTCAGCGGGTCGCTGATGGCCTTCACCTCGAGATCGCTGCGGCTCTGGACGCTGGCTGTGACGTCCTCGACGCAGCCCGTCAAGCCCGTGACCGTGCCGTAGTCGTCACGCAGCGGTCGGACGCTGACGGAGCAGTGGCGGGTCCGACCTTCTCCGGGGATGCGCACGATGGTGTCGAGCTCGGTTCCGTCTGCGGCCGCACGGAGGGCAGCCTCCAATTCCGAGCGGTCTTCCGGGTCGACCGATGCGAGCTGGTCGATCAATCTCGGCCCGAACGCCGATCCCATCAGCTCGGAGAGCCGCCGGTTGGCGAACAGCAGGTTGCCGGCGAGGTCCGCATGGAAGAGACCCACCGGGACCGTCTCCGTCAGCTGACCCAGGAGCTGCTCCCGGGCGCGCAGTGCATCGATGGTAGCCATCTCCTCTGAGACGTCGAGCATCTGGGCCAGGATGTCCACCTCGTCCCCGTCACCGTGGCGCTTCTGGTTGGTGACCTCGAGCCAGACCCATGAGCCGTCGCGGTGCCTGTGCCGCAGCCGGACAGGGGGGCTCGACTCTTCCGAGTCCAGCATCTCCAACCAGGTCGCGATACCCAATTCGCGGTCGTCGGGGTGCACCAATTCGAGCGTGCGCTGGCCGATGAGCTCTTCGGGCGCCCAACCGAGGATGACCGAGAGGGCGGGATCGACCCACGTGAAGACCGCGCTGGTGTCCTTCACGGCCCGTGCGAGGCGGGGCGGCGGCGTGGGGAGGCGGGCGGCCTCCACGATCTCGTCGCCCTCGGACGAGTAGCCCGGGGTGAACAGGCCGATGATCACCTGGTGTCTGTGCCGCACGTCCAGCAGATAAAG
>CAYWDQ010000036.1:7465-25060 GCA_964457065.1 uncultured Acidimicrobiaceae bacterium | reverse complement strand
ACTCCTCGCCATCGCTCTGGCCCACCACCTCTCCCTCGCGATGGATGGCGGCGAGCACGTCGCCCCGTGACCAGGGCACCACGAGCTTCACGACCCGGTCCGAGCCCCGGAGCCGGTCACCGATGACGCGCAGCAGCTCGTCGACTCCTTCGCCGGTGCGGGCCGAGATGAGCACGGAGCCCTCGATCCTGTGCGCCAGCGCCTTGGCCGACTCCGGCGCGCGGTCCGCTTTGTTCACGACCACCAGCTGGGGCACGTCGGCCGCCCCGATTTCGACCAGCACCTCGTGCACCGCCGCCATCTGGCCCTCGGCGTTCGCCGCGGTGCCGTCGACCACGTGCACGATCAGGTCGGCCAGGCGCACCGAGTCCAGGGTCGAGCGGAACGCCTCCACGAGCTCGTGCGGGAGCTTGCGCACGAAGCCGACCGTGTCCGTCACGAGCACCGTCTCGCCTCCGGGCAGCGACAGCTGGCGGGTGCGCGGGTCGAGCGTGACGAAGAGCCGGTTCTCCGCCGGCACCCCGGCGTCGGTCAACCGGTTGAGCAGTGTCGACTTCCCCGCGTTGGTGTACCCCACCAGCGCCAGCTCGCGATGGCGCCCGCGGGCGCGACTGCGTCGCTGCAACGACCGCGTGCGCTCGACGTCGCGCAGGTCGGCCTCGAGCCGGTGCATGCGGCGCACGAGACGGCGCCGGTCCACCTCGAGCTGCGTCTCGCCGGGACCACGCGTCCCGATGCCGCCCGCCTGCTGGCTCAGCGAGGTGCCGCGCCCGCGCAGCCGGGGCAGCCGGTAGCGCAGCAGCGCCAGCTCGACCTGGGCCTTGCCCTCGGGGCTGCGGGCGTTCTGGGCGAAGATGTCGAGGATCACGGCGGTCCGGTCGATGGCGGTGCGGCCGAAGAGCTTCTCCAGGTTGCGGTGCTGGGCCGGTGTCAGCTCGTCGTCGAAGACGACGGTGTCGGCATCGAGGCTGCGACTCAGCTCGGCGATCTCCTCCGCCTTGCCCCGCCCGACGAAGGTGGCCGGGTCCGGCGCGTCCCGTCGCTGCACGACGCGGCCGACGACGTCGGCCCCGGCGCTGTCGACGAGCTGCGCGAGCTCGTCCAGCTCCTCCTCGACCGACTCGGCAGTCAGGCCGGGGAGGACGACCCCGACGAGGATGATCTTCTCCCGGAAGGTGCGCTCGATGAGCGTCCCGGGCAACAGGTTGCTCAAGACAGCATTCCCGGATGGATGTCGATGTCGGCCACCTTGCGCACCGGACCCGCCAGGTGGGTCGTGGCCCCGGCGTCGACCCCGAGGGTCACCTCGAGGACACCGCCCGGATTGCGGACCCGGACGGGACCGTCGGCGCGCACGGCGCCCCAGCTGCGAGCCGCGGCCGCCGCCGCCACGCTGCCGGTGCCGCAGGCGAGCGTCTCGCCGGCGCCCCGCTCCCAGACCCGGAACTCGAGCAGCTCGCCGCCGTCGTCGTGCACCACGGTGATCCACTCGACGTTGATGCCGCCGGTGAACGCCGCCTGGAGCTTCGGGCCGAGCTCCGCGATGTCGACGGCGGCGGTGTCGGGGCCGAGCAGGACCAGGTGCGGATTGCCCACGTCGACCGTGCGGGCCCGGCGGTCGCCGAACTCCTGCGGCTGGTCCGGCCCCAATCGGGCCGGACCCATGTCGACGTCGGCCTTCGCCCAACCGGGCACCTCCCCCGGCGTGTACTCCACGGTGCGCACACCTCCCGCCGTGGCGACCGTGAAGGTGGGCGGGGCGACGAGGCCGGCATCCACGGCGGCCTGGGCGAGGCAGCGGATGCCGTTGCCGCTCATCTCGGCCTCGCCGCCGTCCGCGTTGTGCAGCTCCATGGACAGGTCGCACCCGTCGCGGCCCGGGCCGACCCGGATGATGCCGTCGGCGCCGATGCCGCGGCGGCGGTCGGCCAGCAGCCGCACCTGGGCGACCGAGAGCCGGACCGTGTCATCGGGGTCGAGGACGACGAGGAAGTCGTTTCCCGCGCCCTCGTGTTTCGTGGCGTGCACCCGACCATTCTCGCAGCCCGCAGCGTTCAGTCGTGCACCGCGAGGGCCCGCCCGAGCAGGTCCCGGGCCTCGGCGGGGCTCCCCGCCCAGGCGATGCGCGGGTCCCGGCGGAACCAGGACGCCTGTCGCCGGGCGAACTGGCGGGTGCGCCGGACCGCCTCCTCCAGGCAGTCGGCGAGGGGGACGCCGTCCTCCACGTGGGCCAGCACCTCGCGGTACCCGAGGGCCTGGCGCGCGGTGCGCGAGATCCCACGGGGTCGAGAAGCCAGGGCCCGCACCTCGTCCACCAGTCCCTCCTCGACCATGGCCGCGAAGCGCTCGGCGATGCGGCGGTCGGCCGCCGCGGGGTCCAGGCCGAGCCCGACCTGCGGGATGCCGGTGGCCGGATAGGCCTCGAGCCCGGGTCCGAACTCGGAGAACGGCCGGCCGGCCCCGAGCGTGACCTCGAGCGCACGCACCACCCGCCGACGGTTCGTCGGTTCCATGCGCCCGGCCCCGACCGGGTCGAGCAGGGCGAGACGAGCGTGCAGGTCGGCCGGCTCGGAGCGGCCCTCGTCCAACTCGGCCTCCAGGGCGGCCGCGACGTCGGGGTAGCGGCCCGGGATGGAGAGATCGTCGACGACGGCCCGGTGGTACAGCCCGGTGCCACCGACGAGCAGTGCGTGACGCCCGCGCCGTCCGATGCCCGCCACCGCCTCGCGCGCCGCCTCCTGGAATTGCGTGACGGTGAACTCCTGGTCGGGATCCACCAGGTCCAGCAGGTGGTGGGGCACGGCCGCCAGCGCGTCGGGACCGGGCTTCGACGTCCCGATGTCCATGCCGCGGTAGACGCACATGGAGTCGACCGACACGATGTCGCAGTCCCCCCGGCGGCGGGCGAATTCGAGGGCCGCCTCCGACTTGCCCGACGTCGTGACGCCGACCAGGGCGACCGCCGTCAAGCGCTCACCACGGGGATGCGCATGCGGTGACGTGGCCGCGCCGTCACCTCCTCCAGACGCCCCGACAGGTGGTGGGGGTGACCGGCCGTCACGGTCACGCGGGCCAGAGCCCCCGGCGCCGGTGCGCCGACGGGGCCCCCGGCGGCAAAGTGGACCAGCTTCCCCTGGCGGGTGCGGCCGTTCAGCATCGTGTCGTCACGACGGCTGACGCCCTCGACGAGCACCTCCTCGCTGCGGCCGACCCGGGCCTGGTGCCGGGCCAGGGCGGAACGGTCAACCACCGTCTTCAGGCGCTCGAAACGCTCGGCGATCACGTCCGCCGGGACGAACGCCGACTCGAGTGCGGCGGCTCTCGTCCCCGGGCGGGGCGAGAAGATGAAGGTGAAGGCGGAGTCGTAGCCGGCCTCGGCGCAGACGGCGAGCGTGTCCTCGAAGTCGTCCTCCGTCTCACCCGGGAACCCGACGATGATGTCCGTCGTCACGGCGAGGTCGTCGACGGCGGCCCGGGCCGCCGCCAGTCGTTCGAGGTAGCGCTGCGCGGTGTAACCCCGCCGCATGGCGCGCAACACCCGGTCGCTCCCCGACTGGAGCGGGAGGTGCAGCTGCTCGCAGACCTCCGGCGTCTCGGCCATCGCCTCGATCGTCTCGGGCCGCAGGTCCTTGGGGTGCGGGCTCGTGAAGCGGATGCGCCCGATGCCCTCGACGGCACCGACGGCGCGCAGCAGTGCCGCGAAGAGCGGGCGCCGCCGGGTGATGTCCCTGCCGTAGGAGTTGACGTTCTGGCCGAGCAGCGTCACCTCTGTGACCCCGCGGCGGGCGAGCAGCTCCACCTCCGCCACGATGTCGTCCATCGAGCGGCTGACTTCCGGCCCGCGCACGGACGGCACGATGCAGAAGGCGCAGGAGTTGTCACACCCGGTCTGGATGTTCACCCAGGCCGCGTAGGGCAGCTCGCGGACGGCGCCCGGCCCGAGCAACGGGTCGGGACCCGACTCGGGAGCGGGCGCGTCGAGGACCTCCATGAGCGGGCCCTCGGTGAGGGACCGCCGCAGCAGGCCCGGTGCGCTGGTCAGGTTGTGGGTGCCGAAGACGACGTCGACCCATCCGACCTTCTCCTGGATGCGCTCCCGGTCCTTCTGGGCCAGACATCCCCCGACGGCGATCTGGAGCCCGGGTTTGGCATCCACGAGCTCCTTGAGCCGGCCCAGGGTCCCGTAGAGCCGCTGGTCGGCGTTCTCCCGGATACAACAGGTGTTGAGCACCACGACGTCGGCGTCCTCCATGGCGGCCGCCGGCTCCAGGCCGTCGGCCACCAGGAGCCCCGCCAGGCGCTCGGAGTCGTGCTCGTTCATCTGGCACCCGAAGGTGCGGATGAAATAGGTGCGGGGCATCTCCGAAGTCTAGGGAACGGCCCGGGACCTAGATTCTGGGCGTGAACGGTCGGGACCTGCACCCGCGCGCATGGTGGGCGCTGGTGCTGGTGCCGCTGGTGGTGGCGTCGTGCAGCTCGGGCCCCTCCCCCGAGACCCCCGACGGCAAGCTCGGTGGCGCGGACGGCACGGTCCAGACGGCCATCCACGGCTACCTGGCCAAGGTCAGCTCCTGCAAGGAAGACTCGAGCCCCGTCGTGTGCCTCGAAGCCGCCGACCGCGCGCTCGGTGGCCAGATCCACACCTACGCCAACCTCCTCGCCATCGGGCACGGCTTCACGGCGCCGGCCGCGGACCTCACGGCGGCCCGCAACGCGGCCCAGACCATTGCCAACAGCCTGGAGATCCTGGGCGACGCGCAACCGACACAGGCCAACTACGACCAGGTGCTCAACACCTTCAACGTCAACTCGGCGCTCGGCCAGCTGCAGAGCGCGGTGACGAAGGTGAACCGCACGCTCGGGGGCTGACGCCTACAGCGTCACCTCGGCCTCGTCGCCGTAGACCAGGCCGCGCCGGTCGGGTCGGAGCACCAGCACGCACCCGGGAACCCCGGACGCGGCGAGGGCGGCCTCGGCCCCGGCACGCACCGTGTCGACGGCACCGGCTCGCGCCATGGCGATCAGCGTGGGACCACCACCCGACCAGCTGGCGGCGAGCGCGCCGGCGTCGACCAGTCCCCGTAGCAGCCCGGGCGCCTCGGGGAACAGGGCGGTGCGGGCCGGCTGGTGGATGCGATCGTCCGTCGCCTCCGGCCTCAACGCCGACGGATCGGCGAGGCCGGCGAGGAGGAGGCCCATACGACCCAGGTTGAACACCGCGTCGGCCAGGGTGAGGGTCTCGGGCAACACGCCGCGCGCCTCGGGTGTGGCGAGGTTGCGATCCGGGATGACGGCGACGAACGCCATCTCGTCGCTGAGCGGCAGCCGCGCGTGCACGCACTCGACCCCCACCGTGGTGGCGGCGACGAGCCCGCCGAAGACGCTGGCTGCCGCGTTCTCGGGATGCCCGTCGTGCGCGGCCGCGACGGCAAACGGATCGTCGGCACCGGCCGCGGCGGCGGCGGCGGCGGCGAGGGCGGCGGAGGAACCGAGGCCCCGGGCGACCGGTATCTGCGAGCGCACCGTGACCGACACGCGGTCGTGACCGAGGACCTCGGTGACGACCCGCGCCGCAAGATGGGACGCGTCGTCGAACAGACCCGAGCCCTCCCCCTCGCTGTGCACGCGCAGTGACGGCGCCGGCCCGACCTCGACGCTCACATAGCGGTCGAGGGCGACGGCCAGGGTGTCGAACCCCGGTCCGAGGTTCGCCGACGACGCTGGGGCCCGGGCGCGCACGGCCGTCAGGCTAGGTCCTCAGAAGAGCCGCTGGAGAAGCGACTGGCGAGGCACGTCCTGCTGCAGCCGCACCGGCACGACGACGCGCTGGGTGCCCAGGGTCACCACCACGGTGCCGGCGCTGGCACCCCGGGACGCCCGGTCGGTGAGGTGGTGCGCCGGGCGGAACACCCGCGTCGCGGTGACCCCCGGCCAGGTCAGGACCGACACCGAGGCCGCGGCCCGGGCATCGACGGTGCGTCCGGCTTCGCTGACATCGGCCACCACTTGTCCGCCCCGCAGGACCGGCGTGGTCCCGATCAGAGGCCCGAGGGCGTCGACGAGCGCGAGGCCGTGCAGTCCGGCCTGTGCCAACACCTCGGGACCCGTCTGACCGGTCACGGCGGCCAGCAGGAGCACGGGCCGCCCGTGCACGGTCCGCACGACGGCGAGGACGTCACAGCCCCCGGCTGCGGTCGTGAAGCCGGACTTGACGCCGATGATGCCCTGCAGGCCCAGCAGCGGCGTGTAGGTGGAGATCGTCCCGGCCACCGGCAACGTGACGGACGTCATCTGGACCATGGAGGCGAACGCCGGGTTCTTCATGTCGACGGCGGCCACCTTCAGCAGGTCGGCGGGGGTCGACGTCGACCCCGGGTCGACTCCGCTCGCGTCGGCGAAATGCGATTGGCGCATGCCGAGCTGCGCCGCGTCGGCGTTCATCTTGGCGACGAACGCCGGCGTGCTCCCGGCGTCCCAGCGAGCCAGCAGGTCGGCGAAGTTGTCGGCCGAGTGCACGAGCAGGCCGCTGAGCACCTGCTGCTCCGTCAGCTGCTCGCCCACGGTCACCTGCGCATTCGAGTCGTCGTCGACGGTGTCGTTGTTGTAGTCGTCCACGTCGGCCTGGGTCACGGTGATGTCGGGGCCCGCCTCCTTCAGCCCCAGCGGGTGGTCGTGCAGGATCACGTAGGCCGTCATCAGCTTGGTCAGGCTGGCGACCGGCGCTTCATGCTCGGGGCCCGACGCCACGTCGATCCCGATGGAGGGGACGGCGATGGCGGCCTGTCCGGTGGTCGGCCACGGCAGGGAGACGGACTGCGCCGGGACGGTCACCGTCCGGTGCACGACCGGGGTCACGACGGGCGGCGGGTCCGGCGTCGTCAGCCGGACCCCGACGAACACGGCCGCCGCGGCGAGCAGCACCAGCAGCGCGACGAGCAGCACGAGCCGGCGCGCCGACCGGCGGCGGCGGTGCGAGTGCACCGCGTGACGACCGTGCTCACGGGGTGGGGGCGCCGGAGGCGCCGGCTCGCGCAACGAGTCGAGTCCGAACGGCGCCACCATGAGCGGCGCCGAGCTCTCCGGGCTCACCTCCGGCTCAGCGCGTCGAGCTCTTCGGGGGTCATCAGGACGGCCCGCGCCTTCGAGCCTTCGCTCGGCCCCACGACGCCCGCCTGTTCCAGCAGGTCCATGAGGCGGCCGGCCCGGGCGAACCCGACCCGCAGCTTCCGCTGCAGCATGGAGGTCGACCCCAGCTGCGAACGCACGACGAGGTCACGCGCCTGGACCAGCAGCTCGTCGTCGTCGTCCATGCCGCCGCCGGAGGACGGCCCGTCATCGACGCTGTCGATCCCGACGATGGCCTCGGTCTGCCCCCCCTGTCGCTGCCAGTGCGCGACCACCGCGCGCACCTCCTCCTCGGAGACCCAGGGAGCCTGGAGGCGGCGCGGGATGTTCGAGGAGGCCGTCAGCAGGAGCATGTCCCCCTTGCCGACCAGCCGCTCGGCGCCGGGTTGGTCGAGGATGACCCGGCTGTCGGCCAGCGAGGAGACCGAGAACGCCATCCGGCTCGGGATGTTGGCCTTGATCACCCCGGTGATGACGTCCACGGAGGGGCGCTGGGTGGCGATGACCAGGTGGATGCCCACCGCACGTGCCATCTGGGCGATGCGCACGATGGAGTCCTCGACGTCGCGCGCCGCGACCATCATGAGGTCGTTCAGCTCGTCGACCACCACGAGGACGAAGGGCAGGGTCTGCGGTGCCTCGGGCTCGTCGAGGTCCGCTTCGTCCTCGACGGCCGGGTGGTCCTCTCCCAGAGCGGCGGCAGCGGCGGCGCGCGCCCGGCGGCGGTCCGACGGCGGTGCCGCGATGAGTCCCTCCTCCACCAGCTGGTTGTAGCCGGTGATGTCGCGCACGCCGTTCTCGGCGAGGAGGTCGTAGCGGCGCTCCATCTCCTTCACCGCCCAGGCGAGCGCATTGGCGGCCTTCTTCGGGTCGACCACGACCGGGTTCAGGAGGTGCGGCAGGCCGTCGTACTGCCCGAGCTCCACCCGCTTGGGGTCGATCAGGATGAGCTTGACCTTGTCCGGTGTGTCGCGCATGAGGATGGACGTGATGATGGAGTTCATGCACGAGGACTTCCCCGACCCGGTCGCGCCCGAGATGAGGATGTGCGGCATCTCGGCCAGGTTCGCCATCACGGCGCGTCCGGCGATGTCGCGACCCATCGCCACCTCGAGCGGGTGCGTGGCCGCCGTCGGCCGGGACTCCTTGGACTCGAGGATGTCGCGCAGGGAGACGAGCTGGCGCATGCGGTTCGGCACCTCGACGCCGATGGCCGACTTGCCCGGAATGGGTGCGAGGATCCGGACGTCCGGTGACGCCATCGCGTAGGCGATGTCCTTGGACAGGCTGGTGACCCGGGCCACCTTGACGCCGGGCCCGATCTCGATCTCGTAACGGGTCACGGTTGGCCCCACCCGGCAGCCGACCAACCGGGTCTCGACCCCGTGCGCGGCGAGCGCACGGACCAGCTCCTCCCCCGCCGCGTCGATCTGGCGCTGGTTCTGGCGCACCTTCGGGGACGCGCTGAGGAGCGACATGCTCGGCAGCACCCACTCGCCTGCCGCACGCGGGGTGGCGGCGACGAGCGGCGACGGTGCGACCTCAGCCGGCTCGGGCTCCGGGTCGAGCGGGATGTCGATGTCGTCGTCCATGTCGTGGTCGGCGTCGTCGCCGAGCGGCGCCGTGTCCTCCAGGACCCTGGGTGCGGGCGCCGGCGGGACGGACGCCACGACATCGCGGGCTCCGTCGGGCACGGTCACGAAGGGCTTCCCCTCCCACAACGACTTCGAGGTGCGGGCGGTGGCGGTGGCGGCCGTGCGCAGAGCCCGGCCCACCGCGTTGAGCGACACGCCGGTCGCGATGAGGATCGCCACGAGCACGACGGCCACCAGGAGGACGGCGGCACCCGCCGTGCCCAGGCCGGCATGGAGGGGGCGGCCCGCGATGGCACCCAGGTAGCCGCCCGCGTCGCGCAAGGAACGGGAGTCGGAGAGCCGTGGGGCGTTCTTGGTCAGCTCGGCCAGGCCGCACACGCCCAGCAGGCCGAGCACGGTGCCGACGGCGAGACGCCACGGGTCGGCGCTCTCGTGCGGGTCCTCGTCCCTGCTCCGCGCACCCCGGTCGAAGAGCAGTGCGCAGCCGGCGCCGAAGGCCACCAGTGGCAGCAGGACGCGGACCCACCCGGCGAGGAGCGCCAGCCCGGTGTCGGCGGCGTGGCCGATCGGTCCGAGCTGCTTGCCCCACAGGGCGAGGGCGAGCAGCACACCGAGCGTGATCAGGCCGACGGCCCACAGGTCGCGCGCCTGCACCCGCCAGAACGGCAGCCTCGACGGCTTGGCCCGCTTGGAGCGGGCCGCGGGCTTCTTGGCAGCGCGGGAGGGCGCACGCGTCGGAGCACCCCCGCGGGTCTTGGTCACCACAGTGAGGTCGAGATTACTGCTTGACCTGGTCGTTTTTGTGGACACCCGAGCCGTTGAATTACGAACATGTGTTCGCTATCCTAACCCGGATGGCACTTCGGTGGGCCAGAGCGGAGACCGAGGAGGACGGGACCCTCTTCCCCGACGAGCGGGTGGCCGAACGTCACGTCGGCAAGGGCGCCTACGCCGGGATGGAGTTCCTCCACGTCAACGCCCGCACCATCATCAACACGGTCCCGCCGGAGAGCCGGATGCCGTTCCGCCACACCATCAACCCGTATCGAGGCTGCAGCCACGCATGCGTCTACTGCTTCGCCAGGCCCACCCACGACTACCTCGGCCTCGGGATCGGGTCCGACTTCGAGCGCAAGATCGTGGTCAAGGTCAACGCCGTGGACCGGCTGCGCGCCGAATTGCGCTCCCCCAAGTGGGGCGGTGACAGCATCGCCATGGGCACCAACACCGACCCCTACCAGCACGCCGAAGGCAAGTACCACCTGACGAGGGGCATCGTGGAGACGCTCTCGGGAGCGCGCAACCCCTTCAGCATCCTGACCAAGTCGACGCTCGTCCTGCGTGACGCTGCACTGCTCGCAGCGGCATCGGAGCGGACCGATGTCTCGGTGAGCTTCTCGGTGGGGACGCTCGACCGCTCCGTCTGGTCGCTGACCGAGCCGGGCACTCCGCCGCCGGACCGCCGGATCGAGGCGCTGCGGCGCCTGACCGCCTTGGGCATCCCGTGCGGCGCCCTGGTCGCCCCGGTGCTGCCGGGCCTCTCCGACTCCGAGGAACAGCTCCGCGAGGTGGTCGAGGCCTGCGCGGCGGCAGGCGCGGTCTCCATCCACGGCGTGGCGTTGCACCTGCGAGGCACGGTACGGGCCCACTACTTCGACTGGCTGGAGGGCGCCCGGCCCGACCTGGTCCGGCTCCACCGCGGGCGGTTCCGGCGGGGCGCGTACCAAGAGGACGCCGAGCGGGAGCGGGTGGAGGGCATCGTGCGCGCCGCCGCCCTGCGCTGCGGCGTCACGGGACGGGACCGCTACCGCGGCCAGGCGAAGGTGACCGGGCCCGCGGCCGAGCAGGTGCCCGAGGGAGGACAACAGCTCCGGTTCCTCTGAACGGGGGCGCGCCGTCCCGACAACCCCTGCTCCCTATGATCGTGGACTCATGTCAGGCGCGGGACGGTCGACCGGGCGGGTGGCCCGCCGTGCCGTGGTCGGCATGGCGATGCTGCTCGCCACCAGCGCGCTGGTCACCTTGCCACCCTCCGGGCCGGGCAGCGGGCCCAGGGCGGGTGCCGCGACGCCCAATGCGACGGACTCGTCCTATGCCATCGTGGACGCCGCGGGAGGCGTCATGACCTTCGGGGGCGCGGGGTACGACGGCGACACTCTCGAGATCCCGCTCCTCAAGCCGATCGTCGGCGGTGCGGCCGACCCGCAGGGCGGCTACTGGCTGGTCGCCAGCGACGGCGGCGTCTTCACCTTCGGCAATGCGTCATTCTTCGGCTCGACGGGCGGGATGACGCTCAACAAGCCGATCGTCGGCATGGCCCCGACCCCCGACGGCGGCGGCTACTGGCTGGTCGCCTCGGACGGCGGAGTGTTCACCTATGGCGATGCGCAGTTCAAGGGCTCGACGGGCGGCATGACGCTGAACGAGCCCATCGTCGGCATGGCCGCCACCAAGGACGGGAGCGGCTACTGGCTGGTGGCCGCCGACGGGGGCATCTTCTCCTTCGGTGACGCGCGCTTCATGGGCTCGACGGGAGGCATCACCCTGAACAGGCCCGTGGTGGGCATGGCCGCCACGCCGGATGGGGGCGGCTACTGGCTCGTCGCCTCCGACGGGGGCATCTTCACCTACGGGGATGCGCAGTTCTGGGGATCGACGGGGAGCCTCGACCTCAACGAACCGATCGTGTCCATGGCGCCCACACCCGACGGGAACGGGTACTGGCTCGTCGGTCAGGACGCCGGCGTCTTCGACTTCGGCGACGCCGGCTTCTCGGGCAGTGCACAATCGCCCCTTCACCCGCCCCTCTTCCCGAAACCGCTGTCGAACCCGATCCCGCCTGCCGTGGCCGTCATCAACGACGTCCCGGGGCCCCAGGCAACCCACCAGGGGAGCCTGCGTGTCGCCTTCTCGGGTGACTCCCTGGCGCTCTACGAAGGCCAGTACGTCGAGCAGACCAACCCGCCGTACGCCATCGACGACGCGGCGGCGGCCGGCTGCGGCTACACGAACGGCGCGCCGACGCACCCCTGGAGCGACCCGGGCTCGCTCTACATCAGCCCGGGAGCGTGTGCGCTGTGGGCATCCCAGTTGCAGTGGGTCGTCTCGCGCTTCCACCCCGACGTCACCGTGATTCAGACGGGGTACTGGGAGACCCAGGCACGACTGTTCGACGGCAGCTTCCAGACCCTGGCCAACGCCGCCTACTCGGCAAACATCGAGTCCAACCTCGACGAGGCGGTGCAGATCGCACACTCCGACGGCGGGGCGGTGATCCTCTCGGCCTCGCCCTACTTCAACGACGGCACGCCCCACGACCTGGTCGACGCCTACAACCAGATCGTGCAGGGGGTGGCCGCCAAGTACCCCTTCGTGTCCGTGGACGACCTCTACACGGTGCTCGACCCCGGAGGGCAGTACGCCTCGGTGGTGGACGGGATCGTGGCCCGGGGAGCGGACGGGGTCCACATCACCCAGGCCGCCGTGGACGACCTGATCGAACCGGCCCTGAACCAGATCATCGCCAACGTAGCCGGGGCGGTCTACGCCAGCACCTCCTAGGCACGGGGGTCGGGGGCCGGAGCCCCCGTGACGTCCGATTCCGGGCCGATCCGCCCGGCCACCTCGACCGTGGGTCAAAGGGCCCATGCTCGAACGCCCGTTTCACCGGCGGTGACACGACGGCAAACGTCCACTTCCCACGGTGTTTTCCCTCGCATTCCCGGGGGGCGATCTTAAGTCAGGCCCCAAACCCGCCGATAACGCAATCGTGCCATCGAATGGCGGTTCCGCCGCTCGAGCGCGCACGAAATCGGTGGGGCCAATGGCGAACGGAATCGAGGCAGCCGAGGACGAGTCGGTCCTCGGGGCATTGCCGGCACTCGAGGCCGGCCCGGAGTCCGTCGCGCCCGAAGGGCTGAGCTGGGCCGCCCTCGCCGCGGTCTATGCCTACGCCGCAGCGCTCGCCTTCGCGACAGTGGCGCTCCTCTTGCGCGGCCCCCTCCACGGCGCTGCGCCGATCCGGGTCCTGATCCCGGAACCCGCAATGTGCGCCGTGGTCTGCATCGTGTGGGCGGTCGCACTCTGGGCGCCCGTGTCCATGCACCATCGGGGGAACACGTATCTCATGTCGCTCGAGGATGTGCCACTGCTCCTCGGGCTGGTGTTCCTCTCTCCGGCTCTTCTCGTGCTCGCCTGCGTCGTCGCCGCGGCATTCGTCTTCTTCGCCATCCGCAAGCAAGCCCTCAACAAGGTGTGCTTCAACGTCGCCGCCGGCGCCCTCGGCGTCGCCGTGTCAGCGCTGGTCTACCGCGAGATCCTGGAGACCCACAGCCCGGTGAGCCCCTGGGGTTGGGCAGCCGCCGTGGCCGCCCTCGCCGTCAATGCAATCGTCATGACCATCATGGTCCTGATCATGGCGAAGCTGTACGGCCATGCAACAGAGCGGCGTACCGGACCCCAACTCCTGATGCATGCGACGATCACGGCGGCGAGCATGTGCCTGGCCTTCGTTGTGTTCGACGCCGCCTGGATGAACCTGTGGGCGACGGTACCGGTCCTCCTCGTCGCCGCGCTGATCATCACGGCATATCGCGGCTACACCCGGTTGTCGCTTCGCTTTGCCTCGCTCCAACGCCTCTACGACTTCAGCCGCACCCTCGGTACGGCGAACCTGGAGCCTTCTTCCATGAGCCTTGAGGTACTGAGCCAGGTGTGCACGGTGATGCGTGCGCGTCGGGCACAGCTCGTGCTGGCCGAGCCATCGGGCATCCCTCGCCGGATCTCACTCGACGACCACGGGCCCTCCGAGGTCGAACTGATCAGTCTCGACGAGTCCTCCATCATCACCAAAGCCATCGAGAGTGGTGTCGCGTCCCTCCACAGCAGCACCACACCGCAGCGCAGGAGCACCTACGACCCAATCGCCGGGAGATACCGACATGCTCTTGTGGCCCCGCTCATCAACGAGAAGACGGCGATCGGAGCCATCGTCGCGCTGGACCGAGACGAGGAGCTCGACGGATTCGACGACGACGATCTCCGCCTCTTCGAGGCCCTCGTCGCGCATGCCAGTGCCAACCTCGAGCGTGCCCGCCTCGTAGAGGAGCTGCGCTTCGAGGTCGACAGCAAGTCCCACCAGGCGACCCACGACATGCTGACCGGACTCCCCAACCGCATGCTGTTCCTCAGCCGAGGGACGAGTGCCCTCAACGAGAGCGGTGGCGTCGCCATCGTCCTGCTGGACCTCGACCGCTTCAAGGACGTCAACGACACCCTCGGCCATGCCATCGGCGACCGCCTCCTCTGCGAGGTGGCCGAACGGTTGCTGCGTGCCGTCGGTGAGCAGGCAACGGTGGCGCGTCTCGGAGGTGACGAGTTCGCCCTGGTCATCTCCGGCGTCACTCGACCTGAGCGTGCGGTTGCCATCGTCAACGAGCTCAACACCGAGCTCTCACGGCCGATAGAGATGGACGGGTTGACGCTTGCCGTGACGGCCAGTGCCGGCATCGCGCTCGCCCCCGAGCACGGCGACGACGTGGCGCTGCTGCTCCAGAGAGCCGACATCGCCATGTACCTGGCCAAGGAGCGCAGGAGCACGGTCGAGGTGTACTCCGTCGAGCATGACCGCAGCATGCGCCGCTGGCTCATGCTGGGTGGACTGCTGACGCACGCCCTCCAGACGGGTACGGAGTTGAGCGTCGTCTATCAGCCGATTGCAGACGTCCGGTCACGCAAAGTGGTCCAGGTCGAGGCGCTGGCGCGCTGGAACCATCGCGTGCACGGAGCGATTCCGCCGGAAGAGTTCATCGGGATCGCCGAGCAGATGGGCCTGATCAGCCAGATCAGCGATTTCGTCCTCTCCGAGGCCTGCGCCCAACTGGAGCGCTGGCGTCGGGTCGGGATCGACATCGGCCTCGCGATCAACGTCTCGGGCCGCGAATTCGCCGACGGCAGTCTCGTGGAGCGGGTCGCCAGTCATCTACGCGCGTATGACATCCCGCCGGAGGTCCTGACGCTCGAAGTCACCGAGACGGAGATCATGGCCGACCTCACGCAGGCCACGATGGTCCTCGACTCGCTTTCGGCCCTGGGCATCCGGATCGGTATCGACGACTACGGAACCGGCTACTCGTCATTGGCCTATCTCCATCGCCTGCCGGTCCAAGAGCTCAAGATCGATCGTTCCTTCGTGACCAACCTCCCCAACGAGATGAGTAATCGCATCATCGTCCGCTCCTCCATCGCGATGGCGCATTCGCTCGGGCTCAGCGTCGTCGCCGAAGGCGCCGAGGACGACGTCACGTGCGCCATGCTGGCCGACGCCGGATGTGACCAGATTCAGGGCTACTACCTCTCCAAGCCCAAGGGTCCGGCCGAGCTCGAGGAATGGCTCCTGCAGGGAGCATCGCTCGAGTTTGCGCCCCTCCATCCGGCCCGAAGCTCGTCCGAGGACCAGTACTTGGTCCTGGCCCGCGGGGCAGGGACCCGGTGACCTCGTAGTCGCTGAAGCACCGGGGTATCCGGGTCTCCCGACCCACTGAGGGCCAACCCGGCCAGCCGGCGGTCCAAGCGACGGGTAGCCTCGCCCGAGCCCCGATCCGGGGTCGTGGCGTAAGATTTTTCGAGTTCGCGCTCCCGCCAGCGCTTTCTTAGAAAATCTCGCAGGTCCCGGATCCAGCGCTCGTCAGGACGCTCCGGCGGCCCAATTCGTGCCTGGAAGGGGGCTCGCGGCTCCCCGGCATGACCCATCGCTGCAGGTCGGGAACAACGAACGCGCAAATGTTGGTTGCAATCCGGTTGCAACTTCGGCCAGAATATTGAGCGCGGGGAATGAAAGGGCGCCGGTAGCACGGTCTTTAGCCCTCACATTCCCCCACCGGTACCGACGGTCGAAGGAGGTGGGAGATGGAGATCCGGTTTGGATGAACCCATCCAGCGGCTAGGAGCCGTATGGAAAAGCCTTCATCGCACCAGTTCGCATCAGTACGGAGTGTTGCGGTGTGAGTATCGACACGGCGGGTCGCCGCCTTGAGCGTTTTCTTCGCGGAGGGCGGCGCCCGCCGTTTGTCGCGCCAGGGGCGATCACGGCAATGATGGGTGCCGGTGCGAAGGGGCGCGACGCTCTCGGTGGGGGCAAGGCAATCAGCAGATGAGAGTTCGTAGTCGGGGGCAGCACCGGCGGCGGCTCGGACGTCCCTTCACCCGGCTGTGGGTCGGCTTCACCTTTGCGAGTTCCGGAGACGGGCTTGCCTATGGTGCGGTGCCGCTTCTGGCGGTCGTCGTCGATCCGAATCCGCTTGCCGTCTCCGCCGTCGTCGCCGCAGACAGCCTCCCGTGGCTGCTTCTGGCCTTGCCGGCCGGCGCGTTCGCGGATCGGTTCGAGCGGGGCCCGGTGATGGCCCTCGCGAACGTCGTGCGCGCTGCCGCCATCTTGGCCGCGGCAGCCCTGGTGGCGACCGGCCACATCAACTTGGCACTGCTGATGATCATCGTGTTGATCAACGCCGGTGCACGGGCGACCTATTACTCGTCCCTGCAAGCCATCGTTCCCGAGCTCGTCAAAGATGACGCTCTCGAACGCGCCAATGGAGTCCTGACGGCCACCGAAACGGGCGCGGAATATCTGGCCGGTCCCGTGGTGGGATCGACGCTCTTCGCCGCCAGCCAGTCGGTGCCGTTCTTCGCGGACGCGATCACGCTCATCGCGTCCTGCATCCCCTTTGTCCACTTCCGGTCGAAGGCGCCGGCGCCGGCGCCGGCGGAGACCTCGGATTCGATCTGGGAGGGCGTGCGGCTCCTGTTCGCCGACCGCCGCCTGCGGGTCCTCGTCCTCATGGTCGGCTCCCTCTCGCTCTTCCAGGGCATGGAGAGCGGGGTCCTGGTGCTCCTCGCCACCAAGGTCTGGGGCGTGCGCGAAGGCGCCTACGGGCTCTTCCTCGCTGCGGCTGCCGTCGGTGGCCTCTTGGGCAGCGCGTTGGCGGAAGGCAGGGTGAGGCGTTTCGGCAGCGCCCGCACCCTCATCGGTGCCGCAATCGTCTCGGGGGTCGGCTATCTGATCATGGCTTCGGCGCACAGCTGGGTCGTGGCGGCTCCCGCCTTTGCGCTGGTGGGCGTCGCCGTCACCGGTATCACCGTGATCACCATCTCGCTGCGGCAGCGGCTGACTCCCCCCCATTTGATGGGACGGGTGGGCAGCGCCTGGCGCGGGCTCGTGTGGGGTGCGGCGCCGGTGGGGGCACTCTTGGCCGGAGGCGTCGCGACACTCGGCGGACTGCGCCTGCCATTGGTGCTGGCGGGCGGGCTCCAGTGCGTCGTGGCGGTCCTGTTCGCCCGCCCGCTCCTGAGGAGCACGCGCAACGAGGGTGCACCCGAAGAGCCCGGCGGAGGCGAAGGAAACCCCGTCGAGCTTCCGGTGAGGACCCAGAGCGCGCCCTCCGGTCTCGTCGACCCCGAGTGACGCCCATCGCCATCGCCCACCGGGGCGATCCGAAGGGTGCACGTGAGAACACGCTGCCGGCCTTCGCCGCCGCGGTGGCGCTGGGCGCGGACATGCTCGAGCTGGACCTGCGCCGCACCAAGGACGACGAGATCGTCGTCCTGCACGACCAGACGCTCGACCGCCTGTGGGGCGTGCACGGGTCCGTGGGCGACCTGGACCTGGCCGCGGTGCAAGGCGTCGGCGACGGCGACGTGCGGATCCCGACCCTCCGCGAGGTGCTCAGCGCGGTGCAGCTGCCCCTCATGGTCGACTTCACCCGGCGGGAGGTCGTGGGCGGCGCCCTCGACGCTGTGCTCGGGGCCGGTGCCCTGGCGCGCTCGCTGTTCGTCACCGGGAACGTCGAGGCGCTCCGGATCCTCCGCGACCACTCCCCCG
>CAYWDQ010000036.1:0-7365 GCA_964457065.1 uncultured Acidimicrobiaceae bacterium | reverse complement strand
CGCATCGCGGAGCTGGTGGCGTTCCTCCGGCGGTGATAATGGTGCCTGCGGCACGACGCAGGGAGGCACCATGGCAGTCGAGCTCAACCACACGATCGTCCCGGTCCAGGACAAGGAGGCGTCGGCCACCTTCCTCGCCGAGATCCTCGGCCTCGAACCGCCGAAGCAGTTCGGACCCTTCCTCTGCGTCGAGACCGCCAACGGCGTCAGCCTCGACTACGACGACCGGTGGGCCCCCGAGCATCATCACTACGCCTTCCTGGTCAGCGAGGAGGAGTTCGACTCCATCTTCGCCCGGGTCACCGAACGTGGACTCACGTATTGGGCCGACCCCGGCCACCAACAGGAGAACCGCATCAACGGCCACGGGCGTGGCTTCTATTTCGAGGATCCCTCGGGGCACAACATGGAGGTCCTCACCCGGGCCTACGGCAGCTGATCCCCGGCGTCGTGCTTCTCGTCGATGCGGCCAATGTGATCGGGTCCCGGCCCACCGGTTGGTGGAGGGACCGGCCCGGAGCGGCCCGGACGTTCGTGGACCGGGTGCGCACCGCGGTAAGGGACGGCCGGCTCGACGAGCCGGTCGTCGTGGTCCTCGAGGGAAAGGCGCGTGACGGCGTCGAGGCCGGCGTGGCCGACGGGGTCACGGTGATTCATGCGCCTCGCAGCGGGGACGACAGGCTCGTGGAATTGGTGGCGGGCGCCGACGACCAAGCGACACTCGTCTCCGCTGATCGCGCCCTGTGCGAGAGGGTGGAGGATCTTGGGGCCGACGTGGTGCGCCCCGGATGGCTCCTGGCGCGGCTCGACGGGTGACATCCCGGCCGCGGCGCCATCGCCGGTCGCCCGGGCCGGGCCGATGGGTGCCTAGGGTGGGGTCAGCCGGACGGGCCCACCGCACCAGGAGGAACGACGCATGCTGCTCAAGGGTCTCAACCACGTGGCGGTCATCACCAACGACGCATCCCGCCTGAACGACTTCTACCGCGACGTCTTCGACGCCGAGATCCTCCGGGACGGCTCGGAGTTCCCGGAGGGACAGGGACCCCGGCTCTCCATCATCAAGATCGGCGACTGGGCCGAGCTCAACGTGTTCCAGGTCGAGGGCAATACCGAAGCGGACCGCCAGACACCGATGTTCGGGCGAGGCCGCCTCGACCACCTGGCGCTCCAGGCGGCCTCGCTCGTCGCCTTCGAGGAGATCCGCGAGCGGCTCATGGCCCGCGGGGCGGCCGACGACTACGTGACCGATTTCGGTCCCATGCTGAGCCTCTTCTTCCGCGATCCCGACGGCCTCGAGTCAGAGGTCTGCGTGGAGAACCCCGATGCCGTCCCCGGCGTCCACAATCCGCCCGGGACCCGCGCCGCCCGCTACCCGTAGGAGACGGCTCAGACCATCAGCACGACGGGCACGATCATGGGACGGCGCCTCGTCCGGTCGCCCACGAACTTGCCCAGCGCCTTGCGCGTGTGGCGGCTCAGGACCTCGATGTCGTGCGCGCCGTCGTGCAGCGCCTTGGTCACGGCGGCGCCCACCACCTCGCTCGCCTCGCCCAGGAGCTCCTCGGCCTCCGGTGCGTGGACCCAGCCCCGGGTCTCGATCACCGGCGGGCAGCTCAACGTGCCTTTCTGCCGGTCGACCGTGACGACGACCATCACCACGCCCTCCTCCGCCAGCTTCTTGCGGTCGCGCAGCACCCCGTGCTCAATGTCGCCCACCGTGCCGTCGACGTAGACATAACCGGCCGGCACCTCTCCATCGCGGCTGATGCCCTTGGCGTTGAGCTGAATCACGTCGCCGTCCTCGCACAGCAGCACCTTGGCCGGGTCGAGGCCCATGGAGAGCGCGAGGCGGGCGTGATGGACCATGTGGCGGAACTCGCCGTGCACCGGCACGAAGCACTCCGGGCGGGTCACGTCGATGAGCGTCCGGAGCTCCCCCTGGCGTGCGTGCCCGCTGACGTGGACCGCCTCTGCTCCTGAGTGCACCACCTCGGCGCCCCGACGGTGCAGATCGTCGATGACCCGACCCACCGACCACTCGTTGCCCGGGATCGGGTGGGCACTGATGACGACGACGTCGTCCTCCCCTATGCGGAGCCACTTGTTCTCGCCCGTGGCCATGAGCGACAGCGCCGACATCGGCTCACCCTGGGAGCCCGTCGAGATCACGCACATCTCGCCCGCCGGCACGGAGTCGATGTCCTCGATGTCCACCTGCGTCCCGTCGGGGATGCTGATGATGCCGAGCCGCGTGCCCAGCTCGACGTTCTTGCCCATGGAGCGCCCGAGCGTGGCCACCTTGCGCCCGTTGGCGACCGCGGCGTCGATGATCTGCTGGACCCGGTGCATGTGGCTCGCGAAGCAGGCGACCACGATGCGCTTGCCGGAATGGGCCGCAAAGACCCGCCGCAGCGTCACCCCCACCGTCGACTCCGACGCGGTGTAGCCGGGCTCCTCCGCGTTGGTCGAGTCCGACAGGAGCAGCCGGATCCCCTCGGTCTGGGCCAGCTCCCCCATGCGCGGCATGTCCGTCCGGCGTCCGTCGACCGGCTGCAGGTCGATCTTGAAGTCCCCCGAGTGCAGGATCACGCCCTGGGGCGTGTGGAAGGCGATGGCCATGGCCTCGGGCACCGAGTGCGTCACCGGGATGAACTCGACGTCACAGGCCCCGATCCGCACCCGCTCCCCGTCGGCCACCGACACGAAGCGGGTCTTGTCCGCCAACCCCGCCTCGTCGATCCGGTGCCGCGCCAGGCCGACTGTGAGCTCGGAGCCGTAAATGGGGGCGCTCAGCTCGCGCAGCAGGTAGGCCAATCCGCCCGTGTGGTCCTCGTGGCCGTGCGTGAGCACGATCCCGTCCACCCGGTCCTTGCGGTCCTGCAGGTAGGTGAACTCCGGCAGCACCAGGTCGATGCCCGGCATGTCCGGCTCGGGGAACATGATCCCGCAGTCGAGGATGACGATGCGTCCCTCGACCTCGATGCAGGCGCAGTTGCGTCCGATCTCGCCGAGTCCGCCGAGGAAGACGACCCGGACGGGCTTCGGTTTTCCGCGCTCAGCCAAGCGGGGCGACCGTGACTGCCGGTGGACCGACTGCGGCCAGGACCTTCGCCGCCTGGGCATCGAGCTCGGGGGTGGACGACCCCATGGGCAGGCGGCATTGACCGACCCGCAGGCCGAGCGCCCGCAGAATGGCCTTGGTGGGCAACGGGTTCGGGAACTCCGTCGAGGACTCGAAGTCGAAGGAGTCGAGCAGCTCGGCGTTGCCCGCGATGGCGGCGTCCAGGTCGCCCGCGAGGAAGGCATCGATGACCTTGCGGAACTGCGGGCCCACCCAGTGCGCGGCGACGCTGATCACGCCGATGGCCCCGACCGACAGGAGGGGCAAGGTCATGATGTCGTCGCCGCTGTAGATCTCGAACCCCGGCGGTACCTGCGCGGCCAGGTGCGCCGTCGTCGGCGGGTCACCAGCGGCATCCTTCAGCGCCACGATGGCCGGCACTTCACGCGCCAGGCGCAGCATGGTCGCGGTCTCGATGCGCCGGCCCGATCGGACCGGGATGTCGTAGAGCACGACGGGCAGGTCGCCCGCCGCCTCCGCCACGACGCGGAAGTGCTCGTACAGCCCGGCCTGCGAGGGCCGGTTGTAGTACGGCGTGACCACCAGGACCCCGTCCACCCCGCTCTGGGCCGCCAGGTCCGTCATCCTGACGGAATGCTCCGTGTCGTTGGAGCCCGTCCCGGCCAGGACCGGGACCGTGACCGCCTCCGCCACGGCCCGCCACAGCTCGACCTTCTCGTCGTCGGTGAGCACCGAGCTCTCGCCCGTGGAGCCGCTCAGCACGAGCCCGTCGCTCCCGTGCGAGGCCAGCCAGCGGGCCAACTCCACCGCGGCGGGCAGGTCCAGTGCTCCGGCGTCGTCGAAGGGCGTCACCATCGCGGTGATCACCCGCCCGAACCGAGGGGCGACCTGTACGGGGCTCATTGCCCCTTCACGCTACCAGCGATGCGGAGCGCTCAGGCGACCTGGCGATCGGCGGGAGACCCGTCGGCGAAGGCGTCCTCGTCCTCGGTGGAGTCGGTCAGATGCTCGAATGCGATGGCACCCATTTCGGTGAACTTGGCGCGCAGCCAGCCGTCGGCCGCGTCGAGGAGCCCGAGCTTCTTGAGGTTGGGAACGATCTTGGAGAACAAGAGGATCTGGAAGTCGTCCCGGTCGGGGGCCATCCCCATGATCTTGACCACGTCGGACGTCGGGACCTCCATGCGCTCCCAGACTTCCTGCATCGCCATGCGGTCCTTCATCCGGATGGCCGCCTCGAACGCGAACTCCTGGCGCTCGCGCAGCTCGGGCGCGCTGAGCTCCTTGTAGTACTCCTGCAGGCTCAGCACGCCGAAGGCCACGTGCCGAGCCTCGTCCGCCATCACATAGCGCAGCAGCTTCTTCAGCAGCGGCTCGGTCGTCATCATGTGGATGAACCCGAAGGCGGCCAGTGCCAGTCCCTCGACCATGATCTGCATGCCGAGATACGTCATGTCCCAACGAGAGTCGGACACGATGTCGTCGAGCAGCAGCCCGAGGTGGGCGTTCATCGGGTAATGGCCCGAGAGCTTCTCGTCGAGGTACTTGGAGAAGACCTCCACGTGGCGTGCCTCGTCCATGACCTGGGTGGCCGCGTAGTACTTGGCGTCGATCCACGGGACCGTCTCGACGATCTTGGCCGTGCAGAGCAGCGCACCCTGCTCACCGTGCATGAACTGCGACAGCAGCCAGTTCTGGTTCTCGATCCCGAACTGTATGAACCGCTTGTCGTCCCACTTCTCGAGCGCGGTGCCGGCCAGGGCGGCCTCGTCCCACTGCATCTGGGCTGGGTTGGCCTCGGCGTTGGCGATCACGACCTGCTCCTGGTCGACCTCGATCGACCAGTCCAGGTCCGTCTGCGCGTTCCACTGCGCCTTCTTGGCCTTCTCGTAGAGCTTGTCGAGCTGCGGCTTGGCGCCCTTCTGGTAGTCCCAGGTGAACTCCGCCGGGCAATTGTCGGGCACGCGGTGGAAGCCCTCGACGTCGTACTGGCCGACGAGGCTCAGCACCGCCTCGAGATCGTTGATGTCGGTCCGGCCGATCAGCTCGAGGTTGGACCTCAGCTGCTCCTGATCGTCGTCGAGTGTGGTCATGGTCGTGCCGCCCCCTTGGTGAGTGGTCGCGTTGGTCGGTTGGAGTTGCCTGCTTGGTGGTGAGGACTGGGAGCCCCGCGGGCGGTGTCGACGCGCAGGGCGAGGATGCCAGGCAGGACGAAGGCCCGCACCAGCGCGCGGGCGTCGTCGGGGTCGCCGAGGTCGGTGCCGGCGGTCGGCCCGGAGCAGTAGGCCAGGACGATGCGCACGGCCCACTCGGCCGCCCGGGAGGCCTGCGCCGGCTCGAGCCAGCGGGCGAAGAAGGGGGCCGCCAGGTCACCCGCCACCAGCAGGACCCGGTCGAGTTCGGCGAAGGTGAGGTACGGCAGCACCGCCCCGGGCTCGTGCTCCAGGAGGTAGGTGAGGGCGCCGTGGGAGCGCATCCGGCGGGCCGACTCGACCATGCCTGCCACGAGCACGTCTTCGAGGTCGGTCGCCTCGCCCATCGCCACGGCCAGGGCCGAGAAGAGCCGGGCCACCTCTGTCTCGACGACCGCGGCGAGGATGCCCTCCCTCCCCCGCGGGAACGTCCGGTACACGGTGGCCCTCGACAGGCCCGAGGCGCGGGCGATGTCGTCCACCGTCGTCTTTGCGACGCCCGAGCGGGCCAGGCAGCGCAGGGCCCCGTCGACGATGCGGACCCTGGTCGAGGAGCGGTCGTCGGCACCCAAGTGGCGCACGACACCGTCCCGCGTTCCCGTCAGGGCGCCCGGAACCCCGGGTTCAGGTCTTGCCGCTGCCGCGCCCACCGATGAAACAGTATGGCGATTTTTGTCTCAGTGTCAACCAATCGGGGCTCAACTGAGGTTCACGTGTCCCGGGGCGACGCCCGTGATCAGCAGCGCCAGGACGGCGAGGATCGCCACGCTGCCCCCGATGGTGACGGCGAGCTCCCTGGTCCGGTCCCGCAGGTTGCCGGCGTAGTCGTACAACAAGGCCACGACGGCGCCCGTCACCACCCCCCCGAGATGGGCCCGCCAGTCGATGTTGCCCGTGAACCCGATCAGGAAGTTGAGCACGAGCAGCCCGACGACCGGCGCCATCGGCAGGTGCCGGCGCGCCGCCAGGACCACGTAGGCGCCCAGGATCCCCATGATGGCGCCCGACGCCCCGATGCCGGCGACGTTGGGCTGGCTCAGGAGATACGAGGCGACGCTCCCCCCCAGCCCGGCGATCAGGTAGAGCGCGAGGAAGCGGGCCTTGCCCAGGAGCACCTCGACGGCCGGGCCGACGATGAGGAGGGCCAACATGTTGAAGAAGATGTGCAGGAAGTTGGCGTGGAGCCACATGGCGGTGAAGGCCCGGTAGTACTGGTTCTCCAGGTGCACGGCGGCGGGCCACATGGCGTAGCGGTCGATGAGCCTGGTGTCGGTGCCGAACCGCTCGAAGAAGAAGACCACCACGTTGACCGCGATGATGGCCAGGACCACGGGCGTCGGGTTCGTGGAGCCCACCACACCCGTCCGCCCGGGACTCGTGTGGGTGAAGGCCGGGACCTGGCGCGAGCGCTTCGCCCCCTCCGAGATGCACGGCGGGCATTGCCAGCCCACGGCCGCCTGCACCATGCAGTCGGTGCAGATCGGGCGGTCGCAGTGCGCGCACCGGACCGAGGCCGCCCGGCCGGGGTGCCGGTAACACGGGGGCGTCGTCGACGAGGGCTCCGGGAGTGAGCTGCTCACCGGATGCCGGCCAGCAGCTCGGAGCGGACGAGGAGCGCCACCTGTTCGGGGTCGTCGAGGTCCCAGCGTCCCGGTGAGCTGATGTAGGAGAGGATCATGCGGGCCAGGAAGTCGGCCGCGACCTCGAGATCGGCGCCCTCGGCCATCCCGTGGCGCACCAGGTAGGGCGACAGGAAGGCGGCCACCAGCGTGTGCGTCCCCTCCGCCTCGGTCGTCAGCCGCGGCAGCAGGATCTGCGGCTCGGTCACGAGGATGCGCTGCAGCACCTCGTGCTCCACGAGGGCGTGGTGGGCGAACACGATGCCGCGCTCCATCACCTCCTCCAGCCCCTCCGCGTCGGAGACCTCCTCGTAGAGCCGGCGGAAGAAGCGGGCGAACTCCCACCCGACGACGGCAGAGATCAGCTCGTCGCGGCCCCCGGGGAAGTAGCGGTAGACGGTGGCCCGCGAGACGCCGGCCTCGCGCGCCGCGTCCTCGACGGTCGTCTTGGCCAGGCCCCAGCGGGCCA
>CAYWDQ010000035.1:0-25671 GCA_964457065.1 uncultured Acidimicrobiaceae bacterium | reverse complement strand
GAGCTGGCCGGACCGATCGGCATCAAAGGCGAGAGCGCCACGGCGACGCCCAGGGCTACGAGAGCACCCAGGAACACCGCGCCGATCGGTCCGAGCGTCGCGTCAGCTGCGATCGTCGGCCTATTTGCTCCAAGGGACCGCAGTACGCCGACATCCCCACGTCTCGCAAACAACTGTCGGCTTATGGTCTGACCGCCGATCAACAATGCAGCAAGGGCCGCGATGACCCCGAAGACTCCGAGGGCGATCGCCTCTGGCCTGGTCGCACGCTCAACCTGCCCCTCGACCACTGACGTGAGGTGGAAGCTGTAGGTGGATCCTGGAGGGAGAGCATCAACGATCTCCCGTTCGACTACTGGCACAGCGCGGTCGCTGTCAAGACGTAACCCGTAGGTCGGGTAACTCGCCGCCGCGCTCAGCTTCTCGGTCAGCGCCGGGGTCATCAACACATCGGTGGGGAATCGATCGACGTCGTCGTTGACGACCTGGCTCGAGAACTCGACGAGACCGACAAGTTTTGCCGAGAAGCGCATCCAGGGCTTTCCGGTTAGGGGGTTGAACGAGGGTGTCTGCGCCTGCTGAATCGAGTAGGCGCCAAACGGGACGGTCTGACCGATGTGCCAGCCCGACAGCCGGGCGGCTTCGGCCGTCGCCACCATTTCGTCGGTGCTCGCAGGATCAGCCATCTGACCCTGAGTGACGATGACCCGATCCTGCCTGTAGTACATACCGCCCGCACTGCCGACCTCCGTGACATCGTTGTCGTTGAAGGCCGAAGGGAGAGCTTTCCCGTTCGCTCCGAGCGGGATGACGAGGAGAGACGGGGCATCGGCGACGTGCTCCACATGGGGGAGGCGGGCAAGCTTCCCGCTCAGGGTCGTGATGCCGAACTGATCAGAGACTCCCGAAGTCTGGAATTGGAGGTCCGAGGCCCTCGTGGCCGCCAGATAGGCGCCGAAGGTTGACTGGGAGCGCCGCGCCCCGGCGATCGAGACCATGGCTACGCCGCCCACTAGCCCGATCAGGAGGACGATGGAGAGGTATCCGGGCCAGCGCTGGTGAATGGTGGCCCTGAAGTGATACCACGGGACTCGAATTGCCCGAGCGCTCATAGCGAGGGGTTCGTTGGTTGCCGCATTCCAACCTCTTCAGTCTCTTCCCGCGCCATCAAGCCCTCCTGCATCATTGTTGACCCGGCGGGACCCCGAATTGGAGGTGGTCAGACTGTGGAGCCGACCTCGTGCTAGCACCACCCCTTCGGTGCGCAGATCAACTTCGACAAGAGGATTTAGGCGTACCTGAGAGACCCTGAATCAAATGCTCGCGACTGTCGCCTCGCAGCCGGCCGATACCCCGCGGCGTCTGGACTTGAACCGCTTCCATGGACCTGCCCCCATATGTTCATCGAAAACGGTGTCCGCGGGTCGCCCAGTACGCCGGCTCAGAGGCAGGTCGTTACGCAAACCGACCTTGGAACGCAGATGGCAAAGATCACAGTCCGTTTCTGACCGTTCGCTCCAAGATTCCGAGCGTGGCCCGCAGGGCCGACTCGGGCACGATCGGGAAGCGGTCCTGCATGTCGCCGCTCACCTTCGACCAGTCGTAGTAAGACGTCACACTGGTGACCCCGTCCTCATCAGCACTCAGGCGGTAACCATAAAAGTGTTGAACCGGAATATCGGGCCCGAGATCCCACGCGATCTCCTTGTCGCGCTCGAAGACGATGATGTGCACCGTCACGTCGTACTTGCCAAGCGGGACGTCATTGAGCGACTCCCGGTCCATATGGATGACGAACGTGTCGCCAACCTTTTCCGCCGGTTCGCCGGTGAAGTCCTGCAGCATCCCAGAGGCATCGATGGCCACATGGCCCGCCGGGCTACGCAAGACGTCGAAGATCGCCGCGGGTGACGCCGGGATTGGCCGGGTCACTTCGATGCGGTTCGATAGAAACACGGTATCGGGCATGTTGGGCCTCCTCATTTGACGTGAACGGGCTTGTCGGTCACCGTCGAGGTGACCAGCATCGCGCGCCGACGTCGCTGCCCGCCGGAGTACTGGAGAGAATCATCACGTCATCAATAATGGGCTTCCGCCCCTAGGACGGAAGATGGTCGGGGGCGCCGACGATCCCGCCGCTGAATAACGGCCCCGGAAGTGTGAGCGCCCCAATTCGCTGCAGGGACAGGGCGCCACCCAGCGACAATTTGAGGCATGCTCTATCTTGCCGACAGCACTGTCAAAGTGGGATACCTCGAATCGGTCCTAGAACATTTGAATTTCTGACCGATGAATGAATTTGCGGGACCTGCAACGTCCAACTACATGAACTGCTGGGGTCTGCTCGGTAGGGCAGGCGCAAAGCACCAGAGAGGACTGAACCATGACAGAGGAAAGCAAGCCGGTTGAAGTGTCACGCAGGATCGAGGCACCGGCAGCCCGCATCTTCGAGATCCTGGCGAATCCGCAACGCCACATGGATTTCGACGGGTCCGACATGCTCCGGGGAGCGGTCTTCAACCGTCCCATCTCCGGCGTCGGCGACACCTTCACCATGAAGATGAATCGGCTGGGTCGCGACTATCTCATGCTCAACCGTGTAGTGGAGTTCGAACCGGATGGCCGCATCCTTTGGGAGCCCGCTCCGGGAGACCTCCCTACGGCTGGCGGTGATCCATCCAAAGTCGGCATCCCTGCGGGTTACCGCTGGGGCTACATCCTCACTCCGGACGGTGACGACGCCACCGTCGTCACCGAGGTCTTTGACTACGGTCCCTTGCCGGAGGACCTCCTACGTGATGGCGGGGCGTGGATCAACGGGACCAATTCGGTGCTTGAGTCCATGACGGCCAGCCTGGAGAGGCTCGAGAAGATCAGTACCGAGTAGGACCGCTGCCGGAGCGTATGTTCTCCCTCCATGGAGCAGGCCGTCGCTGATCTGGTCGGTCCGGATCTGCGACGGGTGTCGGTGCGGGGCACGTTCAATCTGACACTCCATGGCAACCTGAAGTGCCGATTCCGGGCAGGTAGGTCCAAGCCTGCCCCAGTACATCGACGGGACGGTGTAGCACCCCGGCGCAGCGCCGAACGGCGGCTATTCAGCCGTGCGTGGCTGTACTCCAAGCATGGCGAGCTTGTGCCAGGACCGCTCGACGATGCCTGGGTAGGTATGCAAGTAGTACGGCAGGGCGCCACAGGCTTGGTGGATCGCTGCGCCGCGGCTACGAGCGAGGGTGGCGTCGTCGACACCTAGAGCGTCGAGGAATGCGTGGCGGGAGCCATCGGTGAACAGCGGTGACCAGACGACCTGTACGTCGACAGCGGGATCTCCAGCGCATGCCGACCCCCAATCGACGATGCCGCACAATCGTCCGTCCCGGACCAGGCAGTTGCCCTCCAAGTCACCTTGGACCCAGAGCGGAGGACCCTGGTGGGGCGGCGCTGCCAGCGCCTCCTCCCAGACATCGACAGCAGCGGGGACATCGATCAAATGGCCCGCACGGAAGATCATCCCTCGGGTCGCTTCGTCATACTCTGCTAACGGTCGGGCGCGATTTGTCGCGGGTGGCGCCTCCGTCGTCGATACTGCTTGAAGCATCCGAACAGCCTTGGCCAGGTCAAGTGCGAACGTGACGGGATCATCGATTCTTTCGAGTGCAGCGCCGTCACCTGGGATCCATCGGTGGATGGCCCATCGATACGGGTAGTCGCTGGTCGGATTGCCCATGGCGACGGGCTCGGGTATGGCGACCGGGAGATGCGGAGCGAGTCTTGGCAACCACAGAGCCTCGAGCTGGACCTGTCCCGCTGCCCACTGAATGCGAGGGAGACGGACAACGAGCTCGGAGCCGAGCCGCCAGATGGCGTTGTCAGTGCCCCACGGCTCAACGATGACGAGCGGCAGGTGGGCAAGGGAAGGCATCTGCGAACCAAGAAGCGATCGGACGAGCTTGTCATCCACCTCGATTTCGCCCTTGTGCATGCGGACCGTCACGGTCACCAGTCTGCCGGTGACGCCATCGCTGTGCCAAAGGATTCACATCCTCCAGCCAGTTAAGCGGCGATCTACCGGGTGCCCACTACCGCCCGCTCGGTGTCACCTACTTTTGAAGTGCCCGTCTTCGCTCGATCTCTTTGAGAATGGAGTCTGGGATCGGTCGACACCCGCAGACCCGGGCATGCTCGAGGTGCCACCGCACTCGATCATCGAGACTGGCCCCTTTACCCAGGCGGTGGTCCTCATGCCATCGCTTGTTGAACGGCGTTGCCATTTCCGCAGACCGCCCTCCTAAGGGAAGAACCTCGAAGGCTAGATGGTGCCCCCGCTTGGCCAATCGGGACAGTGGGACACTCCGGCACATATGGGCTAGGCACTCTCGCTCGCTTCGTCGCCACGACAGTGCCGATGATCAGGCCATAGAGGCTAGGACATTCCGGGACCGTGGGGAGTTCGGCATCATGGGGGCAAGAGATCCAACGCTCTCAGGGCCTCACGTCGTGCAGCTGGCCGTGAAGGTTCCAGGTCATTCCGGAGTTGGTGGATACGAAGAGGAAGGCCTGAAAGGCCCCGCCCTGCACCTGGTTGCCGAACGCAACCGTGCGGAGCATCCCGCCAGTAGTGCTGACCTTGTAGACGCCAGCGGCAAATCCGGTGATCCACCAATGAATGCCCTCGTCGGTGGTGACCTTTACAGAGTTGCCACCTGGTCCCCAGAAGTACGCACCGTGGGCACCAAGAGCGCCGACGTGGCTGGTGTTACCTGCTGCCTGGGCGGCCGCAACGTAGAAGCGGGGACCGTCGATCCGCCAGATCGCACCGCCATCGGTACTGATGGCCGGGTACGTGGCCCCCATGAAATCGCGGTAGACGGCGAGGCCGAAGAGCACCCTTTGGCTGTCGGCCGCGGTGGCGACGATGCCCGCCTTGGGGACGAGGGCCCCAACAGGTTGGAAGTTTGGTATAGACGACGGGGGCGCCCCGGGCAGTGGAATGGCCCGCAGCGTTCTGCGGACGAACGCTGGTACGGAGGATCGCCCGCTGGAACTCGTTTCTTGAGCTGAACTGACGGCCGCCCCGCTCGTGGCTTCGCTGTCAGAGACTGTCAACGCGACGAGCGGAATGGTTAAGGACGCCAAAAGGCCGAATGGTCGCATTGATCGCATTTCCACAACTCTTCCACCTCGCAGGGCGCTGTTTCGTTGGCATCCGGAGCCACCGCCTGGTGGGAGGGGACAGCCTTTAGTTCGATGTCCGACCGGCCTTCATCTCCACCTGGACTCGATAGAGGACAGCGGCTGGCCTTGTTGCTCCCGTGGCTTCGAGTACGAACACGGACCGGTTGACAACTGTGATTTGGGATGTTGTCGGGTTCTCGGTCAGACATGGTTCGATAGGAGTGCGAAGCGCGGTGATGTCGGTCGACCTTCCATCTGCCGGGTCGATTTTCCACAGCCTCTGGGGGGCGCTACAGATGGCCCCGGATCCGATGGACCACAGGCCGTCTTTCGAACCGACAAGAGGAACATCGCCGAAGGGCTCGCTCGGCCCTTCGAGGATCGGCACGCCCGACTGGTCAAAGGCGATGAGTCTCGTGGAGAGGACCGGATGGCCGTCGGATCCGCTCGCAACATCGGCCCACACGGTCGACCCAATCGACGAGAGCCAGAGGACCGAACTATGAGCAGGTCCGGAGTAGATCGTTGAGAGCGTCTGCGAGTTATTGGCAAGGCGATAAATGGCTGCCGCGCTACCTGCTCCCTCCGCGATCCACAAGCCTCCTCCATTGGCAACGATGGTGCCGTGGCCGCCCTCGCTCGGGGGGGCATTCGTTATCCTATGAATGATCGCACCGGTCGAGGGCGAGACCTGTACCAGCTCACTGCCCCAGTAGGTCATCCAGATGGAGCCAGCGCCGTAGGTCATGTCCATGTGGGCACGTCCGCTTCCTTGCGTCGTGACGATGACCGGGTTCATCACCGTCGCGTGCTTCGTGGTGGGGTTGAAGATCTCGAGATGAAACTCGTCGCTATTGATGGACGACACATCACCAGCGATGTAGATGAGGCCGTTCCCCAGCGCCATGTAGTCCCCGCAGGCCGAAATGGGATAGATGTGGTGCTGCAGCGTCATGGGGTCGACCTGTTCGATGGAACAACTCTGTGGACCATTTGATCCGAGTACCCAGACGGTTCCATCGGCCGATACGACCTGCTCGGGTACGAATGGACCGGGAAAGGTCAGTGACTCGATCGACGTCTTGCTTGAGGCTGGCGACTCGACCGTGGAGCTATGGGGGGGCGACGTTGGCGATGGCCTCGTCGCTTCGATGATCACCGCGACCAACCCAGCCACGATCACGACGGCACCGAGCCACGCCAGGCGACGACGACGCTCGCGCTGCTTTGCCTCCCGGAAGAGGAGGTCGGCATCGGTCGGGCCGGACTGACCTGACTGACCAGGGGCTCCGGTGGTCTTCGACGGTCCCTGGACAACGGCCATGACGCTACTATCATTGGCGTTATGGGCTCTGTCAAGGAACCACGCGATCGTGACTCCGACGCGATGCTTCTGTCTGAGGTTGACCGGTCCGATCCGATGCCCCTCCATGATCAGGTTGCCGCGGAGATCCGGCGGGCGATCGCGGAGGGCGAAGCTGGCCCTGGTGATCGCATTCCCCAAGCCAAAGATCTCGCCGCTGTCCTCGGGGTGAACACCAATACGGTGCTCCGGGCACTACGAGTGCTGCGAGACGAGGGGCTCTTGGAACTTGGCCGAGGCCGGGCCATCGTTGTCGCCGGTACGCCAGAACGGAGCGCCGTCGTTGCCCGCTTGAAGGAGTTCCTCGAGTTCGCACGGTCGCAGGGCTACCGGCGCGAGGAGGTACTCACGATGATGGAGTCACTTCCCTAGGCGACAAGGGAAATCCGAACCCTTGGAGCGGGAACGAGTCACACTGACTGGGTGAGGCCTCAGGATGCCGTGGCGAGGACATACGACGCCGTCGCTCCTAGGTGGACGCGGTGGGCGGATGCCGTGTCTCCACCCCTCAGGGAACGGTATGTAAACGTTCTCGTGGATCGTCTCCCACCAAGCAGCCGTGTTCTCGAAATTGGCTGCGGATCCGGCGTGCCTGTTGCCGCAATACTGGCTCACCACTTCCATCTGCATGGCGTTGACATTTCTCATGAGATGGCAAGGTACGCACGAGAGGAAGTTCCAACCGGCCATTTCGAGGTGGGTGACATCTCCGAGATGGACTTCGACGAGGCATCATTCGATGGTGTTGTCGCGTTCTACTCGCTCGTACACCTTCCTCGTGAAGCGCAGATCACCCTGTTCTCTCGGATCTTCCATTGGATGCGACCGGGTGGCCACTTTGTCGCCAGTCTTGGCACGTCAGACATCGCAGAAAGCGTGGAAGAGGACTGGCTGGGCGCTGGGACGATGTATTGGAGCTCGTACGACGCCGAGAGCAACCGAGTGTTCCTTGAGCGTGCCGGGTTCGCAATCGAGCAAGCGTCCGTCATTCGCCAAACGGAACCGTCGGGCGATGAGGCGGCCTTTCTCTGGATAGTCGCCAGCAAGGAGGTTGACTGACCCCTATCGCCTGCCTCGGGTCACGGAGGCCGGACGAACGCTCCTTACATATGGATCGTGCCGTCGGGTTGAAGTATCCAGCCCGGATTGTGTGCCACTTCCCAGACGTATCCATCCGGGTCGGCGAACGCCCCCGTCGTGCCACCCCAATCGGCGACAGCGGCGTGGCGGACAATCGAACCCCCAGCGCGCTGCGCCTCGTTCAGCACCTCGATGACCTCTTCGGGCGATCGCACGTTGTGAGCCAACTCGATCCCCGGGGCCCCGTGGCCGCCTAGCGCCGTCCACAAGCCGAACACCATTCCACCAGTTTGGAAGAAGCACACCTCGTCATCGGGTTGCTGAGCACCTGACCAGCCAAGGGCCTCGTAGAACGTTCGAGCCCGGGCGAGGTCGGAGATTCCAAGAGTCACCAAACTGATGCGTTGCTCCACCTCGCAATCATGGCAAACACGCGGGCCGCGCAACGCGATCGGGGAGGTTCTCCGGGGGTGCCCCGTTCGCTGGGACGGTGGTGCGGGTCGGCAGCCCGAAGGCAGTGCCGGATCGGTCTAGATCGGACCAATGGGGCGAGAGTTCTCCCCTTCGGCAGATCTGTCCCCACGCAGGATCTTTGCGGGAGCGTATGTTTTCGCTATATGGAGCAGGCTCTCGCCGATCTGGCCGGCCCTGATTTGCGCGTGCTCTTCTGCGGGATCAATCCCGGGACACTCTCGGGTGACCTCGGCCTGCATTTCGCCCGGACGGGGAACCGGTTCTGGAAGTTGCTCTGCGCTGGCGGATTCACCGAGTCCGTCCTCCTGCCCACCGAGCAGCACATTCTGCCCGGGCTCGGAATAGGCATCACGAACCTGGTGGGGAGGGTGACGACCGCCGCCAGCGAGCTCAGCGGCGCCGAATTGCGTGAAGGCGCAACGCAGCTCGAGGCCAAGGTGGAGATCCTGCGACCCCGCTGCGTCGCGGTGCTTGGGCTACAAGCGTACCGGACTGCTTTTCGTAGACCAGAAGCCGTAATCGGTCGCCAGCCCGAATTCCTCGGCGGTGCCCTCCTTTGGCTCCTACCAAACCCGAGCGGACTTCAGGCCCATTATCAGCTGCCTGAAATGAGTGAGATGTTCAAATCCCTCTTCGTCGCCAGTAGCGCAGCCTGACGGGATTTCCTCATCCTCTACGGCCGATGAGGATTCGGCCGACCACACTTTGACTCTGTGGGGCGACTGCTTTGATGTACACGGGCCGGCAGGACCTGACCGTGGCCACTCCGTCAATGCCGATCCCGAATGCCGGTTGCCCCCGTTGGCCAGGCGGCTGGGAGAGATCGAACTTCGGTAGCAGTCGATGGTCGATGCCCGTGTCTTGCCAAGGCACGGAGGGATCGGCGTCCTCGGGTTGGTCGGCTCCGGGGGTAGAACGGTGATGCCGGTTGGGTCTACGGTCGGCCTCCGCGAGCCAAAGGTCGTGGCGTGCGATCTCACAACGACACGTCGCCGAACGGGGGGAAGGAAAGGAAGGTCGAACGTGAACACACGAGAGCTGCTGGACAGAATCGCTGAGAACGTATCGGTGCGACGCTCCTTTGGCGCAGCCTATGAGCGCGAAGGGGTTCTCATCATTCCCGTAGCATTTGTGGTGGGTGGGGGCGGAGGCGGTGAAGGGCCGGTCAAGCCACAGGCCACCGGGCACTCCCGTGCCATCGAGACAGCGGAGCCGGCGAATGGCGCCAGCCAGCAGCCAACCGGCACGGGTGGGGGATTCGGTGGCCTTGTCATGCCGATGGGGGTCTACGTCGTGAAGGGTGACCAGGTCCGGTGGGTCCCAGCATTCGACACGACACTGATCGCGCTGGCGAGTCTGAGCGTGATGCGGGTGTTGGTCGGCTTGTTGAAGAACGGCCGACGGCGCAACCGAGCCTGACGCAGACCTCGGGGCCCGCGTTCAGGAAATATTCCGCGACATCGTGCCCCGACCCCGGCGACCTCATCGCGGCCGGGTACATCAAGCCCGCCGCCCCGGCGGTGCTCTCGCATGGCGTGGGCCTGGCGCATGGCGAGGGGCAAAGTGCGTTCACCGGGGTGGCCTCGTTGGCCGGGTACGTGGGACGGTCGGACAGAGAGGCGCACAGCGGGAACAGCGAATCAAGGCTGTTGGCGGACTCCGCCCCTCTTGTTTTCGTGTGGCGCACAGGCCCGAGAGCACCTCAGGGGTCGACATCCGGACCATCCCTGTTCGCTGGGTAGGTGGGCAGTCTGGACGACGGGGGATACTGTCCAAGTCCATCTGGAGGGGCAACTTCGTTCCTGTGACGCGAGAGGCCACGAATGATGCGGTCTCGATTGGTGACAGTGTGGCGGAGAACCTGGTTCACTCCGGCAACGCCCAACGAGCGCTCTACGGACGTCCGCTGCTCCATCCGGCAAGTGCCCAAGGTCTTGTGACGGCCCTCGACCACGCCACGGCCGTGTGTCGATCGATTGGCGCCTGAGACGTACAGAGATGAGGCCGTGCCCGAGTCTCGCCGGGGCCGAAGTTCGTCTTGGACTCGATCGTCGAAGTGGTCGCTCCATCGGGCAGATTGAGAAAGGCGCGCTCATGGGCGAGGCTGCCGCCGTCGGCCCGCTACCGTGGCCCGTGTGGGCAGCCCGCGGGTGCCAGGTGGGGTGGTGCATACGCTTCCAAGAGACCTGAGAAAGGCGCTGGTCTCCAACCAGACCGCACTCGACGCCTGGAGGGACATCACGCCTCTGGCCCGCAACGAGTTCATCTGCTGGGTCGAGGATGCCAAGCAGGAGATGACTCGAGAGCGCCGCATCCGCCGGACCCAGGAGGAGCTGGAGGAGGGCCAGCGCCGGCCCTGCTGCTGGCCAGGCTGCACGCACCGTGAGCGCACTGGCAGGTAGTGGTCGCCGCCGCTGGGTCCACCCTGCGCCCGCCCGCCAGCGCTAGGGCTCGATGGCCGTCCATCCGCGACGACGAAGCTCACCGGCGAGCTGTTCCGAAGGTAGCGCACTCAACGTTTGCTCCTGGGCGGATTGCCGCCACGTTGGAGCAGCATTGGCAACACCCCCGTCAGACTCGGCGTCCAACAGCCGGGCGATGAAGGCCTCCGCTTCGTCGCGTGAGAACTTTCCTGCAGCCTGACGCTGGGAAAAGCCCATTGGGCCACGTGCATCGCGGAAGTCGGAATGTCCGGCTCCCTTGAGGAGCTCCAAAAGGTCTCGTATCTGCTTTGCCGAGGCCGGTGGACCTGACTGCTGACCGAACGCCATCTGCCGCAGTCTTGCCCATTTGACGGTGACGCAGTGTGACCGTCCCGTTCGCGGGATCGGACCTGACCTAGGCCCTGGCCCATTCGACGGTAATGCCGTCTCGGCGCATCATCGCCATGAACCCGGTGATGGAGAAGAAGATGGCGATAGCGGTGAGCCCGTAGGTCACCGCCGAGCGCTCGAGGACGAAGGAACGGAGCGATGATGACACGAGCAACCAGAACACCAGTCCCGCGTTGAGCATGAGGACGGTCGCCCAGAGCACCGAGATGCGAATGAAGAATCGGCGGACCAGGGGTCGCCTCATCATTGCGGGGTCCATGGGGCAAAAGTCGTGGGCGAAGCGTTGTGTGAAAGGGCGGCCGAACACCGCGGAGACGAGCAGCGCCAGCGAGATCACGACAGTGCCGGCCGTCGGCTGGGCGAAGTAGAGGAATGCGCTTCCCGTGAGGAAGGCGACCAACGTCCTCAAGGTGATCAGGATGGTTCCGAACAGCAGCAGCATGGATACCCGCTCACCCTTCAGGAGGCGCCGACCCAGTGCCAGATACGACCAGCTGAGCGCCGCGATCAGCGCACCTCTGAAGTCGCTGAGGACGAGGAGCAGATAGAACAGGACGAGAGGACCCACGACACCCTCGAGCACAACGGGAAGTGCGTGGAGAAGAGCTTTGCGCGGTGGAGGCAGTAGAAGCAGTGAACCCTCTCGCCCGTCACTGTGCGATGTCGGATGCAGACGGAGGAGATGCCATGGCTCGACGGTCCCGCCATCCGATCTGGTACCCACGGCGCCGCCACTCTTTCCGCCGTAAGCGACGGCGCTTTCACCCGAGTTGAGGTGCCCGAATGCTACACGACTCCGGGTGATGGGTCCTCTTCACCCGGGTATGCCGGGGATCGGCAGACGGCTCCTCAGAAGTTGGTTTGGAATTGCCCCGGTGGCAACTGCCAGATGCCCTGGCTCTCGGTGATGGGGACGAGTTCGTTCGCCACGCAGGTCCCGAAACCGAAGTTGTGCTCGGCGGAGGCCCCGGGCGATGTCGTATTCAGCTCGAGCGAGCTGTAGTCACACGCTGAGCTGGGCAAGGTCCCGATGAAGAAGGACACGCCGTCGACGACACGGACGGAGGGTGATGGAAGGGCCTGGCCGACGTCGAAGGTTCCGGCGTGGCTCTCGCTCAGGGCGATCGTTGCCAGACCCGGGTAACCGACCACCCCCGTCACGACCCCGTTCGAGCCCGCGTCAATGAGCTGCAATTCCGCCGGATTGGGGTAGCCGGGGCACAGGCCGTACGCCCGACCGTCGAGGACGAGTCCTCCGTTCTCCAAGCCGTCCGGCCCCGACTGGCCCTTGGCGGACCAGAGACTCCACGTCTGTCCCTGGACGGTCCCGCTGGCGACCTCGGTCCCCGTGGACATGATGGAGCTCGGCGGCCCACCCGATGACGAGGGGCTTGTCGTCGGCGCACATGTCGAGGTGTCGTTTGGAACGCCCACCGAGCTCGCTCCCGAGCCCGAGCCCGAGCTGGTGGCACCACCGCCGAAATTGCCCTGGAACTGTCCTGGTGGCAGCTGCCACACGCCCTCGCTGTAGCTCAGAGGATCGAGTCTTCCCGTGGCGCACGTGCCGGTGTTGCCGGGATTGTTGGTGATGGCGTACCCCTGTCCGGTGCCGTCTCCTCCGAATCCGATGTTGTGCTCGGTCGAATAGCTGGGCGAGGTCGTGTTGATCTCGAAGTAGCTGTAGGTGCACGCCGACTTGGGGAGCGTTCCGATATAGAACGACACCCCGTCGACCACCGAGACGTGTGGTGAGGGCAGTACCGTGCCGACAGCAAGGCTGTTGAGGGCGCCGGTGCTCAGCTGCACCTTGGCGAGACCGGGATAATCGACGACGCCGTAGATGATCGCGTCACCGCCCGTGTCGATCATCTCCGTCTCCGACGGATTCGGGTAGCCGGCACAGAGTCCGTACTCGCGTCCGTTGAAGACGAGACCGCCGTTCTCGAGTCCGGCAGCACCCGACTGGCCGTGCGCCGACCAGAGACTCCACGCCTTCCCCTCGATCGTGCCGCGTGCCACCTCCCTCGCCGAGCCGGTCAACTTCTGGGGTGGTCCGCCCGAGGTGGCGGCATCGGTGGTGGGAGCGCAGATGGCGGGCCCGTCATAGCCCACGCTCGCCGGCTGAGGCGACGTCGTGGTGGTGACGGCGTCTTCATGGCCCACCGTGGCCGCGCTCGCCGTCATGGTCGTGCCGAAAACCGGTCCGCCGCCGATGGGAGCCACTCCGAGCACGAAGAGGGACACAAGAGCGGGGGTTCCGAGCGGGGCGAGGAGGCGTCTTCGCACGTGGCGCCGGAGGCGTGGAGCTCGAGTGGTTTCGGGTTCGATCATGATGCCCCTCTTGTCACTGCCATTTTGCGAAAGGCCTGTTGTGTTTGCAAGGTTCCCGGAAAGGGTCAGGGCCCGTCGAGCAGCGCCTGCTCTATGTCGGACGTCTGGGCTGTCATCTCCTTCGGGCACAGGTACCGGGCGGCGAACTCGGACACGACGTAGGACTCGAAGTCGCTGAGGTGGCGGCCCGTGAGCGCGCCCACGATCCGGGCCTCGCTGTCGTGCGCGGTGAGTTCGGCGCAGGCGAGCTGGCCGTCGCCGACGGCCGCGGCGCTGCTGACGCCGGAGAACGAGCCCGGGACGGTCGTCAGGAGGTGCAGGAACGTCCGGCGGGGCTGCGTCGGGAGACTGGGGTCGCCCTCATAGAGCGTGGCGTCGGCCAGCGCCGCCGCGGGCGCCCGGGCGGCGACGCGCGGCAGCCCCTCGGGTGGGAACACCAGGAGGTCGACGTAGAGGCGGCGGTGGGCGTAGTCGCCCGTCTCCCCGGGGACGAGCCCGTGGTGCACCATCCAGATGAGGTCGCCCGTCTGGAAGAACTCCGAGCCGCCGTACCCCTGCCCGTTGGCACTGTTCGTGCTTGTGTGCCACGCCCGGTCGAGTGGCTTCACGCAGGGGCCGATGACCGAGGTGCAGGCGGCGATGCCGATGCTGTAGTCGGGGGTCCCCCAGAGATTGGCCGAGTAGAAGAGCCAGTAGATGCTCCCCTCCTTGATCATCGATGGTGCCTCGACCAGGCCGCCCTCCCAGGCCTGCGTGGCGCCGATGAGTTCGTGGGGTGGCCCGACCGTGGACAGTCCGTCGGGGGAGAGCTGTTGGGAGTAGATGTACGTCGGTTCGTTGCAACAGTCGCCGTCGCTCTTCCACAGGAGCCAGGCGGTGCCGTCCGACCTCACGTAGATGCTGGGATCGATCGCCCCGCCCTGTGTGTACGGGCACACGAAGGGCGACGCGGAGTCGTCGACGAAGGGGCCCGCCGGGTTGGTGCTCGTGGCCCGGGAGATGCACATGGCCGTGTTGGGCCCGTGCGTGGTCTCGGCACAACCGAACGACGTCGGCTTGGCCACGCAATTGATGGGATGTGTCGCCGGTGTGGCGTAGTACAGGACGTAGGTCCCGTCGGGCCGGGCCCACACCGACGGGGCCCACTGGTATCCGGACACGGTCCACGTGGGCACGGCGGGGAGCGCATCGCCGAGGTAGTGCCCGCTGAAGCCAGTCGCACGCGTGATGGCGATGACGGGGATGTGGGCCCCGGGTATGTGGACGGAGCCGTAGGTGTCGGTGGCGTACGCGTACACCGAGTCGCCGACCACCAGCGCGAAGGGGTCGGCGAAGTCGGCGTTGAAGATCGGCTCGCCGTGGAGGAGGCCGTTGAGGACGGTGAGCTTGATGCCATGTGCCTTCGACGGGTTGCTGCCGACCGGACCCTGTGTCGCCTGGTGGCCCGGGGTGACGTAGGGCTGTCCGGCACGGACCGGGTGGCTGGGCGAGAGGAGCTGCGAGGTCGATGTCGACGGTCGCGCCGACGAGGTGGTCCCCGCGCCGGCCGTTGATGGCGCGCCCACCGCCAGTGCGCAGGCGACGACGGCGACCCCCAGGGCAGCACGGAGAGCCCTCCCACGGGCCCGGAGCGTCCTCGCCGGTTTGTGCCCGGTCGCACCCGCCATCGAGGTCGGCACGTCCTCATCATCGCCGATCCTCGGCAGTGGGAGTTGCAACCCACGAGCACGCCCGGCCGCCCGGATCTAGTGTCCGAGGGCAGGAACCCCTATGTGGATAGGAGGGTCATACATGTACAACGTCATCGTGGTTGGCACCGATGGTTCGGAACGGGCGGGGGTGGCCGTCAGGCAGGCACTCGATTGGGCGAAGGTGTACGGGGCGACGCTGCATGCGGTCCATGTGGTACACCCGGCCGCCAACTCCGAGTTCGCCGACTCACTCCAGACGCAGGTGCAGGTCAGCGGCATGCGTGAGGAGAAGGACAAGGTCAGTGCGCAGCTGCTGGCCGACGCCGAGGCGCAAGGCGTCTCCGTCGAGATCCACACCCCGAGTGGGGACCCGGCGGACGCCATTCTCGGCACCGCCAAGGCCGTCTCCGCCGACCTCATCGTGGTCGGGAACCGGGGCATGAGCGGAGTGAAGCGGTTCGTGCTCGGGAGCGTGCCCAACAAGGTCGCCCATCAGTCCGATTGCAGTGTCCTGATCGTCGACACGGACGCCGCCTGAGTTCGCCGGCCCGGGCCGCCGACGGCGCCGTCATCGGCCGGTCCACACCGGAGGCCGCTTCTCGAGGAACGCTGCGACACCCTCACGGGCGTCGGCCGAGGCGGAAGCCGCGGCCAGTGCCCCGCTCGTCTCCTGCCAGCCAAATTCGTCGTCGGCGGCCGTGACGTTGTTCACGGCGCGCAGGCAGGCCCGGACGGACACCGGCGCGTTGGCGCAGATCTCCCGAGCGAGGCCCAGCGCCCCGGCCAGCGCGTCGCCCGGCTCGGAGAGCACGTTGACGAAGCCGACTTCGTAGGCGCGCCGGGCGTCAATGGGGCGGCCGGTCAGGATCAGCTGGCGGGCGATGTTGAGGGGGAGTGCCCGCGGCGTTCGGAAGAGGCCGGCGCACGTGGGCACCACACCGATGCCCACCTCGGGAAGGCCGAAGCGGGCGGTGCTCGAGGCCACGACCAGATCGCACGCGAGGACGATCTCGAGGCCCCCGCCCAGCGCCGGTCCCTCGACCGCAGCGATCAGTGGCGTGCCCCGGGGGCGCCGGATGATGCCGTACTCACCGCCCCGTTCGGTGAGGTAGTCCCCGCCTGCGGTGAGATCGCTGCCGGCACTGAAGACGTCGGTGGTTCCCGCCAGCACACCGACCCACAGGTCCTCGTCGTCCTCGAGCTCGTTGAGGGCGGCATCGAGGGCGTCGGCCATGGCCCGGTCGATGGCGTTCCGCTTCGCCGCGCGCTGCAGGGAGATGATCAGGACGTGCCCCTCCCGACGCGTCCCGACGAGCTGTCCCGGACCCTCGCCGATGCCGTTCACCTGCGCCCCCGATCGATGCCGGGCTCTCCCGACGTGCTCAGGATACGTCCCGGCGTCCCGGCGTCCCGGCGTCCCGGCGTCCACCGGTCGCAGGCCGTCGTCAGCGCAGGGGAGTCAGGATCCCGCCGCCGGTGGCCACTTCCCAGGGCCCGCCCATCGGGTACTCCGTGCGGCGCCGTCCGGGTCAGGTTGCGTCGGGGGTCGCGCCGGGCCGGCTCAGCCGCGACGGCCACCAATTCCATCGGCCCAGCAGCTCGACGATGGAGGGGACCAGGACGGTGCGGACGACGAACGTGTCGAGCAGGATGCCGATCGCCAGGCCGACGCCGATGACGCGGATCTCCTCGTTGCCCCGGCCGGACCCGCCGACGACGGCGAGCACCACGAAGGTGCCGGCCAGCACGAGCCCGGCCGAGGTCACGGTGGGACCGGTGGCGCCGACCGCCCTGATCACGGCGCCGTCGAGACGGTGCCCCCGCGCCTCTTCGCGGATCCGGGTCATGACCAGGATGTTGTAGTCCTCGCCCAGGGCCAGCAGGAAGATGAACATGAGGAAGGGGAGCAGGAACACGATGCCGGAGTTCCCCGGGATCTTCATGAAGATGATGACGGAGATCCCGAGCGAAGCCAGGTAGGAGAGCACCACGCTCAGGATGAGGTACGCCGGCGCGACGAGACTGCGCAGGACGAGCGCCAGCACGAGCCCTATGGCGAGGATCGCGATGGGGACGATGGTGCCGACGTCGCTGTTCGAGATGGAGCTCACGTCGTAGAGCGCGGGAGCCTCCCCGGCCACCCCGCTCGCGTCGGCGCCGGCACGCTCCGCCACGGCACCCACCCGCGCGCGGATGGCCGGTACGGCGCTGATGGCGGCGTTGCTCCCGGCCGACCCGGCGGCGAGGCCCGTGGACCACTGGACCGTGTGCCCGTCGGCGCTGATGTAGCGGGCAGTGGTGAGGTAGGTGACGTAGTCGGCCAGTGAGATCCCCGACCCAGCCGGCGTTACGAGGGGACGTGTCACGAGGTCGCGGGCCGAGCCGTACGGATGGACGCGGACGTAGAGGGACTCGAGCTGGCCCGGGCTGAGCACTGTGCCGTTGGGGTTCAGGGGACCGGTGATGGTGCGGAAGTCACCGCTGCGCCCGAGGCCCTCGGTGGCCGCGGCGAGCTGGTCCGCGTGCTCCCAGACGGAGGTGGGGAAGTGCATGACGACCGACGTCGGGTCTGAGCTCGCCTGCGGGAAGTGGGCCGTCAGGGCGGCGTTGCCCTTGGCGGCGTCGGTGCCGGCCGGCGCGGCGAGGTCACCGCCGAAACCGGTCGGGACGAAGTCGAGGGCGAAGACGGCGAGGATGCCGAGCGCGGCCACCCCGACGAGGAGCGTGAGGAGGGGCCGGCGGACAAGGCGGGCGGCCACACGGCCCCAGATGCCTTCGGCCTGACGGCTGCTCGCGGTGCGTGTCGGCCAGAAGACGGCGCGGCCGAAGATGGCGAGCAACGCGGGCAGCAGCGTGAGGCCGGCCAGGAGCATGGTGGCGATGCCGATCGCGAGCGGCACCCCGAGGTCGTGGTACAGGCCGAAGCTGGCGGCCAGCAGGGTGAGGAGGGCCACGATGACGGTCGAGGCGGACGCGGTGATTGACTCGCCGACCCGTCGCAGCGCGTAGGCCACCGCCTCGTGGGGCTCGCTGCCGGCGTGCAGCTGTTCGCGCACCCGGAAGACGAGGAAGAGCCCGTAGTCCGTCCCGGCGCCGAGGACCAGCACGATGAGGAGGATCTGGGTGAAGAACGAGACCTGCAGCGCCCCCACGCTGCCCAGGGCGCCGATGAACGAGCCGGAGAGCAGGAGGACCAGCGCAGCGGGCACCAACGTGACGAGCGGCGCAAGCAGCGAGCGGAAGATCAGCAGGAGCAGGACGACGATGAAGAGGTACGAGGCATCCTGGATCTCCCTGCTCTGCCGGGCGGACTGGGCGTTCGCCGCTGCGTTCGTGGCCAGCTGCCCGGCCAGGTGCGCTTGCAGGCCGGCCGGCAGCGGCGTGCGGGCGATGGCGCGGTGCATGTCGTCGATCAGGGTGTCGCCCCGGCCCTGGTTGAACGGGGACGCCGAGGAGACCAGGAGGAGCTGGGCCGCTTCCCCGTCGGGCGAGGTGCCGAGATACTCGACCGAGAGCGTCGTGGGGACGTGGTGCAGGTTGGCCATGAGCGTCCGGAGGGCCGTCTGGTCGGCCGCGTCCAGCGGGCGGCCGTCGGTGAAGGCGACCACGGGCACGGAGCTTTGCGTCACCGGTCCGATCAGCGGCTCTGCGAGCAGGGCGGCCTGGTTGCTCGGTGCGCTCTCGGGCAGGAAGGCGCCGTTGTTGTCGTTGACCTGACTGGCCAGTGACGGCAGGGTGGCGACGGCGGCGACGGTTCCGACGATCCACACGGCGACCACGAGGTAGCGGTGACGGACCACCATGCGGCCCAGCGCGCCGAAGAAGTCGCTCACGCTCGTTGCAGCGGGTCGATGGGAGCCGGTCCGGGTCGGGGGAGCACGAGAGAGTTCGGGGTGGGGCCGGGACGGGAGGGCGCGTCATGCCTGGTCCGGCGGCATCTGGCCCCGGCCGACTCGATGCTATCGGCGTCCCCGGGAGCCTCGGGTCCCCGCCTGGCATGAAGCACCCCCGCGGGCGCTGACGCCTACCATTCTGGGCGTGAGCAGGTCGTCGATGGAGCGGTTGCCCCACTGATGGGACGCCGCATTCGCTGGCTCGGGGTCGTCATGGTGGTCTGCCTCGGCCTCGTGGTGGTCCAGCTGGTCAACATCCAGCTGGTGAAGGCCAAGCAGCTCCAGGCGTCACCCTTCAACCCGCGCGTGTCCGCGCTGCAGTACGTGAATCCCAGGGGGACCATCTACGCCGCCGACGGGACCGTGCTGGCCAAGTCTGTCCGCACGCCGGCCGGGACGAACACGACCGACTATCCCTACCAGTACGTCCGCCAGTACCCCGAGGGGCCGCTCTACGCCGGCATCACCGGCTATGACTCGGCGCTCTACTACGGGACCGCGGGGATCGAAGAGGAGTACGACTCCTATTTGAGCTCGCACCAGCAGCCTCCCCAGACGCTGAGCCAGCTCATCTTCCGCCAGTCGACGCCGCGCACGACCGACGACGTGACGCTGACCGTCGAGCCGAGCCTGCAGCAGGCCGCGTGGAACGCACTGACCACCTTGCCGCCCGGGGAGAACAAGGACGGCGCGGTCGTGGTGCTGGACCCGTCGACCGGGTCCGTGCTCGCCATGGTCTCGAATCCCACCTACGACCCCAACGCGCTCGTCGGCACGTCGCTGAACTCCGAGCAGCTGGCGTACTTCAGCTACATCCAGCGCGATCACGAGGGGTACAAGCCGTTGCTTCCCATCGCCACCGGCGAGACCTTCTTCCCGGGGTCGACGATGAAGGTGGTGACCTCCACCGCGGCCTACAACCTCAAGCCCTCCCTGGCGGACTTCAACTACCCGGTGCAGGCGTGCCAGGGGTTCTCCGACTCGAACAAGCAGCTGTGCGACGAGAGCGGGCCCTGCGGGGGGACGATGACCCAGATGCTCCCGTTCTCGTGCGACCCCGGCTACGGCGAGCTCGGCGTGCAGCTGGGCGTGGACACCCTGCAGAAGCAGGCCGAGCTGTTCGGCTACAACTCGGTGCCGGGCATCGACCTCCCCGGCGTGGCGGCCTCGCCGCTCACCGCCTTGCCGGCGAACGCCCAGGCCTTCTTGGCCTATACCGCCATCGGGCAGTACGGCGTGCAGGCGACCGCGCTGCAGAACGCGATGGTGGCGGCCGGGATCGCCAACGGGGGCGTCCTGATGACGCCGCACCTCATGTCGAGCATCCGCGACTCGCAGGGGGCCCAGGTGGAGTCCTACACGCCGAAGGTGGCCAGCACGGTCGCGACGACGCAGGCGGCGCAGCAGGTCACGTCGCTCATGCAGGGGGTCGTGGCCACCGGCACGGCAGCGGGCGTCGGGTTCCCGTCGTACCTGTGCGCCGCCGTCAAGACCGGGACGGCGCAGACGAGCCCGACCCAGCAGGTCACCGAGGACTGGATGATCGGCTTCGCCCCCGCCAACCACCCCAAGGTCGCGGTGGCCGTCGTCGTCCCCGCGCAGGCCATCTACTCGGACGGCGCCGGGGTGGCCGGCCCGATCATGAAGGCAGTGCTCGAGGCGGCGGTCCCGCCGGGCTCGGTGTCCCAGCCCTGCAACGTGCCACCCGTGCCCACCTCTGCCTTCACCTCGGGGCACTGACCTTCACCTCCGGGCACTGAGCCGCCCGGCGCCCGCGCCGTCGGAGCCCGTGTAGCATTATCTGCGTGCCTACGCAGATAGTTGAGAGTCCCGCCACCGAGGAGTTCCGCTCCGCCGTCGGGATGCTCAAGCTCCTCGGTGACGAGACGCGCCTGCGGGTCATCTGGGCCTTGCTCGAGGGCGAGCACTCGGTCAACGAGCTGGCCGAGCTGGTGGGTGCCCAGCCGGCCGCCGTCTCGCAGCACCTGGCCAAGCTGCGCCTGGCGCGCCTGGTCCGAAGCCGGCGCGAGGGGACGAGGATCTTCTACGTGGTGGACGACGCCCATGTCCGCCGGCTGGTGGAGGAAGTGCTGACCCACGCGGACCACGTGACGGCCCATGGGTGACGGCCACGACCACTCGCACGGACCCTCCTCGGTGGAGGCCGATCGGCGCGCCCTGACCATCGCGCTCGCGCTGCTCGTCGGCTTCATGGTCTTCGAGGTGGTCGCGGCGGTGGCGTCCAACTCGCTGGCGCTGCTGGCCGACGCGGGGCACATGCTGGTTGACGTGGGCGCCATCGCCGGGTCCCTGGTGGCCATCCGCCTCGCCGAGCGACCCGAGACGGGCTCGCACACCTACGGCATGAAGCGGGCCGAGATCCTCGCCGCCGCGGCCAACGGGATCGCTCTCCTCATCGTCTCGGCACTGGTGACCTACGACGCGGTCGTCCGTCTGGTGCACCCGTCCCACGTCGACGGGGCGGTCCTGATCGTGGTCGCCGCAGTCGGGGTGGCCGTCAACGTCGTCGCCACGGTGACCGTCGCCAAGGCGAACCGCCGCTCGCTCAACGTCGAGGGCGCCTACCGCCACATCCTGACCGACCTCTACGGCTTCGCGGGCACGCTGATCGCCGGGATCGTCATCGTCCTCACCGGCTTCAACCGTGCCGACGCCATCGCGTCCCTGCTGGTCGTCGTCCTCATGCTCAAGGCTGCGGTGGCGTTGCTGCGGCCGGCGCTGCACATCCTCCTCGAGGCGACCCCGGAGGACATCGACCTGGAGGAGGTGCGCCGGCATCTCCTGGAGCTGCCCGAGGTGCAGTCGGTCCACGACCTCCACGCGTGGACCCTCACCTCGTCGCTGCCCATCGTCACCGCCCACGTCGTCGTCACCGACGAGTGCTTCAACACCGGAGAGGCGGGCCGGGTGCTCGACCACCTGCAGGATTGCCTGTCGGGGCACTTCGACGTGGCGCACTCGACACTGCAGTTCGAATCGGCGGGGCACATCGAGCACGAGCTCGGGGGGCACCCCTGAGCGGGCTCAACGTCCCGTGGGTTCGATGGCCGCCACGAGCTCCACGTGCTCGGTCATGGGGAAGATGTCGAAGGCGCGCAGCTCGGCGAGGTGCCAGCCGACCGTGAGCATGGCCCGCAGGTCACGGGCGAACGACGACGGGTCGCAGGCCACGTAGACGATCCTCCGGAGGCTGCGGTGCGCGGCCAGTGCCCGCACCACCTCGGTGCCGGCGCCCTCCCGTGCGGGGTCGAGCACGACGATGTCGGGGTGACCTATGCCCGACGTCACGAGTCGTGGCGTGACCTCGGCCCGCTTGACCCGCAGGGCCGGGACGGCGCCGGCGTTGTGCCGCGCGTCCTCGCACGCGCGCGCGTCGCGCTCCACCGCGAGCACCGTCCCCGCCGGGCCCACCGCCTCGGCCAGCGGGACCGAGAAGAGCCCCGCGCCCGCGTACAGGTCGACGACGGCTGCACCGCGGCAGTCGCCGGCCATGGCGAGGACCGCCGGGAGCAGGGCGTCCGCCGCACCGGTGTGGACCTGCCAGAAGACTCCAGCCGAGATCCGGTAGGTGCGGCCGCACACCGCGGCGTGCACGGCCCCGGGCTCCTTGGTCACCGTCCCCCGCACGACGACCCCGGCATCGACGTCGGGCAGGCGCGGCACCCCGCGACCCCGCGGCGTGACCGAGACCACGGCTTCGGCCGGCCGCGAGCCGGCGACGACCTCCACGTGGGCGACGCCGGGCCACCGCACCCGCAGCGCACCGGTGGCCGCCACGGCCGGACTGGCGATGGGACACGCGTCGACGTGCTCGAGCTCGTGGGAGCGGTGCCTGCGGAAGCCGACGGCACCGTGGTCGTCCACGGCGAGGCGCACCCGGCTGCGCCAGCCGAGGCCGCGCCCGTCCCCGGCGACCGGCTCCACCTCGACCGCGCGCTCCACGCCGGCCACCCGCTCGAGCTGCTCGGCCACGCGGAAGGCCTTGAGGCGGCGCTGCGCCGAGAGCTCCACGTGCTGGAAGTCGCAGCCACCGCAGCGGCCCGGCCCGGCGTGCGGGCACGGTGGGGGGACCCGGTCGGCCGAGGGCTTCAGGATGTCCACGGCGTCGGCCCGCAGGTACGAGGTGGTGGTGGCCGTGACCCGGGCCACCACCACCTCGCCCGGGAGGGTGTGGCGCACGAAGACGACCCGTCCGTCGGGTGCCCGGGCGACGCAGCCGCCGCCGGCGGCGATGGCGCCGACCTCGAGCTCCAGGAGTCCCACCTCAGCCGGGGTCGTCATGGAGGCAGCGTACGGCGGCACAATGGCCGAGATGTCCCAGACGGGTGTCGATCCGGGGTCTGCCCGATCGTCGTAAGAGCGACACCAACCTACAGAGGAGGACCGATGCGATACCTGTTGCTGATTGCCGGAGACGAGAGCCAGATGCAGCGCGCCACGGCCGAGCAGGCCGAGGCGATGACCAACGAGTACGCCGAGTTCGGCAAGACGATGGCCGAGCGGGGCGTGCTCCAGGGCGGCGAGCGGCTGCGTTCGGTGAGCGACGCCACCACGGTGCGGGTGCGCGACGGCCAGCTGTTGGCCACCGACGGCCCGTTCGCCGAGACCAAGGAGCAGCTGGCCGGGTACTACGTCGTGGACTGCCAGGACCTGGACGAGGCGATAGAGGTGGCGTCGAAGATCCCGGGCGCCCGCACGGGCAGCATCGAGGTGAGGCCGATCTGGGAGCTGTGACGGCCGAGATCGAGGCCGCGGTCGCCGATGCCTTCCAGGCCGAATGGGGCCGGGTCGTCGCGACCCTGGTCCGCCTCACCGGCGACTGGGACCTGGCCGAGGAGTGCGCGCAGGATGCCTTCGCGACGGCGCTGGAGCGCTGGCCCCGCGACGGCATCCCGCGCCGCCCCGGTGCCTGGCTCACGACGGTGGCCCGCAACCGCGCCATCGACCGGGCGCGGCGCGCCCGGTTGGGTGCGTCCAAGGAGTCGGAGGTAGCCGTCGTGGAGCCGGTCGAGGCCGACAGGGGCGAGGAGGAGGTGCCCGACGACCGTCTGCGCCTGATGTTCACCTGCTGCCACCCGGCGCTCGCCTTCGAGGCCCAGGTGGCGCTGACCCTGCGCACCCTCGCCGGCATGACGACGTCCGAGATCGCCCGGGCCTTCCTCGTGCCCGAGGCCACCATGGCGCAACGCCTGGTCCGGGCCAAGCGCAAGATCCGCCACGCGCGGATCCCCTTCGTCGTGCCGCCGGCCCACCAGCTGGTCGAGCGGACGGCCGCCGTGCTGGCGGTGCTCTACCTCCTCTTCAACGAGGGGTACTCGGCCAGCTCCGGGGCCGACCTGGTCCGGCGCGGCCTCACGGCCGAGGCCATCCGGCTCGGCCGGGTGCTGTGCACGCTGATGCCCGACGAGCCCGAGGCCCTCGGGCTGCTGGCGTTGATGCTGTTCCACGATGCGCGGAGCGCAGCGCGGGTCGACGGCGACGGGGACCTCGTGACCCTGGCCGAGCAGGACCGCACCCTCTTCGACGACGCCGCCATCGCGGAGGCGCACCAGCGCCTCGACGCCGCCCTGCGCCTCCGCCGCCCCGGGCCCTTCCAGGTCCAGGCCGCCATCGCGGCCTGCCACGTCGAGGAGGACGGCGGGACGGACTGGGCCGAGATCGCCGCGCTCTACGAGCGGCTCTTCGACATGGCCCCCTCCGCGGTCATCGAGCTCAACCGGGCCGTGGCCGTCTCCTTGTCCGAGGGGCCCGAGGCCGGCCTGGCCCTCGTGGAGCGGATCTCGCCCGGGGGGCTGCCGGCTTACCACCTGCTACCGGCGGCGCGGGCCGACATGCTGCGCCGGCTGGGCCGCCGCGCCGAGGCGGCCGAGGCCTACCGGGAGGCCCACGATCTGGCGGGCACGGACGCCGAGCGTCGCTATCTCGAGCGCCGCTGGCGCGAGGTGTCGGCCTGACGCCGGTTTGACAGGCCGGGACGCCGTTGCAATCGTCTCGACCGGACCGCCGTCTCGAGGGCGGGGACGAGAACCGAGAGGACGACTGAACCATGTTGCAGGACAGAGTGGCGATCATCACCGGGGGTGGGCGGGGCATCGGCCGCGAGCACGCACTCCTGTTCGCGTCCCTGGGGGCGAGGGTCGTGGTCAACGACCTGGGCGGGGCCGTCGACGGCTCGGGCGCGGACGTCTCGGCGGCCCAGTCGGTGGTCGACGAGATCACGGCGGCCGGCGGCCAGGCGGTGGCCAACACCGACAGCGTGAGCTCGTTCGACGGGGCGAAGGCGATCGTCGAGCAGGCCGTGTCCTCCTTCGGCGACCTCCACGTCGTGGTCAACAACGCGGGGATCCTGCGCGACCGGATGCTCGTCTCCATGAGCGAGCAGGACTTCGACGACGTGATCGCGGTCCACCTCAAGGGCACCTTCAACATCTCACGGCACGCGGCCGGCTACTGGCGCGAGGTGGCCAAGAGCGGGACCGTGACCGATCGCGCCATCGTGAACACCAGCTCGGGCGCCGGCCTGCACGGCAACATCGGCCAGACCAACTACTCGGCCGCCAAGGCGGGGATCGCGGCCATGACCGTCGTGAACGCCATGGAGCTCCACCGCTACGGCGTGCGCGCCAACTGCATCGCCCCCGTGGCCCGCACCAGGCTCACGCTCCAGACCCCGGGGATGAGCGACTCCATGGAGCAGCACGTGTTCGACCCCGAGTGCGTCTCGCCGCTCGTCGCCGTGCTGGCGTCGGAGACCTGTCCGTTCAACGGCCAGGTCTTCAGCGTGTACGGCGGGTCGGTGGGGATTTACG
>CAYWDQ010000034.1:0-25886 GCA_964457065.1 uncultured Acidimicrobiaceae bacterium | reverse complement strand
GGTCGCTCGACACCGACGTCACATGCAATTGGGGGGGCCCGCCAATGACCTCACTTCCAAGCACCGACAGCGTCACGGCGTCAGTCATCCGCTCGGCCATGGAAACCGTCTCGTTCGAGATGGCCACCTATGTCTCGCGCACCGCCACCACGCCGATCCTCAACCAGTCGAACGAGCGCAACGCGACGATTCTCGACCACAACGGCAGGCTGGCCGCGCTGTCCGTCGGCATCCCGCAATTCATGTTGTCCTCGACCCTGCCCGTGCGCCTGGCAATCGACTTCTTCGAGGACGATCTGCACCCCGGCGACGTGATCGTGGCCAATGACCCCTACCACGGTGGCGGGCATCTCCCCGACTTCAATGTGTTCAGCCCGGTGTTCGACGACGACGGAAGCCTGGTCCTGTTCGCATCGATCCAGTGCCATCATGGCGACACCGGGGGCGCCATGGCCGGCGGGTACAACGTCTTCGCCAAGGACATCTGGAGCGAAGGCACGAGGTATCCGATCCTCAAGATCCTCGACGCCGGCGTGGAGCGTCGGGACGTCGTCCTGATGATGCGGGCCAACAATCGACTGGCCGGATTCGTCGGCGATCTCCGTTCGCAGGTGGGAGCGGCCCAACTCGGCGCCGAACGCCTGAAGTCGATCATCGACGACTACGGGGCCGACGTGGTGCGCTCTGCCGTGGACTGGTCGATCGCAGACGCCCGCCGCCGCTTCTCCCAGGAGATCGCCGCCTGGCCCGACGGAACCTACGAGGCGGACGTCTACTTCGACGCCGACCCCGCCGGGAACCGTGACATCCACGTCCACGTGGCTGTCACGGTCGACGGGGACCGGCTGATCATCGACTTCGCGGGTTCGGACAGCCGTCCCGAGATCCAGGCGTGGTCGACGTTCGGCAATACCCGGGGCAACGCGATCGCCCAGCTGGCGAGCATGGTCGACGCCAGCATCCCCAAGAACGAGGGGTTCTTCGACTGCATGGAGCTGCGGGTCCCGGAGGGCTCGTGCCTCAACCCGACCGAGGGCAAGCCGGTCTCCAGCGGGACCCACCACCCCGGGGTAGAGGTCAGTGATGCCATCGCCCTGGCCATGAGCCAGATCATCCCGGATCGCTGCGCCCCGCAGAGCTACAAGTACGGGAGCCCGCGCCAAATGTGGGGTGACGAGGACCCGCGTACCGGGGACTCCTTCTTCGACCACGGCGGCGAGGTCAATGCCGGATGGGTGAATGCAGTGCGGGGGCAGGACGCCTGGGGCGCCCTTGCCGCAGCGAGCGGCAACCTGATCAAGGCGAGCGCGGAAATCAACGAGCACCTCTTCCCGCACATCCTCCGCGGCCGGAACTACATCACCGACTCCGGAGGGCCGGGTCAGTGGCGCGGGGGTTGCGGCAGCAACTTCGTGAAAGAGGTCCGCACTCCCACCTACGTCAACCAGTACGTGGTGAATCAGCGTCATATCCACCCCGGCATCGCCGGCGGGCACCACGGGTCCCCGGATCACTGCATGGTGGGTGACACGGAGGTGGACCCCTCGGTGGCCAACAAGCTCCTGCAGACCGGTGAGCAGCTCGTGTACCGGTTCGGGGGCGGCGGGGGATGGGGCGATCCGCTCGACCGCGATCCCGCCGCGGTGCTCGACGACGTCTGGGACGAGTACGTCTCGGTCGAGGGTGCGTTCCGGGACTACGGGGTCGTCGTCACGGGCTCGTTGGAGGAGATGACGCTGGCGGTCGACCTCGATGCGACGAAGCTCGAGAGGGAAGCGAGGCGATGAGCTACCGGATCGGCATCGATGTCGGGGGAACCTTCACCGACTGCGTGTTGCGGCGGCCCGATGGCACGCGGGTCCTCGAGAAGGCTCCGACCACACCGCATGACCAGAGCGACGGCGTGCTGGCCGGCCTCGCCCAACTCGCCGCTGCCGAGGGTCTCGACCTGGCGGAGCTCCTCGCTCAGACCCGCACGATCGTGCACGGGACGACGACTGGCGACAATGCCCTGATCCAGATGAAGGGGGCACCGACGGGGCTCCTCGTCACCGAAGGATTCCGTGACGAGATCGAATTCCGCCGATGTTTCAAAGAGGACATCTGGGATCCGGCTGCGCCGCCGCCCTCTCCCATAGCCCGCCGCCGTGTCCGGCTCGAGATCGCCCAGCGCATGACGGCCGAGGGGGAGATCGAAACGCCGCTGGACGAGGAGGGGGTGCGCAAGGCGACCGCTCGCCTCCGCGCCTTCGGGGTCACGTCGATCGCCGTCTGCTTTCTCCACTCGTTCCTGAACCCCGAGCACGAGCTCCGAGCGCGCGAGATCATCCTCGACGAATACCCGGACGTCGAGATGGTGTCCCTGTCGCACGAGATCCTCCCCAAGCCACCCGAATTCGAGAGAACGTCGACCACCCTCGTCAATGCATTCGTTGGCCCTCCCATCGCCCGCTACCTCGAGCGGCTGACCGACCGACTGGCCGCCGCCGGGTTCACGCACGAACTGCTCGTGGCCACGTCGGCCGGGGGGGTGGTGACCGCCGACGCCGCGGCACGGCGTGCCGTGGCCACCATCGGCTCCGGGCCGACGGGTGGTGTGATCGCGGCCGCCCGAGCGGGCCTCGATGCCGGCCTCGGTGACGTGGTCAGTGTCGACATGGGCGGCACCAGCTACGACGTCTGCCTGATCCGGCGCGGTCGCCCCGAGATCAAGATGGACTGGAACTGGAGGCACCGCTACTGCATCGGCATCCCCATGGTCGACATCCCCTCGGTCGGAGCCGGAGGAGGATCGATCGCCTGGGCGGACGCGGGTGTTCTCCACGTGGGGCCCCAGTCGGCCGGGTCCGAGCCGGGGCCCGTCAGCTACGGCCGGGGCGGAACGGAACCCACCGTGACCGATGCCGACCTCGTGCTGGGCCGAATCGACACGGAGCGGTTCGCCAGTGGGCGGATGCGGCTCGATCGTGCGGCGGCCACCGCGGCGCTCGCTCGCCTGGGCTCGCAGCTCGGTCTCGACGCGGAGGCGACCGCCGCAGCCACGGTCAGGCTGGTGGATGCCCACATGACCGATGCGATCCGCCGGGTGCTCTCGCTGGCGGGTGCGGATCCGCGCCGCCTCGATCTCGTCGCCTTCGGCGGCATGGGTGGCGTGCACGCCACGACACAGGCCGCCGCTCTCGGGATGCGCCGGGTGCTCGTGCCCAGTGCCGCTCCCGGCCTGTCCGCCCTGGGCCTGCTCACGGCGGATCACGTGATCGACGACTCCAGGGGGTACATCGTGCCCTGGCAGGAAGCGGACACGGGCACCCTGCGTCGCCTGGCCGGCGAGCTCGAAGACGCCGCCCTCTCCGAGCTCGGCAACGCCGGCGTTCCTGCCGAACGGATCCGGCTCGAGTGGTCGATCCTCCTCGTCTACCCCGGCCAGACCTTCGACGCTGCGATTCCGGTCGACGCCCCGACCAACGTCGGCGCGGCAGTCACCGAGTTCCACCGGCGCAACGAGGAGGCCCGCCTCATCGAGGCTCGGGCGCAGGAGCCCATTGTGCGCGGGATCCGCCTGACGGCCGTCGGGGAGGTGGACAAGATCGCCCCGGTGACGCTGGAGCGGGGGAAGCCCCCGGCACCGCTCGGTCACCGCGACATGTGGGCCGGCGAAGGATGGCAGGGGGTCGCCCCCTACTACGACTTCTCGAGCATCGGGCCGGGGCAGTCGATCGACGGGCCGGCGGCGGTGCAGAGCGCGTTCACCACGGTCGTGCTGCGACCGGGAGACGTGGCCCAGGTGACCGAAGGCGGCGATCTGCTGATCGACATCGCGGCCGGCGGATGAAGTTCGGCCTCGCCTTTGCCAACATCGGGCCGTTCGTAGAGCCCGAGGCAGCCATCGCCCTCGCAATGTCGGCCGAAGCCGCCGGTTTCGAATCGATCTGGACCGTCGACCACGTGGTGGTTCCAGCCGGGTATCAGTCCAAATACCCCTACGACCCCTCGGGGAAGCTCCCTTCCGGGGAGGCGACGGTGTTCCCGGATCCGCTGATCTGGCTGTCCTACGTGGCCGCCCGGACGTCGACGTTGCGGTTGGCCACCGGCATCCTCATCGTGCCGCAGCGCAACCCGCTCGTGCTGGCCAAGGAGCTGGCCAGCCTCGACTACCTCTCGGGCGGACGGATGATCCTCGGCGCCGGCATCGGCTGGCTGGAGGAGGAGTTCGAGGCATTGGGCGTCCCCTTTGCCGGGCGCGGGCAGCGCACCGACGAGAGCATTGCCGCCATGCGGGCCCTCTGGTCCGAGCAAAAGGCGAGCTATGAGGGCAGCACGACGGAATTTCGCGACTGCTTCCTGCGGCCGCAGCCGCGCGGTGGGACCATTCCCGTGCACGTGGGAGGTCACAGCGAGGCGGCCGCGCGCCGAGCCGGGCGCATCGGGGACGGGTTCTTCCCGCTCGGCGTCACCCGCGACGAGATGGTCTCCCTGATGAGGACCATGAGGGAGAGCGCCGAGGGGGCGGGCAGGGACCCGGCCGCCATCGAGGTCACCGTGCAGTGCAACGTCACGGCAGGTGCGGAGGCGTTGGCCGAAGCAGCGGGTCTGGAGGGGCTCGGTGCGACGCGTGTCGTCGTGCCGGCCGTGATGTTCCGGGAGGACCTCGTCGGGTCGCTCCAGCGCTACGGCGTGGACGTGATCGGTCGAGCCTGACCTCGCGCCACTGCGGGCACCATCAGGACCGACGCCGAGAGGATGACATGAGCGAACCGATTGATCCGTTTCACGTCCAGGTTGATGCCGCACTCCTCGAGGACCTGCGCCATCGCCTGGAGCGGACCCGCTTCCCGGATCAGATCGAGGGCACCGGTTGGGAGTACGGCGTCCCGACCGACTACCTGCGCCAATTGGTCGAGTACTGGCTCGACAGCTACGACTGGCGAGTCCAAGAAGATCGGCTGAACTCGTTCAGCCAGTTCAAGACCCAGATTGACGGGCAGTCGATCCACTTCATCCATGCCCGGTCGGCTCATGCCGATGCCGTGCCACTGCTGCTCACGCACGGATGGCCGGGCTCCATCGTCGAGTTCCTCGACGTCATCCCACGGCTCACCGATCCGGAAGCCTTCGGCGGTGACGCCGAAGACAGCTTCCATGTAGTCGCACCGTCGCTGCCGGGGTACGGGTTCTCTGAACCCCCGCGCACGCCGGGCTGGGATGAGCTCCGCATCTCCCACGCCTTCGTCACGCTGATGAGTCGACTTGGCTACACGAAGTACGTCGCGCAGGGCGGTGACTGGGGCGCGCAGGTGACGACCAGGATCGGCGGGCTGGACCCCGAGCACTGCATGGCCATCCATCTCAACATGGCCCTCGGTGGGCCTCCGGACGGCACGGTTCCTCTCAGTGAGGAGGAGCAGGTCGACCTGGCGGCGACCCGGCGCTTCGTGAAAGAGGAGTCGGGCTACGCCAACGAGCAGGGGACCAAGCCCCAGACCCTTGGTGCTGCGCTGAACGACTCTCCGGCCGGGCTGCTGGCCTGGATCGTGGAGAAGTTCCGCACCTGGAGCGACTGCGACGGGCATCCTGAGAATTGCTTCACCCGCGAGCAGATGCTGACCAACGTCATGTTGTACTGGGCGACGCAGACGAGTGCGTCCTCGGCTCGTCTGTACTGGGAGAGCCGGCACAGCGGCGCGTCGGGGCAGCCACTTCCGTTCGTCCAAGCTCCGACCGGTGTCGCCCGCTACCCCAAGGAGATCCTGCGTTGGCCGCGGTCGTGGGTCGAGCGCCGGTACAACGTGGTGCACTGGGCGGTCATGGAGCGTGGTGGCCACTTCGCCGCCATGGAGCAGCCAGACCTTTTCGTCGCGGATCTCCGTACATTCGTCCGCGCTGTGCGCTGACGTGGCGAACGCGCCTCAGGAGAGCTCGGGCCGTACCCCCGGGAGATCGTCGAGCTGAAGCTGCACCTCGTCCCGGCGGATTAACGACCCGTTGACGAGCACATGTCGCATTCCGCTCGGGTGTTCGGCGGTCAGCCGTTCCCCGTCGGCGGGAAGGTCTCGCAAGCGCTCCTGCGGGCCCGGGTCGACCGTCATGGGGTCGAAGACCGTCACGTCGGCGAAATTGCCTTCGCGTAGATAGCCGCGCCCGGTGAAGCCGAACATGTCGGCGGGTTCTCCGGTCAGCTTGCGAACGGCGCGTTCGAGGGGCATCAGCCCACGCTCGCGCACCCAGTGACCCAGGAGGTCGGTGGGGAGCGGCGCATCACACAGCTGGTCGACGTGTGCCCCCGCGTCCGTCAGACCCAACACGACGTGGTCCTCCATGAGCAGCAACGCCACGGCCTCGGGATCGTCGTTGGCGATGTAGGCGCGGAACCGCGTCCCGAGGTCCTCGGCGAGCGAAAGGTCGCACATGACGTCGAAAGGAGTGCAGCCCCGTTCACGGGCGATGTCGGTCACCCTTCGCCCCACCAGGTCGGGGAACCGCTCCGTTTCCGAGACCTCGTAGGTCTCCCAGCGGGGCTTCATGCCGGTGGCATTGGTCTCGAGGTCGTCGAACGCCTTGGTGCGCCACTCAGGATCGCGGTAGGCCGCCTTCCGCACATCGCGGCCGACCTTCATCAACTCGGCGAACACCTCGCCGACGTTGAGGTTGTACGCGTCGTTCAGAGTGAACTGCATGGTCAACGGCCGCGGTGTGACCTGGGGCCAGACGTTCGCGCCGCGGGACAGGGCCTCCTCGTGCAGCTTGACCACGTCGAGGTGCTTGCCGCTCGAGAGCTGGAACAGCGGGCAGGTGAAGGGCCGGCCGACCCGTGGCTGCCAGGTGAAGACGTCGGGGTATTCGCACTGCCAGCCCGGCGTGGCGAGGACGACCCCCTTCCCCGCCCTACCCGCGGCCATGAACAGGGCCTCGACCTCGTCCATCTCGGCAAACCGGCTCGGGACGGGTTTCCCGTCGGCGCCACGGTGCGCAAACGAGAAACTCGTGGAGAATCCCGCGGCGCCGGCCGCGATCCCCTCGCCGACGAGTTGGCACATGCGCTCTATCTCCTCAGAGGTGGCAGCCCGTTCATAGGCGGCATCGCCCATGACGAAGAGCCGCAGCGCCGTGTGCCCGATGTACGCGGTGAAGTTGAGGGCCGTTCCCCGACGTCCCACTTCGTCGAGGTACTCCGGGAACGTCTCGAAGTTCCAGGCGATGCCCGCGGCGAGGGAGTCGGCATCCATGCCTTCGACGTTCTCCAATGTGCGCACGATCACGTCGTGATGCTCAGGGCGGCAGGGGGCGATGGAGAACCCACAGTTCCCCGCCACGACGGTCGTCACCCCGTGATAAGAGGAAGGCTTGAGTTCGGGATCCCAGAAGACCTGGGCGTCGAAGTGGGTGTGAATATCGATGAAGCCCGGTGCGACGGCACACCCAGATGCGTCCAACACGAGGTTGCCCTCGAGGTTCTCGCCGATCTGATCGATCACGTTTCCCGTGATCGCCACATCGGCCACCCGGCCGGGCGTGCCGCTCCCGTCGAAGACCGTTCCCCCGCGGATCACCACGTCGGCCGACATCCTCTGGCTCCTTCTCCTATGTCAGCCGGTAGCGGATCGGCAGGTGTTTGACGGCACCGTTCACGGATGAGTTGAGACGCTGCAGAGGGCCTGATTGCTCGAACCATTCCATCCGGTCGATCAAGAGGCCGAACATCGCCTGGAGCTCGGCGCGGGCGACGTGGGCACCCATGCAGAGGTGGGGGCCGAATCCGAACACCAGTTGCTGGACCGCCGGACGGTCGATCCGGAACTCGAACGGGTCCTCGAACACCTCCTCGTCACGGTTCGCCGACGCCCAGTACAGGGCGATCTTGTCGCCGGCGTGGATCCGCTGCCCGCGCAGCTCGCAGTCTTCGGTCGCGGTGCGCGAGAAGTAGCTGATCGGAGTGACCCAGCGAAGGATCTCCTCGACGGCGTCGGGCAGCAGTTCGGGCTGGGACCGCAGCTTCTCCCACTGTTCGGGGAACTCGCAGAAGGCCTGCATGCCGCCGGCGATTGCGTCGCGGGTGGTCTGGTTCCCGGCCTCGACGAGGAGCTCGCAGTACGAGACGAGCTGTGCCTTGGTCAACGGCACGCCGTCGATCTCACTCTGCACCAGCACCGTGACCAGATCGTCTTGCGGATGCTGACGGCGTTCCTCGATCATCTGCTTGAAGTAGCGGTGCAGCTCCCCGCGGGCGCGCATGGACGTCTGATCCGGAGTCTCGCCGGGACGCCGGTACTCGGGATCGTCCTTGCCGATGATCTCGTTGGTCCAACGGAAGTGGTGCTCCCAGTCGGAGCGGGGAACACCGAGAACCCAGGAGATCACGGCGACGGGGAACGGCGCAGCGAAGGTCTCGACGAAGTCGCAGTCGGCAGTCTCGCCGTGGGTCGCGGCGAGGTCGACCACGCCGGCTGCGATCCGTTCGATCTCCTCGGCACGGGCGCGGACGGCACTCTTCAGGAACTTCTTGTTCACGATCTGGCGCATGGGTCCGTGCCGGGGCGGGTCGAGATAGACGATCATCTCGGGCACCGCGTCCATGCCGCTCAGATCCATGTCCAGCGTGATCCCTCCGGCGCTCGAGAAGAGCTGGGGCTGCGAGGCCACCCTCATGATGTCGGCATGCTTCGTGACCGCCCAGAACGGCGGGTACCCGGGCGGCTCGATGTAGGCCACCGGCGCCTCGGTGCGCAGCAGTGCCCAGACCTGGTGCGGATACCCGTTCTGAGCGAAGCGAACGGGGTCGACGAGGTCGAGCGGGTCGATGCCGAGGTTCACCGGCACGGCGGGTGTCCTTGCCGGCTGGAGGGCGAGCTCACGGGAGGGTGAGCCGGACTCGGTATGGATTCAGTCGAAGGCGATGACGCCACGGAGGTTCACGCCGTCGAGCATGTCCTGATAGCCCTGGTTGATCTGGTCCAACCGGTAGGTCCGGGTGATCAACTCGTCCAACTTGAGTTGGCCGTTCTTGTACAACGCCAACAGGTTGGGGATGTCGAATCGCGGGTTGGCCGCGCCGAAGACGACGCCTTTGATCTCCTTCTGGAACATCGCGAGTTCGAAGAGGTTGACGCTGCTCTCGGTCTGCGACTGTGGTGCCACACCCGTGACCACGCACGTCCCGCCTTTTCCCGTGAGGGTCAGTGCGCCGGCCATGAGGTCCCCGTACATCACGCTCGGGACCAGGATCACCGCGTCGGCCATCTGCCCTCGCGTCAGCTCCGTCACCATGGGCAGGGCTTCCTCCATCGATCCGGCTGTGTGCGTGGCGCCGAAGTCGAGGGCCGCCTTCTGCTTGAACTCCACGGGGTCCACGGCGACGATGTGCTTCGCTCCCACCATGTGCGCCCCCTGCACGGCATTGATGCCGACGCCCCCGACGCCGACGACGACGACGGTGTCGCCCGGCTTGACCTCGGCCCGGTACACCGCGGAGCCCCAACCGGTCGTCACCCCGCACGACACGAGGGCAACGACGCCCAATGGCACGTCACGGTCCACCGGCACGAGTGACGCCTCGTGAGCAACGCTGTGCTCCGCGAACGTGCCGAGCTTGGCCATGACGTTCAGGTCCCGGCCGTTGAGGTGGTACCGGGCGCTACCGTCCGAGATCTGACCCGGGGCGAAGGTCGCCGCACCGAGGTCACAGAGGTTCGAGTGCCCCGTGATGCACATCTTGCAGCGGCCGCAGATCGGAAAGAAGCTTGCGGCGACGTGGTCCCCCGGTTGGAGGCTGAGGACGTCGGGACCGACCTCGATGACGACGCCTCCACCCTCGTGGCCGCCCACCATTGGGAAGAGCGCCGGCTTCGCCGGCGCTCCCTCCGCAGGTGGCGGTGCGCCCATGTCGCTCGCCCGGAGGTGCTCGTCGGAATGGCACAGTCCGGCAGCGGCCCATTGGACCAGGACCTCGTGGCTCTTGGGCGGATCGAGGTCGATCTCCTCGATCTTCCAGTCCTCCCCCCGGCCCCAGAGAACGGCTGCATGCGTCTTCATCGTCCACATCCCTTGCGCAGTCGGTGGCCACTCCCGAGTCGCCACCGGAGCATTCCACCACGGCTGCATCGTTGTGGCGCCCTGCCCAATATAGTCTTAATGTCAGAGTATGACACGAAATCCGGGAGGGCGCCCAGCGGAAGTTCGCGGTTCCGGCTCACGGCGTCCCGGGCAGCCGGAGCAGGCACCGGAACGCGAGGGCCGGGGAGCAGAATGGACGCCGTGAGCGCCTCCACGGAACCGGACCTGTCGGAGCCGATGCAGCCGCGGCGGCCCTACAACGGGGCGCTCCGCCGAGAGCGTGCCGCCGAGACGCGCGAGCGGATCATCACCGCCGGCGCCGAGTTGCTGCACGAGTCGTCCATCCGGGATTGGCAGGGGTTGACGATCCGGGCTGTCGCCGAGCGCGCCGGTGTCAACGAGCGGACCGTCTACCGATATTTCGGGAACGAACGCGGGCTGCGCGATGCGGTGATCCACCGTCACGAGCAGGAGGCCGGGATCGACCTGGCGGAGATGCAACTCGACGACATCGCCGACATCGCGGCGCGCATCTTCGAACACGTCTCGTCCTTTCCCCTGGAACCGCGCCCGCCCCTCGACCCGACGCTCGCCGAGGCGAACCAACGACAGCGCGATGCCCTGCTCGGCGCCATCACCGCCCGGACCGCACGATGGTCGGCTGAAGACCGCGAGGTCGTGGCGGCGATGTTCGACGTGCTCTGGAGCGTCGCCTCGTACGAGCGCCTCGTGGCTGACTGGCGGATCGACTCGCCTCGGGCCATTCGCGGCATCACCTGGGTCATCGAGCTGGTCGAAGAGGCAGTCCGGACCGGTCGCGGACCCACGTGACGGAGGCGTGAGATGTCGGACGCGGACGAGATCACGAGGCTGGTGGACTCATACGCCCGACTGCGCGAGAGCGGTGATGTGGACGACGTCGCCGCCCTCTTCGAGCACTCGACCTGGCGCTCACTGCCCAACGGCTCCGAGTTGCGCGGCAACGCTGACGTCAGGCCGGTCTATGAGAATCTGCTGGCTCAGGACCGGAGCCGAAATACGAGAGCCCGTTCCTGGCCTCCGACCGAGCATCGTTGGTGACGGGTGCGGTCATTCCTGTCGACGGAGGCTGGTCGGCCAAGTTGGCCTGAGAGAATGGACGTCGTCACCGCCTCGTTGAAGCCTGTGCCGGGCCCGTTCGTACGCCGCGGTCACCTCCACGTCGGCGTTCCACGGTGCGAGCTGTCAGCCGGAGCCGGCGTCATTGGCGGTCGTCCGGACCGTCGTCATCTGGCGGACGGGGCGCCCGGCCACGGTCCCTCCGTCCACCGGAACGGTGATACCGGTGATCTGGGCCGACCGCTCGCTCGCCAAGAAGAGCACAGCCTCTGCGACGTCGTGCGTGGTACCCCGGCGCTGCAGGGGCTGGTCGTGCTCAATGGTGGGGCCCAGGTCGTAGTTGGTGATCCCCGTCGCGATGTGTCCGGGCGCGATGCAATTCACGCGCACGCCGTATTCGGCGACATCCGTGGCGACCATGCGGCTGAACTGGGCAATGGCCGCCTTGGACGTGCGGTACGAGATCGGCGGGCCGCCTCCGGTCAGGCCCCCGATCGACGAGGTGTTGATGATGGAGCCGCCTCCGTGCTCCGCCATGTGCCGAGCCGCTCGCTGGGTCCCGATGACCACACCGAACAGATTGACGGCCATCACACGGTCGTAGTCGCGCAGGTCGTCGCGCAAGAACCGACGGAACGAGCTCGAGATGCCCGCGTTGTTGAACATCACGTGAAGGCCACCGAACGTGTTGACGGCAAAATCGACCAGCGCCTGGACCTCATCGGCATCGGACACGTCGGTTTGCTTGAAGGCCGCGGCATCACCGAGTTCGCCCGCCAGCGCCTCGCCGTCCTCGACGGAGATGTCGGCGATGACGACGCTTGCCCCTTCTTGGGCCAACAGCTCGGCGGTGGCACGGCCGATTCCGCCCGCCCCGCCGGTGACGATGGCAACCTTTCCCGCGAGCTCCTGCCCCATGTCCGGCGGCTCCTTTCGACTCACCGGAACATACCCCGCGTGGCATGCCGGCCACCTGCCTCCGTATCCATTCGAACGGCGCACGCACCGTTCACGACCGAGGAGCACCATTGAGCGACGACACCTTCGATTCCGTCGACTACTTCCGTACCAAGGATCTCTTCGAGGATCCGTACCCCTACTTCGACTACCTGCGTGGACAGTGCCCGGTCAGCAAGGAGCCCTTCCGCGACGTCTACATGGTGACCGGCTACGACGAGGCGATCGCCGTCTATCACGACCAGGCGACGTTCTCGAATTGCACCTCGGCAATCGGTCCCTTCGCCAAGTTCCCGGTACCCCTCGAAGGCGATGATGTCACCGAGATCATCGAGACCTACCGTGACACGCTTCCCTTCGGCGACCAGCTCCCGACCTACGATCCCCCGAAGCACACCGCCCACCGTGGTCTCCTCATGCGCCTGATCACACCCAAGCGACTGAAGGAGAACGAGGAGTCCCTTCGACGGCTAGCCGACCGGCAGATCGACCGGTTCCATGCCAGCGGCCGATGCGAGTTCGTCAGCGAGTACGCGGGGCCCTACACCTTGCTGGTGATCGCCGACCTCCTCGGGGTGCCCGAAGAAGACCATGAGGAGTTCCTGGAGATGCTCATGCACCACGACTCGCTCGAAATGACGCACAAGCCGTTGGAGTACCTCTACGGCCAGTTCACGACGTATATCGAGGACCGCCGGCGCGAGCCACGCGATGACGTCATGACCGGCTTGGCGACGGCCACGTTTCCCGACGGCACGTTGCCTCCTGTGGACGACGTGATGCGCATCGCCTCCAACCTGTTCGCGGCTGGTCAGGAGACGACGGCCCGGCTCCTCAGCACGTCACTGCAGATCCTGGGCGACCGCCCCGAGTTGCAGCAACAGCTCCGTGACGACCGCAGCCTGATCGCACCGTTCCTGGAAGAGGCGCTGCGCCTCGAGAGCCCGATCAAGGGCACTTTCCGCCTGTCCCGGGTGCCGACGACCGTCCACGACGTCAGCATCCCGGCCGGCAGCACGGTGATGGTGCTGCCCAGCGCCGCGAACCGCGATCCCCGGGAGTTCGAGAATCCCGCCGAGCTGCGTCTCGACCGGGAGAACGGTCGCCAGCACATCGCCTTCGGGCACGGCATCCACACCTGTGCCGGTGCCCCGTTGGCCCGTGCCGAGGCGAACGTGTCACTCCAGCGCCTGCTCGGTCGGATGGAGGACATCCGGATCTCGGAGTCCCACCACGGCCCGGCCGGTGCCCGTCGCTGGGAGTACACGCCCACGTGGATGCTCCGCGGCCTCGACCGGCTCTATCTCGAATTCACGCCGGTCGGCTGAGCTGTGCGACGATTCCGCACCTAGGGAGGAGGCGAATGGGCACGTACAACCACACGGGGCAGGTCGTCACGGACCTCGAGCGCTCAAAGCGGTTCTACCAGGACGTGTTCGGCTTCAGGTCCTGGTACGAGATCTCGCCTCCGGACCAGCCCACGGGGAAGCTCACCGGGCTCACCCCGCCGCTCGGCGTGACCGCCTCCTATCTGACCCTCGACGGCTTCGTGTTGGAGCTGATGCACTACTCCGCGGCCGGAGCGCAGGCGCCCTATCGGGCACGCACCATGAACGAGCCGGGGCTGACCCACCTGTCCATCTCGGTCGACGACGTGCGGGCTACGGCTGAGCGGGCGGCCGAATGCGGCGGGCAGATCGTCCAGGACAGCGACATCGGTGCCGCCCTGTTCGTGCGGGACCCCGACGGGCAATTGATCGAGCTGTTGCCGGTGACCTACCGCGAGAACCTGCCGCCGAAACCGTGACCCGGATGCCACATGAGGCGGATGGCTACGCTGGCCCCGATGGGACGCGGCTCCGCCTATCGACCAGCGACATGATCGGGGGAAATGACAAATGACGGTGACAGATGGCACTGCGGTGCCGCTTCTTCACGCTGACCGGTTCTTCATCGACGGCAGTTGGGTCGGTCCTTCTTCGAGTGCCACCATCGACGTGATCGACTCGACCACGGAGGAGATCTACTTCCGTGTCCCCGAGGCCCAGCCGGCCGACATCGACCGAGCGGTGACGGCTGCCCGTCGGGCCTTCGACGAGGGGCCCTGGCCGCGGATGAGCCACGCCGAACGGGCCGAGTTCCTCACGGGCTTCGCCACTGGCCTGCGGGAGAGGGCCGAGGACATTGGGCAGATATGGCCCCGCGAGTCGGGTGCCCTCCATGTCATCGCCAAGTACGGTGCGGCCGGAATTGCGAGCGCGTTCGACTACTACGCGGGACTGGCCGGGACCTTTCCCTTCGAAGAGAGGGTGCGGCCGTCGCAGGGCGAGTTCGGCCTCCTCGTCCGGGAGCCGGTGGGGGTGGTCGGCGCCATCATCCCGTGGAACGCCCCGATCGGCCTCATCACGTACAAAGTTGCTCCAGCCCTCCTCGCCGGGTGCACCGTCGTGCTGAAGTGCTCCCCGGAGGCCCCCGGTGACGCCTACGTGGTGGCCGAGATCGCCGAGGCCATGGGCCTTCCCGGGGGAGTGCTGAACGTCGTCACCGCCGATCGGGAGGTCTCCGAACTCCTCGTGAGAGACGCCCGCGTCGACAAGATCACCTTCACCGGGTCGACCGCGGCCGGTCGGCGGATCGCATCCATCTGCGGCGAGCGGATCGCCCGCTGCACCCTGGAACTGGGTGGCAAGTCGGCGGCCCTGATCCTGGACGACATGGATCTGAACGAGGCCGCCGCGACCCTGGCCAGTGCGGAATGCATGCTCGCGGGACAGGTCTGCTCCTCGCTGACGCGGATCGTGGTCAGCCGCGGGCGCCACGACGAGTTGGTCGACGCATTGGCGAGCGCCTTCTCGCAGGTGCGGGTCGGTGACCCCTTTGACGCCGCGACGCAGATGGGGCCGCTCGTCTCCAGCCGTCAACGTGACCGGGTCGAGGGCTACATCGCGACGGGGATCGAGGAGGGGGCGACTCTGGTCACTGGCGGCGCACGACCCAAGGATCTCGATCGGGGCTACTACGTCGAGCCGACGGTGTTCGCCAACGTGGAGAACTCGTCGACGATCGCCCAGGAGGAGATCTTCGGCCCGGTGCTGAGCGTGATCCCGGTCGGAGGCGAAGATCAGATTGTGGCCACCGCCAACGACACCATCTACGGGCTCAACGCCTCGGTGTTCACCCACGACGTGGACCGGGCCCGGGACGTTGCCCGCCGTCTGCGCTCCGGGACCGTCGGCCACAACGCATTCCGCACCGACTTCGGCGTCGCCTTCGGGGGCTTCAAGCAGTCGGGCATCGGCCGTGAGGGTGGCACGGAGGGGCTCCTTCCCTTCCTCGAGACGAAGACCGTGATCCTCGAGGGCGAGCCGGCCGACTACCGCTGAGCCCGCGGCCAGAAGACGCGCAATGGATCTGAACCCCTCGGAAGAGCAGCAACAACTCATCGACGCCTTTTCTGCGTTCTATGCCAAGGAGTGCCCGGTGGAGCGGGTACGGGCCGCCGAGTCGTCCGGTCACGATGCCGACCTGTGGGCGTCGTTGCGGACCATGGGTGCCCTCGAGATGGCGATCGACGAGCAATCGGGCGGCTGGGACGCGTCCTTGCTCGACATGGCCCTTGTCGCCGAGCAACACGGCAGCTACCTCGCACCCGCTCCCCTGATCGAGGCGCAGGTCGCGGCGCGGTTGCTGGCGCGGACCGGCGGTCATGCCGCGGCCGCGGCCCTCGGCCGGGCCCTTGGCGGCGATCATCTGGTGACCATTGCGCTGCATCCGCCACGGGGCGGGGTGCTGGCGCTCGTACCGGGTGGGTCGGCGGCCGACGAGGTGATCTTCTTCGACCAGGGGCAGCTGAAGTGCGTGGCCATCGTGGATCGGGCGCGCCCGGTGCCCAACACGGGGTCGATGCCACTCGCCGACATCGCCGTCGATTCGGGATCCGTGGTGTTGGAGTCGGGCGAGCCGGCGGAGCAACTCTTCGAGAGCGCACGCGACGATTGGCTCGTGCTCATGGCGAACGCGCTCGTCGGCGTCGGGTCCCGCTCAATCGAGCTCGGGGTGGACTATGCGAAGGAGCGGCACGCCTTCGGAGTCCCGATCGGGTCATTCCAGGCCGTTGCCCACGGATTGGCCGACGCGGCGACGGCCGTGGAGGGGGGCAAGCTCATCGCCCGTGAAGCGGCATGGGCGGCCGACGATGAAGCGGCCCGGGCCAGGGAATTGGCGTGCTTCTCGTGCGGATTCTGTGCCGAGGCTGCCCGCGAGGCCAGTTATCGCAGTCTCCATTATCACGGCGGATACGGCTTCATGCTCGAGTTCGACATCCAGCTCTACTTCCGTCGGGCGAGAGCATGGCCTGCGGTGTTCGGGGAGCCGACGCACATGTACGCACGGGGGGCGGTCGAGCGACTCTCCGCGGTGGGAAGCGGCCTCTAGCGATGGACTTCCGTCTGGGCGAGGGCAGTGACGCGCTACGCGACGAGGCCAGGCGCTTCCTGGACGACAATTTCACAGAGGACGTCCGAGAGCGGATGCACAGCACCGGGGTGCATCATGACCGGGACTTCCACAAGGCCCGCGTGGAGCACGGAATGCTGGCACCCGGTTGGCCGGTGGAGTACGGCGGCCAAGGTCGCGACGCTCTCGAGGTGTTGGCGATGGCCGAGGAGTTCCAGACGGCCGGGGCGCCGACCTATGCCGGCAGCACGACACTCATGGTGGCCAACGTCATTCGGCATATGGGGACGGAAGAGCAGAAGCGCCTGATCGTGCCGCAAGCTCTCGCAGGAGAGATCGTCATCGTGCTCGGGTTCACCGAACCAGAAGCGGGATCCGACGTCGCTGCGGCGCAGACCCGCGCCGTGCGCGATGGCGAGGAGTGGGTGATCAACGGACAAAAGATGTTCACGACCAATGCGCAGGAGGCGGACTACGTGTTCCTACTGACGCGGACGAACCCGGAGGTGGCCAAGCACAAGGGTCTCACGACGTTCCTCGTGCCTCTGCGCCAACCGGGTGTGGAGATTCAGCCCGTGTTCACGGTGTCCGGTGAGAGGACGAACCTGACGTTCTACTCCGACGTCCGGGTGGACGACTCCCTGAGGATCGGCGAGGTCGACGGAGGCTGGGACATCATGACGGTCGGCCTCACCTTCGAGCGATCATTGCCTCAGGGGGGTGATTCACGTCGGCTGCTTCGTGCGATGGAACGATGGGCACTCGCCTCCGTGGACGATGCGGGGCGTGCGAAATCCGAGGACGCCGATGTGCAGGCTCGTCTCGGTCGGGCGGCTGCAGAGATCGAGGTCAGCACCCTGCTGGCCCGTCGCTGCGCCTGGGTCCAGAATGCGGGGACACTCCCCGGTGTCGAGGGGTCGATGGCCAAGCTGTTCGCCACCGAGGCGCTGACCAGGCAATCGGCTGATTTCATGGACATGCTCGGGCCGGACGGCATCCGAGCTGACGGAGACCCCGCCGCCGTTGCACACGGGATCGCAGAGTATTCGTACCGGTTCGCACTCGGAACGACGACCTACGGCGGCACGAGCGAGATCCAGCGGAACATCATCGCTCAGCGGGGCCTCGGTCTGCCCCGAGTGTGATGAGCGGCTCTCCCACGTCGGCGGCAGCGTGGAATGGGGGACGTTGACGTCCACGGGCGTGCCCTTCGGAACCCAGATCCATCGGGTTGCCCAGGCGGACCCGGACCGGGTCGGCATCGTGTTCGCCGCCGAGGACGGCAGCGAGCGAAGGGTCTCGTTCGGTGAGCTCGACGAGCGGTCGACGCAGCTGGCCCGAGTGCTGAGCACGCGGGGCCTCGGGGTGGGCGACCGCATGGCGATCTCCCTCCCCAACTCACCGGAGCACCTCGTGGCGACGTTCGCGGGGTGGAAGGTGGGTGCAGTAGTGGTCCCGATGCGGTGGAACCTTCCCGAGTGGGAACGGGACCGGGTGTTGGCGGTGATCAGTCCCCGCCTGATCGTGGATGCTGCGCACGTGGATCTGTTCGAGGAGGGGATGTCGGCTTCGACCGATCCCCTGCCGGAGGTGACGCCGCCTCACGGATGGGGGATCTGCAGCTCGGGGTCGACCGGCACGCCCAAGGTCATCCTCATGAAGAATCCCGGTCGGTATGTCGACGGAGCGTCGGCGGCAGCGGCGGTGGAGTCGTACGGGCCGTTACCCCGGCCACAGCGAGTGCTGATCCCGGCGCCCCTCTACCATTCGAACGGTTTCACGGCGACCAGGAACCTCATGTCCGGAGTCGAGGTCGTCCTGCTCGAGCGCTTCGATGCGCAGCGGGTGCTCGATCTGATCGAAGACCACCGCGTGAGCGGATTCGTCGGAGCGACCCCGATGCTGCAGCGTCTGGTCCAGGTGCCCGACATCGACCGGCGGGACCTGTCGTCGCTCGACTGGGTGCAGCAGGGGGCGGCCCTGCTGCCGGTCTGGCTCGGCCGGCGCTGGTGTGAACTGGTCGGGCCCGAGCACTTCTTCGTGACCTATGGCGCCTCCGAGAGGCACGGATACGTGTGCTGCCGGGGGGACGAGTGGCTGCAGCACCCGGGGACCGTGGGTCGCGGCTACATGGGCACGGACATTCGCATCATCGGTGAAGGGGGAAAGACGCTGGGGGTAGGAGAGATCGGCGGCATCTACATGCGGAGGCCTTCCGGACCGGAGGCGACGTACATGGGTGGGGACGTGGAGCCGATGCGCCCGACCGAGGACGGATTCGTGACCGTCGGTGACATGGGCTGGCTCGACGAAGATGACTACCTCTACGTGGCCGATCGGCGGGTCGACATGATCGTGACCGGGGCCGTCAACGTCTTCCCGGCAGAGGTCGAGGCTGCGCTCAGCGAGCATCCGGCGATCGCAGACGTCGTCGTCGTCGGCTTGCGGGATCCCGAGTGGGGCCGCCGGGTGCACGCCATCGTCCAGCCCGTCGATCCGAGCGACGCCCCCGCTCCCGACGACATCATCGACTTCGCCAAGACCCGACTCGCCGCGTACAAGGTTCCGAAGACGGTGGAGATGGTGGAGGCCATCCCGAGGAACGACGTCATGAAGTTCAACCGCGCCGCCCTGACCGAAGAACGGGACAGGCGGGAGTCCGACGATGAGTGCAGCACGTCCCTCAAACCGTGAACCGGCCGGTCGTGGTCCTCCTCGGCTATCGAAGCGCCGGGTTTCGCGTCGGAGCGAAGTACGGCAGGGTGATCTCGCCGTTGGCGGGATGGAACTCGACCTCCAGCCGCAGGCCATCGTGCAGCTCCTCGGGCTCGCAACCGATGACGGCGCTCAGCATCCAGAATCCCTCGTCCAGGCGTACCACGGCCGGAGCGTAGGGCACGCTGAACGAGGGGTCGGGCGGGCGCCAGACCACCGACCAGCTGTAGAGGGACCCTGTCCCGGCGCTCGTCTCCCAGACGGGGGACGTCGCATGGCACTGCGCACACACGGTGAAGGCGGCAAGACCGCGATAGCCGCACCGGGCGCACTGCTGGTAGAGCAGTTGGTGCCGACGGCATCCGTCCCAGTAGGCCTCGCTGTGGCGGCTCGGGCGTGGGGCGGGGATCCCCACAGGCTGGGGCAGCAACGGGCTCATGGCTGCTCCCGACCCAGGAGGAGGACGTCACAGAACAAGGCACCGGAGCCACCATTGGAGCACAGCGCGACCTCTGCTCCACCGACCTGGTTCGTGACGCAGGAACCGCGGAGCTGTTGGGCGGCCCTGATGACGCGCTGCAGCTGCTGGGCATTGATCCCCGGATGGCTGAACGACATCGTCCCGCCGTCGGTGGTGACGGGGAGACGGGCGCCGGCCCCGATGTTCCCGTCCTCGACGAACGGACCGCCCTCACCCGGCGCGCAGAAGCCGAACGCCTCGAGCTGCCTGATGATCTCGAAGGAGAACGGGTCGTAGAGCTCGGCCACGTCGACATCGGCCGGCGTGAGACCGGCCGTCGCAAAGGCCATCCGGGCCGCCCGCGCTCCCACGAGCCCGGCGGGCGGCGCGTCGGCTCGGGGCTGGAAGTCCCACACCGGCGCCACCGTGTATGCGGGCCCGAAAGAGTCGCTGGCCCCGCCGAGAATCCACAGCGGCGCCCTGCAGTCGCCGGCCCGCTCCGATGCCACGAGCACCATGGCACAGCCACCTTCCGACGTCGTGGCGCAGTCGAGGAGGTGAAAGGGATCGGCGATCATGCGCGACTCCAGGATGTCCTCGGGGGAGAACGGGCCCCGCCCGTAGTAGACGGCCTCCGGATTCACATGCCCGTTGTTGCGGATAGTGGCCGCCACGGTGGCCAGCTGTTCCGGCGTGGTGCCGTAGGTGAGCATGTGCCGCCGCGCCATGAGTGCGAATTCGGCCGCCGTGAACAGCCCGTACCCGACGACGAGCTCGTTGGTCGGCCGCGTCCAGGGCGCGGTGGAGGCCCGGTCGCGGTGGATGCCGGCGCCTCCTGCCGCAACCAGGACGACGCTGCACTGGCCCGTGACGATCAGGGACGCGGCGTCGAGGAGTGCCGGGATCCCGAGTGAGGTCGGTCGTCGTGTGCAGGGACCGAGTCCGAGCTCGAGGGCGATCTGTGCGCACTCCGCGCCCACGACACCGTCGACATCGTGCGGTGCGATGCCGGCGTCGGCGAGGGCTCCCAGCGCCCCGACCAGTGCAATCGACGTCGAATCGTGATCCGGAAGTGTGCGCGCCTGCGCCGTGTTGTGGACGCCGGCGATGGCCACGCCACCGTAGGGGTGTGATGGCACGCACGAAAAGCTAATGGGCCGGCAAGTGCGGGCACGGTGTTTCTCATTTTGGCGAGGCCTCGTCCGGTTCCACTCGCCGTCGGGTGGATATTTCAGTTGACACTTACGTTAGCAATAGCTTACGCTTCAACCCATGGATGCGGCACTCAAGGCGCTGGCTGAGCCTCGCCGGCGAGAGATCCTGCGGCTGGTCTGGTCGGAGGAGTTGCCGGCCACGGCGATCGCGACCCGCTTCACCGAGGTGACCCGGTCGGCGATCTCCCAGCATCTCAGCGTCCTGCGAGAGGCGGGCCTGGTGCACGAACGCAGGGAGGGCACCCGGCGCCTCTATCGGTCGAATCATCACGAGATGGCGAGGCTCCGGGAGTTTCTGGACGATTACTGGACAACGGGTCTGGAGCGATTGCGTGACGTTGCGGAAGCCGCTCAAGCCCAGAGGGAGAGCAGAGATGGCCGAACTGATACGTGAGATCGTGATCGACGCCAGCCCGGCGACGATCTACGAATACCTGACCATTCCGGAGAAGCACGTCGAGTGGAACGGCACCACTGCGGAGCTCGACCCGCGGCCTGGCGGCGTCTACCGGGTGCTGGCCGGCGGGGTGCATCAGGCCGCCGGGGAGTACGTCGAAGTCGTGCCGAACGAGAGGGTGGTCTTCACGTTCGGTTGGGATCAACCCGACCACCCGATCCCACCGGGGTCGACGCAGGTCGAGATCCGGCTCATCCCCGAGGGAGACAAGACCCGGGTCCGCCTCGTGCACAGCGGGCTCCCCGCCGATGCAGTTTCCGACCACACCGGCGGTTGGGATCACTACCTGGGACGCCTTGCCGTGGTTGCCAGCGGTGGTCGAGCGGGGCCCGACACGGTGCCGGGTGGCTGAGCCGGCTTCATGAGAACCCAAGAAGTCTGGACGCACATCCATGCGGAGCGAGCGGACATGGCGGACACGTGGAGCGGCCTCTCCGCTGCACAATGGGCGCGGCCCTCTTGGTGCGATGGCTGGTCGGTGCAGGACACCGCAGGGCACATCCTGGCCGCGGCCGAGCAGACTCCGTCGAATTTCTACAAGGAGCTGGCGGCGGCCCGCTTTCGATTCAACGTCTTCGCGGACCGAGGTGCGAAGCGCCTGGGCGTGCTCAGCCCGGAGGATCTCGTGCGCCGCCTCCGGGCGCGGACGACGACGACGAACCACCCGCCCGCGCCCGTGATCGCGATGCTGGGCGAGATCGTCGTCCACGGCGAGGACATCCGCCGGCCGTTGGATCTCCGACACCGGTCCCCCGAACCAGCCCTCGTCGCCGTCGCGGACAACTACAAGAAGACGAACATCCTCATCGGATCGAAGCGGCGGATCACCGGCCTCCGTCTTCGGGCCACCGACTGCGATTGGGCACATGGGGACGGACCCGAGCTCTCCGGGCCACTCATCTCGCTGATCCTGGCCATGGCGGGCCGACCCGCCGCCCTGAGCGATCTGGCCGGCGAGGGTCAGTCCATCCTCGCGGCACGAGCCTGACTCCGAAAGTTGGATCTCGCGTCTCGACGGGACCACTCCTCCGACCCCGGCCGAGTCCGTCGGCGCACCATCGCGCGAGGATGAAGGTGTGTCGACGCGCCTGTTGCAGCAACTCCGCGACATCGTGGGACCGGGGCACCTGATCGTCGAGCCGGAGGTGATGGCGCCGTACGCCATCGACTGGACCGGGCGCTTCATCGGTCAACCGGCAGCCGTCGTCCGGCCCGGAGACAGCCGTGAGGTCGCGGCCGTGGTTGATCTCTGCAGAGAAACGGGTGTCGCCCTGGTGCCCCAGGGGGGCAACACGGGTCTCGTCGGTGGGAGCGTCCCCCTCGAAGGCGAGGTCGTGCTCAGTCTCAGGCGGCTGGCCGGGGTTCGCGATGTGGACGCGCTGGGTGGCCAGCTGTCTGCCGGCGCAGGGACGACGGTGGCCGACGTGCAGGCGGCCGCGACGGCCGCAGGGTGGGCCTACGGCGTCGACCTCGGCAGTCGTGACAGCGCAACGATCGGGGGCACCATCGCCACCAACGCCGGTGGGCTGCAGGTGCTCCGCCATGGCCCCACGAGGGCGCAGCTCGTGGGCTGTGAAGCCGTCCTCGGGACCGGCGGCACCATCTCGCATATGCGTGGACTGATCAAGGACAACACGGGATACGACCTCGCAGGGCTGCTCTGTGGCAGCGAAGGAACGCTCGGAGTGGTGACAGCTGTCCGGGTGTGCTTGGTGCCGTCCGCCCCAGAGCGCGTTACCTCGATCCTCGCGTTCTCCTCCACTGCGGCCGCGGTCGACGCGGCCTCCCTGCTGCGCCGGTCCCTGCCCGAACTGCAATCGCTCGAGCTGTTCCTCCAGCGGGGCTTGGACCTCGTGTGCCGCGTGACCGGCACCCCTGGACCGTTCACCGGAGAGCACGCGGCCTACCTCTTGGCCGAAGCTGCGGCACAGCATGACCCCATGCCCGCCATGGCGGACGTCATCGGGTCCATCGCCGCCGTTGAGGATGTCGCCGTTGCCACTGATGCTCCCCGAAGGGCGCAACTCTGGCGCTACCGCGAGGGGCACACCGAGGCGATCAACACATTGGGTGCACCCCACAAGTTCGACGTGACGCTACCCGCATCGCTCCTGGCATCTTTCATCGATGGTGTGCCCGATATCGTCAAGGGCGCCGACCACCTGGCGGAAACGTGGTTGTTCGGCCATGCCGGAGACGGCAACGTTCACGTCAACGTGACCGGTGTCGCCCCGGACGATCTGACGGTGGACGACCGCATCCTGAACCACGTCGCGGAGCTCGGTGGCAGCATCAGCTCCGAACACGGCATCGGGACGGCCAAGCGGCCCTGGCTTCACCTCAACCGCAGTGAGGCGGAGCTGACCGCCTTCCGTCAGGTGAAGAGCGCACTCGATCCTGCCGGCATCATGAATCCCAATGTTCTACTCCCGCCGCACCCGTGAAGGACGGGGCGACGGTGAGGATCCCTGCCCCGGTCAGCCCAAGGCTGGGAGCACCTCGTGCTCGAAGAGGTGCAGGCTCGACCATGCCAAGTCGACCGGCATGCCCCCGCACAGCGGGTGGAGCATGACGAAGCCCTGTGGGGACGTCTGCTCCTCGGCGACGAATTGCGCCGGGGTCAGCACCCGGTACCTCCCGGTCGCCCGCAGCTCGTCGGTGTCGGCCACCGTCCGGTACGGGTTCGCCAGGCCATCCTGGGCCTGCCAGAGCCCGTACGCATTCATCTCGTGGAGGAAGAACGGCGCCATGCGCTGCCATCCTTCGTCCGCGTCCACGGCCAGCGCGACCACGGTGGTCGGACCGGTCGGACACGGTCCGGGATCGGGTCGTCCGAGCTTGAGCACCTCGTCCCGGTAGGGCTCCCATACCCCCGGGTCGGAGGGGACAAAACCGTCGGCGATGCGAGCTGCCCGCCGGGCGGCCGCCACGCTGCTGCCACCGAGTGAGACGCTGGGGCCACCGGGACGGTACGGCCCAGGTGTGACGTGCACCTTCCGACCCCGGTAGTCGAACGGCTCACCCGAGAACGCGGCCTTGAGCGTCACCACTGCTTCCGTGACGCGTGCGGCCCGCTCGTTCATGGGCACGTCGAACATCGCGAATTCCTCGTGCACGTAGCCCGCTCCGATGATCACATCGACCCGTCCTCGGCTGATGTTGTCGAGGACGATCAGGTCTTCGGCCAGCCGGAGTGGATCGTGGAACGGGACGATGAGCGCAGCGATCATGAAATGGACGGCATCCGTCTTGGCCGCCATGGCGGCAATCATCGGTATCGGGCTCGGGAGGTAGCCGTCCGGGGAGCCGTGGTGCTCGGACACGGCGATGCTCACACAGCCCAGGCGATCGCTCCACGCCGCCATCTCGAGTGCCGCCTGATAGCGGTCCGCCATGGCGCTGCCTGCCAATGCCGGGTTGCGAAAGTCGAATCGGAGTCCGAAGAGCATCAGCAGAGGATATTCATCGGTCGAAGTACCTCGCGATGGCGAGCACCGAAAGGCGGTTGTCACTCCCGGCGTCCCGCACTTCTACCTGCACCAGTCCGGACCGCGCCTCAGCGTTCGCCACCGCCGGACCGACACGGATCGGGCGCAGATACCGAAGGCTGAGCGATGACAGGGTCGAACCGGGTGACAAGGACAGCGCCGCCTCCTCCGCGACCAGAGCGATCAGTCCTCCGTTGACCGTGTTGGACGAATTGAGCCCGTCGTCCGAACGGGGCAGAACGGCCACACCCGGTTCACGCCGCTCGCAACCTGCGCGCTCCGCCCAGGGGACTTGCAGACGCAGCTCGGGCTGCGGCCCGTCGAAGCTCAGCGTGGACGGCAGGCGAAGAGTTGGGTCAGGTGCCGTCATGAACGACCCTGTACTGACTGCGACGGGTTTGCCTCCTCCGGCGCTGAATTCGGCCCTTGCCATGAAGATCGACCGCCCTGCCTTGAGTGTCGTGCCGACGCACCGGATCGTTCCCGTGCCCGGTAAGGGGGAAAAGAGATGCACTTCCAGGCCCAGGGTGACGGGAACCTGCGGGGCGACGACCGTCACGGCGAGCAGGCCGGAGAGGTGGTCGGCCCACGTGGCGAGGAGTGACGTCCGCAAATGGGCGGTGCCCGGAACGCACATGTCGGGGACGATCGTGGCGGTGCCTTCGAAGTGCTCGCCGACCCGTGTCACCGCGAAGCCGAGTTCGCTCAGCATGTGCTGCGCCGGGCGTTCTGATCTCACCTGGCCGCGACCTGCAGGAGAGCTGCCGCGACCGCGCCCGGCTCGGTGATCATCAGATCATGGCCCGTGTTGACGTCCCACAGGCGATTCTCGGAGCGGGCCTTCGTCATGAGCCCTGCATCCCGCGTCGCCAACGTCGACGTGCAGACGATATGGTACTGCGGTATCGCCCAGAGGACCTCCTCGTTGGTGAGGGCGAGTGGCTGCTCGAAGCACTTCCACGGATGCCCGGTCAGCCGGTCGGCCATCCACGCCA